>JARKUW010000180.1 GCA_029851965.1 Bacteroidota bacterium | reverse complement strand
AAAAACAGTTGAAGATCGCTTCCGAGACCATCTACCTGTATGCGCCACTGGCGCACCGGCTTGGGCTCTACGCCATTAAATCCGAGCTGGAAGATCTATCCATGAAATACCTGGAGCCCGATACCTACAAATACATTGCAACACAACTTAACGAGAAAAAAGCGGAGCGAAATCTTTTCATCAAGCGCTTTGTAGAGCCGATTACAGAAATCCTTTCTGAGCAGGGACTCAGGGCTGACATATTCGGGCGGCCGAAGTCCATCCATTCGATATGGAATAAAATGAAGAAAAAGAACATCCCGTTCGAGGAAGTGTATGATCTTTTTGCCATCCGTATCATTCTGGACAGTTCGCCGGAGCAGGAGAAAGCGGATTGCTGGAAAGCATATTCTATTGTGACAGACCTGTATCGCCCAAATCCGGACCGGTTGAGAGACTGGGTATCTTCCCCGAAGGGAAACGGATATGAATCGTTACATACGACCGTAATGGGTCCGAAAGGACAATGGGTGGAAGTTCAGATCCGCACGCAGCGGATGAATGAGATTGCCGAGAAAGGATTTGCCGCGCACTGGAAATATAAAGAATCAAGCACGGACAACGGACTTGATCAATGGATCATGAAAGTGCGGGAGATGCTCAATAATCCGGAAGCCAATGCGCTGGACTTTCTGGATGATTTCAAGATGAACCTGTTTTCGGATGAGATCTTCATCTTTACACCAAAGGGTGCATTGATTCAACTGCCGCTGGGCGCAACAGCCCTTGACTTTGCTTTTGAGATCCATACCGACGTGGGTGCCAAGTGTATCGGTGCGAAAGTCAACCATAAACTGGTGCCGCTGTCTTACAAGTTGCAGAATGGCGACCAGGTGGAGATCATCACCTCCGGGAAACAGGTACCTAAGGAAGACTGGCTGAACATCGTTGTTACCGCGAAAGCAAAATCGAAGATCAAGTCATCTTTGAAAGAAGAGAAGAGGAAAATTGCAGAACAGGGAAAAGAAACCCTGGAGCGGAAGTTGAAATCACTGAAGATCACGTACAATACGGACAACCTGAACAAGCTGACCTACTTCTTTAAACTTCCATCAACGCAGGAGCTTTTCATCGCCATTGCCCATGGAAAAATTGAGCTGAAGGACCTGAAAGATTACCTGGCCAGTGAGAAGGAGATTGAAACCAGAGGCGCGGAGCGTAACGACCATCAGCAGATTGAGGCTTTATTGAGCAAAGTTAAGGGTCCGGAGTCCGACATCCTGCTTATCGGTGAAGACATGCAGCGCATAGACTATACCCTGGCACCATGCTGCAACCCTAGACCGGGTGATGATGTGTTCGGATTTGTAACGGTTAGTGACGGGATTAAGATCCACCGTACAAACTGCCCGAATGCGGCACAGCTGATGGCCAACTATGGTTACCGGATTGTTAAAGCAAAATGGAATAAGCAGAAAGAATTAACGTTCTTAACCGGACTTCATATCGTAGGTATCGACGATGTGGGGCTCATCAACAACATAACAAAAGTAATTTCCAACGATTTTAAGGTGAACATGCGCTCCATCACTGTAGATACAGATAATGGCATCTTCGATGGCTCAATTATGATTTACGTAAATGATAAAGAACATCTGGACAAGCTCATGGAGAATCTTCTTGAAGTTAAAGGGGTAACAGGTGTTACGCGCTTTGACGCTTAAAGTACAATAGATCGTGGAGTTTTATTTAAAAATTGATACCTTTGAAAGGAGTTAAAAAAGTATGTCTACAAGCCACAACAGCGAGTTGGTAAGAAAAATATTCGAAGCCTATCTCGAAAATAAAAGTCTGCGGAAAACACCGGAACGCTTTGCCATCCTTGAAGAAATATATTCCCGAGATGACCATTTCGATGTAGAAACCCTCTACATCCACATGAAAAATCAAAAGTACAGGGTAAGCCGGGCTACTGTTTACAATACGCTGGAACTGTTGGTATCCTGTGACCTGGTGACTAAACACCAGTTTGGCAAGAATATGGCCCAGTTTGAGAAATCTTACGGTTACCATCAGCACGATCACATCATCTGTATAGACTGCGGCAAGGTGGTGGAATTCTGTGATCCCAGGGTTCACCAGATCCAGAGTATGGTTGGCGACTTACTGAAGTTCGACATCAAACATCACTCGCTTAATCTTTATGGCGTTTGCTTTGACTGCAAAGCCAAGTCTGTTCCGGTTGTAAACACCGAAATCCAACATGCAAATTAATTATATAAATATAATCTTTTCTAATTTTAAGTAATGACGCAAGTAGACGTGCTTCTTGGCCTGCAATGGGGCGATGAGGGCAAAGGAAAAATTGTGGACGTATTGAGCCCGCAATATGATTTAATCGCTCGCTTCCAAGGCGGACCAAACGCTGGTCACACTTTAGAGTTTGATGGCAAAAAGTTTGTTTTAAACACCATCCCTTCCGGAATTTTCAATGAGAAAACGATGAATCTTATCGGGAATGGTGTTGTTATTGACCCCATCATTTTAAAGAGAGAACTTGACAACCTTAAAAAGGCAGGTCAGGATCCCGTAGCTAAAAACAAATTGGTTATCGCAAGAAAAGCCCACCTGATCCTTCCTACACACCAGTTGCTGGATGCTGCGAATGAACAGAAAATGGGTAAAGATAAAATCGGGTCAACCCTAAAGGGCATTGGGCCGACTTACATGGACAAAACCGGCCGTAACGGTTTACGCGTTGGAGATACCACACTTCCGGATTTCAAAGAAAGATATGCCAAGCTGGTAGAGAAACATAAGGAGATCCTTTCGCATTACGACTTCGAGTTTGACCTGGCTGAAAAAGAAGCCGCTTTCTTCGAAGCCATTGAATTTATTAAGACGATCCCTCATGTAGATAGCGAGCATTTTGTGAATGGCTATCTTAAAGAAGGAAAAAGTGTTTTAGCAGAAGGTGCACAGGGTACGCTGCTTGACATCGACTTCGGATCCTACCCATTTGTTACTTCTTCAAACACGACCACTGCAGGCGCATGTACTGGATTGGGCATCGCACCAAACAAGATTGGCGATGTATTTGGAATTTTCAAGGCTTACGCGACACGTGTAGGCGGAGGTCCCTTCCCTACTGAACTTGATGATGAAGTTGGCGAAAATCTTCGGCAGGTGGGTCACGAATTTGGTGCAACAACCGGCCGTGCCCGTCGTTGCGGATGGATTGACATCCCTGCATTGAAGTACGCCATTATGTTAAATGGAGTAACCGAGCTGATCATGATGAAAGCAGATGTGTTAGATGGGTTCGATACAATCTACGCTTGTACACATTATGAGCACAATGGAGAGACTATTGATTACATGCCGTACGACATCATTTCCATTAAACCTACACCAGTATTGAAAGCCATAGAAGGCTGGAAAACTGACCTGACGAAGATTACGAAGGTTGAAGAGATTCCTGCTGCACTTGCGAACTACATTAAGTTCCTGGAGGAAGCACTGGAGGTTCCAATTAAATACCTTTCTGTCGGACCAGATCGGGTACAAACGTTACAATTACATTAACGAACTTCGTTTTTCGATATAGAGGGTGGCTTTTAAACCACCCTTTTTTGTTTACCATTATCAGACTATGACCAGTTCAGATCTGTTTAAAAGGAAAGCCCGGAAGTGGGCCAGTCAGTTTGAATATTGTTGTGTGCTGGATTCGAACCACTATCAGGATCCCAGGGGCAAGTACGATCTGCTGATCGCGGCGGGCGCTGACAGGTTTATTCAGTCGCCCTGCAAGGATTCCTTTGCGGCATTAAAAGATTTCTATCAGGAAAACCCTACCTGGATGTTTGGCTTTTTTGGTTACGATCTGAAAAATGAACTGGAAGCACTTACTTCCGGTAACGAAGATACCGTTGGGCTACCAGATCTTTTCTTCTTCGTTCCCGAATATCTGATTTCCGTAAGAGGAGATGTTGCTGAAGTACTGGTTGGGGCAGCCTCTATACTGGAGGAAATCGATAAAGTGGAGATTCCATCCACCGAACGTCAGGTGGCACCGCTGACGATTGAGCGCAAGATGAGCAAAGAGACCTATCTGGACAATGTAAAAGCACTGAAGCAGCACATCAGCCGGGGGGATATTTATGAGGTCACCTACTGCCAGGAATTTTTTTCGAATGCCGCTGTAATTGATCCACTGGATACGTTTGAGCGGCTGAACCGCATCTCCCCAACCCCGTTTTCCTGCTTCCTGAAGATTAAAGAACAGTATGTGCTTTGTGCGAGTCCGGAGCGGTTTCTAGCCAGGCGAAAAAACGTGCTGATTTCACAACCGATAAAGGGGACATCAGGACGGAGTACTTCAGCCGCTGAAGATCTCCGCTTGAAGACGACGCTGAAATACGATCTGAAGGAACAAACCGAAAATGTGATGATTGTTGACCTGGTTAGAAATGACCTTACCAGATGCGCGGTGCCTGGCTCCGTTCGCGTAACAGAGATGTTTGGGGTATACACCTTCCCGCAGGTACATCAGATGATCTCAACAGTTGAGTGTGACATGCGAAATGACCTCAATGTTATTGATGCGGTCAGGAACACCTTTCCTATGGGATCAATGACGGGGGCACCTAAGGTGCGGGCGATGGAGTTGATTGATGAGTACGAGCGCAGCAAACGTGGGGCGTATTCTGGTGCGCTGGGCTACTTCGACCCCAATGGGGACTTTGATCTGAATGTCGTCATTCGTAGTATCTTTTATGATGCAGAACGGGCGCAGCTCTCCTTCCAGGTTGGCGGAGCGATCACACATTCATCAGATGCGGAAAAGGAATATGAAGAGTGCCTGCTTAAGGCATCAGCGATCATAGAAACGATAAAAGGGCCGCAATAGCGGCCCTTTACCTATTTAATTTAACAGTTGTATTTAACTTAACTTTCTTACTTTATCTTACCTGTTGTAGACTTGAAGTACTTTTGTGCTTCCGGCAAATCCTTTTTAATGTTCGCAATACGCGTTGCATCAGCAGGGTGTGTACTCATCCATTCAGGTGGTTTCTGGGCACTTCCGCTTGCTGTAGACATCCGCTGCCAGAAACCAACGGCACTTTCTGGATTGTAACCAGCCATAGACATGAATATCAAACCAAGATGATCTGCTTCAGATTCCTGCGTTCTGGAGTTCGGCAGCAAGTATCCCGCCTGTGCGCCGATACCGTATACCTGGTTAATGACTTGTTGAGTGGCCGCTGACTTGGTACCTGCAGCTGCGCCGATAAGGCTTCCAACACCTTCAGCAACTGCTGCCTTTGATGCCCGTTCTGACGAATGTTGTGCGACAGCATGAGCGATTTCATGGCCCATTACTGTGGCAAGGCCGGCATCGTCTTTAGCCACCGGAAGAATTCCGGTGTAAACTGCCACTTTACCGCCAGGCATACACCAGGCATTGATCTCATTACTGTTGATCAGGTTAAACTCCCAGTTGAACCCCTTTATCTGCTCGCCATAACCGTTCGCATTCATATACTTTGTTACGGCAGCTGCTATTTTCTGCCCAACCTGTCTCACCCTTGTCGCCTCTGCATTGTTCAACACTTTGGTTCCCGGATCCTTAAGCAGGGCATTGTAACTCTGGGCGGCAGCAGACTGCATCTCTGTCTCACTCACAAAGCTCAGCCGGCTCCGTCCGGATAGTGGCACTGTGGAACATGAATTTGCAGTCAGCAGCATTGCAAGTGCAAGCCCGGTAAGTTGAATTTTTTTCATTAGTTTATAGTATCTGTTGTTAATTGTTCAAGAAAACGAATTGAAGCGCCGGCTAAGCCGTTGGGCTTTCTTTTCGTTTAAACAAATACACTTTAGATTCTTTGCCTTTGAGCAGCCTTTCCAGATTCTTCTGGTGCGTGATGAGAATCAGCACACACACACACATTCCATACAAAACCTCTGATTTAATGGAAGAGTGAAATACGAATATAATGCTCAGCGGGAAGGTGAAACCCGAACAGATCGAAGCAAGAGAAACGTATTTGGTAATCAATAAAACGCTGACAAAAACCAGAACGCAAAGCATAGATGCCGGGAAGTTAACTGCCAAAATCATTCCAAAAAGCGTAGCAACGCCTTTCCCGCCCCTGAAACCTGCAAAAATCGGGAACAAATGCCCCATTACCGCAGTAACACCGAGTGCGAGTTCGTAGTTAATAAACTGAGATGAATTGTGTGGTCCGGTGACGGAAAGCCCTATAAAGTAGGCAAGTTTAGTGGCTGTGTATCCTTTGGCAATATCAATCACCATCACTGCGATCCCTGCCTTTTTGCCGAGTACCCGGAATACATTGGTCGCACCTGCGTTGCCACTCCCGTATTCTCTGACATCGACCCCATAGAATGCGCCGCCCAACCAAACTGCCGTTGGAATAGATCCGCATAAATATGCCAGGATTAACGCTGAAATCGAATAAATAGATATCATTCCTAAAAGGCTTTTAAGCTCATATCTAAACTCTTCACCGAATGGGTTAATGCGCCCATGGAAACAAAATCCACGCCACAAGCTGCATAATCAGCAATATCCGTTTCAAGTATTCCGCCGGATGCTTCTGTAGTAAACTGATGGTTGATCCTGAGGACGGCTTCTTTCAGATCCGCCAGGTTAAAGTTGTCCAGCATGATCCGGTTTACCCGACCAATTGAAAGCACCTGTTCAAGTTCTTCCATATTCCGGACTTCGATCTCAATGTCAAGGTTCTTTCCTGTACGCTCCAGGTAGTCGTTAGCCGCTTTGATGGCATTGACGATGCCGCCGGCATAATCAACATGATTGTCTTTGATCAGAATCATGTCGTACAGGCCAATACGGTGGTTTACGCCGCCGCCTATCCGTACAGCCCATTTTTCCAGGTACCGTAGTCCTGGAGTTGTCTTTCTGGTATCTAAAACCTGAGTATGGTAAGGCTCCAGGAGTTTTACAATTCTATTGGTTTTTGTTGCAATACCACTCATTCGCTGCATGCAATTCAGAACAAGCCGTTCTGCGAGCAAGATGGAGTGTGTATTTCCTTTAACCACGAGGGCGATGTCTCCAAACTTAACTTCGGCACCATCCGTGATCAGGACCTCAGTTTCCAATTTCTCATCCACATGCTGAAAAATAGCTAAGGCAAGGGATACTCCTGCAAGAATACCATCCTCTTTTACAATGAGTTTGGCTCTTCCCTGCGCATCAGCGGGAATTGTGGAGCGTGAAGTATGATCACCATCGCCCAGATCTTCAGCGATAGCGTTCTTTATAAATTGGTCTACAACTTGTTTATTCAAAATTCGAATTTTTACACAAAAATAGCAATTTTAGATTATTTATCGGGATCGATGCGCAATTCAGTGATGAGAAACATGCCGGATGTCTTCTTAAAAGTCACCGTAATCCGGAACTTCCCGTTGCGGGTAGCCAGCGAGATTATTCCAATCTGGTAATTTGGATTGGTATTGATGACATGTACAACGGATGAACTCTGGGGTATATGTTTGGATAGGAAATCCCTTAGTATCTGCTCGGCCTGTGCCTTGGAATAGACATCTGCATCATCAGAGATGCTTAGATCGACACTATTTGCGAAATATTTGGCGACGTCCCTGGCATTGCCTCCCCGAAACTGCACGGAAACATCATTTACCAGGTCAGTCTGAATCTGAAGCGGGGATAAGAATCCGCCAACAAATAAGAGGATGGGGAACAACAGTCTGATCATTATAATTTTTCCTAATATAGATTTTTCCCCACAAACTATGCCATTAATGCCGTATAAATTGCAATTATGTTCCGCTCAAAGGCGCCATTAAGCTTATATTTGTTCAAAAATTCTAAGCAGCTCTTATCAATTTAACAGACGATAAATGACTAATAAAAAAGTGATGCTCCTTATTCTTGATGGTTGGGGATATGGAAAACAAGATGAATCTGATGCAGCCTATGCTGCCAACACGCCGTTTTTTGATTCTTTATTGAAGAAATACCCCAACTCAAAGCTGGAAGCCAGCGGTGAAGCCGTAGGCCTTCCTGCAGGTCAGATGGGAAACTCAGAAGTGGGACATATGAACTTAGGAGCCGGACGTGTCGTTTACCAGGAGCTCGGAAGAATAAACAAAGCAATCAGCGACAGGTCATTGTTCAGCAATGATACATTAGTCGCTGCTTTTGAATACGCCAAAAAGCACAACAAACCCGTACATTTCATTGGACTGTTGTCTGATGGTGGCGTACACGCACACATCAACCATTTAAAAGCCCTTTGTGATGCGGCCAAAGAATATCAGCTGGATGACGTATTTGTACATGCCTTTCTGGACGGCAGGGATACCGATCCACAATCCGGACTGGGCTTTGTCAGGGAACTTGACCAGCACCTTCAAACGTCTGCAGGCAAGATCGCGAGTCTGATCGGCCGGTATTATGCGATGGACAGAGACTCCAGATGGGAGCGCGTGAAGCAGGCGTATGATTTGCTTACTGCAGGTGTTGGTACAGCGACCACCGACCCAATCAGCACCATACAGCAATCCTACCAGGATGGTGTTACCGATGAATTCATTAAACCGATTGTGGTAACTCAACCCGATGGCCAGCCCGTTGCCACGATACAGGCAGATGATGTAGTTATTTGCTTCAATTACCGGACGGACAGAGGCCGTGAGATCACCTCGGCACTTAGCCAGACCGATTATCCAGATGCCGGAATGCACAAGCTTCCGTTGTACTATGTAACCATGACGACCTATGATGAGAGTTTTTCTGACGTTAAGGTTGTTTTCACAAAGGATGACTTGACAGAAACGCTTGGAGAGGTATTGGAGCGAAATCATAAGAATCAGATTCGCATTGCCGAAACAGAAAAATACCCGCACGTAACGTTCTTCTTCTCTGGTGGACGTGAGCAGACCTTTGAAAATGAAAAACGGATCATGATTCCCTCGCCGAAGGTGGCTACTTACGACTTGCAGCCGGAAATGAGTGCAATGGGCATCACGACCGCGATCCTGGCGGAGATGGAAACAGGATGGGCAGACTTCATTTGCCTGAACTTCGCCAATCCGGACATGGTTGGACACACTGGCGTATTCAATGCCGTGGTTAAGGCCGTTGAAACCGCAGATAAATGTGCGGAAATGGTGGTAAACAAAGGTCTGGAAACCGGCTACTCTTTCATCATCCTGGCTGATCATGGAAATTCGGAATACATGATCAACAACGATGGATCGGTAAACACTGCACACACCACCAACCTTGTGCCTTGTATCCTGGTGGACAACGACTACCAGCATATTGCGGATGGCAAACTTGGGGATGTGGCCCCTACCATCCTGAAACTTTTGGGAATTGAGAAACCAGCAATCATGACCGGAAACGTTCTGATATAATGAGGAAGTACGCTTTGCTTTTCCTGACGGTGGTATTTGCCTGCAACAATCCTGAAAAGGCTGTTGTGCCGGAGAACAGCTACTTTCCACTAAAGAGTTATTTCCTGAAAGAAGCGGAACGTCTCCAAAGCCTGAATCCTGAGATACAGAAAACAGTAGCCGTAAATGGTAATCCGGAGACGAAGAGATTGAAAATTGCTTCCTGGGAGAAAGAATTATCTTCTTTCATAGATGCAGACATCAACAAGCGCGCCTGGAGCGGTGAGTTTCAAAAGCAAGTAAGTGACTCCAGTGAAATCTACTTGTCAGACAATGAAAAGGTTCCGGTTAAAAGTGTTACCATTCAGAAGAAGAACGACAAAATAACAGGCATTGTGATCCTTGTAACGAATAAGAATTACCTCTATACATCTAGCGATACACTTTATTATTACCGGGGGAAAGAGTATGGCGTTAAAAAGAGGCAGCAGATAAAGCTGCTGGATGAAAAGACGTATCAGATTAATGGGGTCTTCTGACAAACCGGCTTCCTGGGGCGATTGAAGGTTAACTGCTCGAAGACTGGGAAAGATATATTACGAAAAAAGCCGAAGTTTCCTTCGGCTTTTTTATTGTATCTGTCTCGGCAGGTTTACCGAAGAAACTACTTTAAGCTTGTGATTTGTGCTTTCACGTAATCGACCAATGAAATTATGTCTTTTCGTTGTGGCTGCATAACCAATATCTTTTGAAAATCTGAGATCGAGTTGTTAAATAAGGTCGTACAGGTTGCTTTCTGTGCAGCTTTTTTAACCTTATAGGATTTGAATATACCATAATCCTTGTAGGCAAGTGCTCTGTTCTGCAACAGTTGAGCATCTTCCTCACCATTGATTTCCAGTGCTTTGGTAAAATCTTTAATCGCAGACACGTAGAAGTTCTCCCGCATGGTATTTAAAGATTCCTTTGGATCGTTGGCGATGTTCAAACGCCCTTTGCCTCTATAATAATAAGCGGAGTAATCGCCTGGTTTCAGGGCAATCAGTTTGGTATATGTGGCAATTGAATTCTCGTAATCCGCAACTTGAAAGTAAGCATAACCAAGCAGCTTAAGAACGTTAGCGTTGTTTGGACTCTTGGTATCGGCTTTCTCCAGCTGCTTTACTGCCCCTTTGTAGTCGCCTTTCATCATCGTCTGCATACCAAGGTTGTAGTAACCTCCGCTTTGTGCAAAGCTGGTGCTGGAAGAAATAACGAATAATATTACAAATGCTTTTTTAACGTAATTCATTAATTTTTGATAAGGAATAAAGATATAAAACTCAGTTTCACTATTGGCAAGTATTGTACCAATAAGAGGCAATAATACTGTAAACGTTAATTAAATCAAAATATGATATTGCGGGCGACTTTTTTAAAATCGGACTTTTTAACAGACATCTTTCCCAAATTCTGGTTTTGGCATAAGAGTTGAATTTACGCATGTACACAATATTACCATCATTCTAAACGACACGCTGTCACTTTGTCGTTTTTAAAAAAAGGCTATTAATGAGTATAAAAGATCAATTTGACTTTAGCAATGCAATGCCCATCATAAATGAAGATACCGAGTTTTTCCCCTTAATGTCTCAACAGGATGAAGACGACATGAACGGAGAAGAAACGCCGGAGGTTCTGGCCATTCTGCCTTTAAGGAATACTGTTTTATTTCCCGGGGTGGTCATACCGATTACAGTGGGTCGCGATAAGTCCATCAAGTTAATAAAAGAAGCATATAAGGGAGATAAAATTATAGGAGTGGTTTCGCAGCGCGATGTATCCATAGAAGATCCCACTTTTGAACAATTGAATTCGGTTGGAACGGTAGCTCACATCATTAAAATGCTGCAGATGCCCGATGGCAATACAACTGTCATTATCCAGGGTAAACAGCGCTTCAGTTTGATTGAAGAAATTCAATCTGAACCCTATATCAAAGTACGTGTAAAGAAATTTGAGGAGACGAAATATAAGAAAGACAAAGAATTCAAAGCTTTGATCGCTTCTATCAAAGAAATGTCCTCGCAGATCATTCAGCTTTCGCCGAACATTCCAAGCGAGGCCGGTCTTGCGTTAAAGAACATTGAGAGTACATCCTTCCTGATCAACTTCATTTCCTCGAATATGAATGCGGATGTCAGCGACAAGCAGAAGATGCTGGAGATGGCCAACCTGCGTGACCGTGCCGAAATGGTTATGGAGTTGTTGACACTGGAACTGCAGATGCTGGAATTAAAGAACCAGATACAATCTAAGGTGCGGACAGATCTGGACAAGCAGCAGCGTGATTACTTCTTGAATCAGCAACTTAAAACCATACAGGAAGAACTTGGCGGAAATTCTTCCGACCTCGAGTATTCTGCATTGGAGACGCGTGGCAAAAAGAAAAAATGGGCCATTCATGTGAAAGAGCACTTCAACAAAGAGCTTGAAAAACTTGGAAGAATGAACCCTGCTGCCCCGGATTATTCCATCCAGATCAACTATCTGGAACTCTTGCTGGACCTTCCATGGGACGAGTTTACCAAAGACAACTTCGACTTAAAGCGTGCGCAGCGTGTTTTAGACAAAGACCACTTTGGACTGGAGAAAGTAAAACAGCGTATCATTGAATACCTGGCCGTACTGAAACTGAAGCGCAATATGAAAGCGCCGATCATCTGCCTGGTTGGCCCTCCGGGGGTTGGTAAGACATCGCTGGGTAAATCCATTGCGAAAGCGTTGAACCGTAAATATGTACGGATTGCTTTAGGGGGCATCAGAGATGAAGCGGAGATCAGAGGCCACCGTAAGACATACATTGGTGCAATGCCCGGCCGGATCATCCAGTCGCTTAAAAAAGCAGGAGCAGCAAATCCAGTATTTGTGCTTGATGAGATTGATAAAGTAGGTGCAGATTTCCGTGGAGATCCATCTTCCGCTTTGCTGGAGGTTCTTGATCCGGAGCAAAACAATGCTTTTAACGACCACTATGTGGAAGCCGATTACGACTTGTCCAATGTCTTGTTTATTGCGACCGCCAATTCACTGAGCACCATTCAGCCCGCATTACTGGACCGGATGGAGATCATTGAAGTAAACGGGTATACCATAGAAGAAAAGATTGAAATCGCCAGAAAATACCTGTTGCCGAAACAAAAAGAACAGCATGGTATAAAAACCAAGGACATCGTATTGAAGTCGGGTTTGATTGAAAAAGTGATTGAAGATTATACCAGAGAGTCTGGCGTAAGGTCTCTGGACAAAAAAATTGGTGCTTTGGTTCGTGGCGTAGCTACAAAAATCGCCATGGAGGAAGAGTACGACCCGACCTTGAGCAATGACGATGTGGAACGTATTTTAGGTGCGCCGATATTTGATAAGGATCTATATGAAGGCAATGAAGTTGCAGGTGTGGTAACCGGACTTGCATGGACTTCTGTAGGTGGCGATATTCTTTTTATCGAAGCAAGTTTAAGCCCTGGCAAAGGAAAATTAACCCTGACAGGTAACCTTGGTGACGTAATGAAGGAGTCAGCCGTTATTGCACTGGCTTATTTAAGGGCGCATGCAGATCTGTTTGGTATCGACCATCGTGTATTTGATCAATGGGATATTCACATTCACGTTCCGGCAGGTGCAACGCCAAAAGATGGTCCGTCGGCTGGTATCACGATGCTGACGGCATTGACATCTTCTTTCACCCAACGTAAAGTGAAGTCTAACCTGGCCATGACCGGTGAGATTACGTTAAGGGGCAAAGTGCTTCCTGTGGGTGGTATTAAAGAAAAGATCCTGGCCGCGAAGCGTGCGAATATCAAAGATATCATTCTTTGTAAATCGAACAGGAAGGACATTCTGGAAATCAAAGAAAGTTATATCAAAGACTTAAATTTCCATTATGTGACGGAAATGCGTGAGGTAATCGAGCTTGCACTGATGAAAGATAAGGTTGCAAATCCGCAGGACCTGACGTTCAAGGAAGTGTCGCAAGTATCCTGATTGATAAGAGAATAATTATATATTTGATCCCGGGCCAAACGCCCGGGATTTTTTTTGACCATGACTTTCACAAGATCACTGCTCCTACTTATCATTCCGGTGCTAATGCTCGGAACCGCGACTGCCCAGGAATTTAAACATGAGTTTGGATTTCAGAGTGACAACGACTCTTACCTGGCGCAAGGCTCCGACCGGTACTATACCAACGGGTTGTTTATCCACTACAGGACGGCAGCGCCTCAGCAGACTTTGAAGGAAGGTCTGGAAAAGAAGATCTATGAATTTTCTGCGGGTCAGAAAATATTTAATCCACAATCTGGCTTTGCGCCTGATCCGGCGACACATGAACGCCCGTTTGCAGGGTACCTGTATGTTGGCGGGGCAATTAACTGGTTCCGCACGGATGAAAGTGCATGGAAAGCAGGTGTTGAAATCGGAACAACCGGGCCGAATTCGCTGGCAGAAGACGGCCAGAAACTCTTGCACAACACCATCGGTTTTTACACCCTTGCCGGCTGGGAATATCAGATTAAAAATGAGCTTACAGCAACGGTTGCTGTTCAGTACCGCAGGTTGCTTTACCGGCCCGAGAACAAGTCCACAGACTTTAGCTTTGAAGGATATGCGAATGCAGGAAATGTATTCAGCGGACTTGGTGCGGGGATTCTCTTTCGCGCAGGGCGCATCAACCAGCTGTTTAACTCCGGGTACACGAATGCTGTTGTTGGCAACAACCCCAAGACAAAGGCCCTGGTGCAAAGGGAATTTTTCTTTTATGCGAAGCCGCAGTTAAACGTTGTGGCATATGATGCAACCATTCAGGGAAGTATGTTCAACGACAATAGCCCGGTGACCTTTAATGCCCGGCCAGTTGTATTTGCGCAGCAACTGGGACTCAACTACAGCTCACAACGATTCACATTTGATTTCGGTATGGTGTTCAAGACAAAGGAAGTTAGAAGCAGTGCCCATGCACACCAATATGGATCTATAAGCATGTACTACCGGTTCAATTAGCAGTACCTCACTCCCACTGTGGCCTTTTCCGCAGTTCCTTTTTAAAGGCTGTAGATTGTTTAGCGACCGCTCTTTTCTTTAGTACAGACTTGGGTATTTTGGTCGGCTTTCGGGTTTTCGCGACGTGAAGTGCCCCGGAAAGCAGGTTTAGCAGCTTAGCGACAGCCGTCTCTTTATTGGCCAGCTGACTACGGTCGTCCTGGGCGATGATGTGAAGGTTTCCTTCCTGATCCAGCCGGTGTGCTAACCTTTCCTGCAGCAATTCCTTCTGTGCATCAGAAAAGAAAGGCGCCGTTCCGATATTCAGGATCAGTTCTACCTTACTGGATACTTTATTTACATGCTGACCGCCCTTGCCTCCACTTCTGGATGTTTTAAATGTAACCGCTTTTAGTATTTCTGTTTTTAGGGGTATCATAAATTGTGCACGCTTAAGCTGCTCGCTGCGAGCAGACTATATCTTCTGTTGAGCAAGCATGGTATTTTAACCCTGGAAAGGTATTAAAGTTTAGGGAACATATTAGGTGAAATTGGGTAAAATACTAACTTTGCAGGAATGAGAAAGAACATTGTAGTAGCCATAGATGGATATTCATCATGTGGAAAAAGCACCTTGGCGAAAGCATTGGCGAAGAAACTTGGTTTCATTTACATCGACAGCGGTGCCATGTACAGAGCCGTGACCTTATACTTTTTACGCAATGACATTAAAATCGATGATGCTGCAGCTGTAAAGGATGCACTTGAACACATTGAATTGAACTTCCATGCACGCGACTACATGTCTCATATTACCTTAAACGGCGAAGAAGTTTCTGAAGAGATCAGGCAGATGCCGGTTTCAGAATATGTAAGCGAGGTTTCTGCCAATAAGCAAGTGCGCGTAGAGATGGTAAGACAGCAGCAGCGGATGGGAAAATCGAAGAACCTGGTCATGGACGGCCGCGATATTGGTACTGCCGTTTTCGAGGATGCACAAGTGAAGTTCTTCATGACGGCTGACCCGAATATTCGGGCGGAGCGCAGGTTTAATGAGCTAAAAAGTAAAGGGGATACGACGACTACCCTGGAAGAGGTATTTGAAAACCTTGCCCACCGCGACTATGCCGATACCACCCGCAAAGAGAGTCCGCTGGTTCGTGCAGAAGACGCGATAATCCTGGACAACACGGAACTGTCGGAACAAGAACAGCTTGATTTTGCTTTGGAGAAAGTTGAACCGTTCCTGATTATGCATTCGTAGTCTGCAGAAGCATTGCTGCCCGACGTTTGATTCGGGTGCAGAGCGCTTGTGCTGCTGGTTTTGATTAAATGGCTAAGGCTCTTAATCAACGCCTCCGTATCTATGTGATTTTAACACGTTATTTATCCGGAAGTTAGCTATGCTTTAACGCATAATTAAAATCTTATACGTAAATACTCGAACAGTATTGAAGTAAAACCCGCGTTTAACGCTTGATTTTGGGTGGCAAATGCTTCAAAATCAATAAGATTATTAAATTTTCTTTTCTTTAAAAATATAAATTCCTACATTTGTTGTCCCTAGCGGGGAAAAGGAGATTAAATTTTTAATGGCAAAAAAACAAGTAGCAGAAAAAGAACTAGAGGCTAAAAAAGCCGAATTGCAAGGTGCAGACGCTCGTCTGACCGAGAAAGA
Source organism: Bacteroidota bacterium (assembly GCA_029851965.1). Taxonomy (GTDB): domain Bacteria; phylum Bacteroidota; class Bacteroidia; order Sphingobacteriales; family Sphingobacteriaceae; genus Pedobacter. Next base: position 2,964 of record JARKUW010000180.1, on the reverse strand, counting down.
AACCGTTGAATCAGAAGCTGATACAATGTCGATCGAAGCGATCAAATCATCATTAGCAACTCCAGATCAGGATTTTGACTGGGATGCAGACGACAAAGCTTTCGGAAATTACAGTGACGACGACCGTAAAAAGTTTGAGAACATGTATACCGATACTTTCAATCAAATCAATCAAGGTGAAATCATTAGCGGTATTGTTGTTTCAATCAACAACAAAGACGTGGTATTGAACGTAGGATTTAAATCTGACGGATTGGTATCTACATCTGAATTCCGTGATACACCGGATCTAAAAATTGGCGATACAGTTGACGTTTTCGTGGAAGCACCTGAAGATGCGAACGGCCAGTTAATCTTATCTCGTAAGAGAGCTAAAACCCAGAGATCATGGGAGTCTATTAATGAGGCTCTTGAAAATGACCGAATCATCAATGGTTTTGTAAAAAGCCGTACTAAAGGTGGTTTAATCGTTGACATCATGGGCGTTGAGGCCTTCTTACCTGGTTCTCAAATTGACATTAAACCTATCCGCGATTACGATATCTATGTGGGTAAAACTATGGAATTCAAAGTTGTTAAAATCAACCATGAATTTAAAAACGTAGTCGTATCACACAAAATCTTAATTGAAGACGATTTAGAAAGTCAAAAAGTTGAAATCGTTTCTAAACTTGAAAAAGGTCAGGTATTGGAAGGAACTGTTAAAAACATTACAGATTTCGGTGTATTCATCGATTTAGGTGGTGTTGATGGTCTACTTCACATTACTGATATTTCTTGGGGCCGCATAGAGCATCCGAAAGAAGTATTGAGCTTAGACGAGAAAATCAACGTTGTTGTTCTTGACTTCGATGATGAGAAAAAACGTATTGCATTAGGCTTGAAACAATTAACTGCTCACCCTTGGGAAAGTTTAGATACTAACTTAACTGTTGGTTCTAAAGTTAAAGGTAAAATTGTTACTGTTGCTGATTACGGTGCTTTCCTTGAAATTATTCCAGGTGTTGAAGGTTTGATTCACGTTTCAGAAATGTCGTGGTCACAAAACCTACGCAGCCCTCAGGAATTCTTGAAAGTTGGCGATGAGATCGAAGCTGAAGTTCTTACTTTAGATCGTGACGAGCGTAAAATGAGCTTGGGTATCAAACAATTGACTCAAGATCCTTGGCAAAATGTTGCAGAAAGATATCCTATCGGAAGCAAACATACTGCAGTAGTTAAAAACATGACCAACTTCGGTGTATTTGTTGAAATCGAAGAAGGCATCGATGGTCTTATCCATATTTCTGATCTTTCATGGTCTAAAAAAGTAAACCACCCTAATGAATTTACTAAAGTTGGTGATACATTAGACGTTGTTGTTCTTGAATTAGATGTTGAGAGCCGTAAATTGAGCCTAGGTCACAAACAACTTGAAGAAAATCCTTGGGATACATTTGAAACTATCTTTACGTTAGATTCAGTTCACCAGGGAACAGTTGTTAAAGTAACTGATAAAGGTGCTGTTATCGCTTTACCATATGGTGTAGAAGGATTCGTTCCGACTAAACACATGGCTAAAGAAGACGGAACTACAATCAAAGCGGAAGAAACCAATGATTTCAAAATCATTGAGTTTAACAAAGATGCAAAACGTATCGTTGTATCTCACGCCCGTATCTGGGAAGAGGCTAAAGCTGAGCAAGTAGCTGAAGAAAGAGCTTCTAAGAAAAAAGAAGCAAAAGCTTCCAATACAGCAGTGAAGAAAGTTAAAGATTCTGTTGAGAAATCAACATTAGGAGACTTAGACGTGCTTGCTCAATTGAAGCAACAAATGGAAGGCGAAGAGAATAAAAACAAATCGAATTAATTTTCTTTAAATAAATTAAAGGGCATCTCCGTTTGGAGATGCCCTTTTTGTTTTTGGTGACCCATCTTAGGATTTTTATATGGGTTTTCATGGATCATTTTTCTTATCTTGTGGAAACCAGGGGTATTGTGAGTAAAGCATCGTAATCTTGATTCAGCAGTGCCATTTTTACATCGACGTGTATCACTTGATATTGCTGCTAAGTGTTAAAGAGAAAAGCACCTTCATTTTACCTTTCACGATTCTAAGATTTGCTTATGATATACGAGAAAAGCCAAATAGGATGGGCATTGGTTGTGATATTTACCTTGATTATCATCAATATAACCGTTGCCTACCTCAAGCAATATGGCAATAATCCGCTCGCTTTCAACGCATTCATCGTGCTCGTTGTCTTATTCTCAACAGCTCTTTTAACTTTCTATAAACTAACGATAAGAGTTGATCAAGCTGGCGTACATGTGATCTATGGAATGGGATTGGTCCATATTAAAATTAATCCGGAAAAAGTACTTGATGTAAGAGTAGTCAAGTCGCCCTGGTATCATGGTCTGGGAATTAGATTTACTCCAGCAGGCATGTTATACAACATCCATGGGTTAACAGCAGTTCGGTTAACATATTTTAAGGGCAAGACTAAAAGAGTGACGATTGGAAGCAATGATCCCGAAAACCTGAAGAAAGTTCTTGAAGACAAGTACGGACTGGTAGATTAACGTAGATACGCACTGCTGGACTAATCAGCAATACAAGAAGGTCGTTTGCTGTTTGATTGTGGTTAATAAAAATCGTAACAGCGAAGCCCGTTAAACTTCTCATAGTTTGAGCTATTCCTAAAGTATTTTTGATAGCCTACACTGGCCTCTGTTGTACCACTGGTGTTGGTATAGTTGATCTTGGAAGTGGTTGCATCATGACTCAATCCCAATCTCCACTTTTCGCCATTTCGTCCACCTCCAAAAATGTCGAAGATCAGAGAAACAACGATAGCATCCGGACTACCCTGCCCCGCCGTACGATACCACACCCCTGTATTGAGGTTTCTGTATTTTAATTGAGCACCAACGCTCACGGAGCGCAACTTTTCTTGCTGGTAATACACGACAGATGGAATC
>JARKUW010000133.1 GCA_029851965.1 Bacteroidota bacterium | reverse complement strand
CGAGGTTGACTGCAACAATTAACTTGTTGTTGGTCATCGGATCCGTTTTGATGTAGCAAATGATCTGATCGTTGGTGGTTTCCGCAAACTCGATGTTCCATGTACTTTGCAGCGCAGGGTTTTCTTTCCGAAGGCGGTTCACCCGGATCATGATTTCCCGGATGCGGGTATATTTATCCCAATCCCAGTGGTTTATTTCGTATTTTTCGTTATCTACATATTCTTCCTTCGCACCATGTGGCGCGTTGATACCAAACTCATATACCGGTCCGTAAACGCCATAGCTGGAGGATAGTGTAGCTGCCAGAATCAGTCGGGTGATATGCGCATTCTCCCCTCCTGTGATTAATGCCGGCGGAAGAATGTCGGGCGTATTTGGCCAGAAGTTCGGTCTGAAGTAGTACCGCATTTCGGTCTTGGTCAGCTCTGTCAGGTATTCTTCGATTTCCTTCTTTGTGTTGCGCCAGGTGAAGTAGGTGTAAGATTGGTTGAAGCCAGCTTTCGCAAGTCGCTCCATTACTCTGGGCCGTGTAAAGGCTTCTGCCAGGAAGAGTACTTCGGGATTTTTATTCCGGATTTCTGCGATGGTCCACTCCCAGAATCTAAACGCCTTTGTATGTGGATTATCGATACGGAATATGGTCACACCGGCATCTACCCAGTAAGCAATAACATCCTTAAGTTCTGTCCACAGGTTTTCCCAGTCGTCTGTTTCAAAGTTAAAAGGCAGAATATCTTCATAACGCTTGGGTGGGTTCTCTGCATATTGCACGGTGCCATCAGGTCTCCAGATGAACCACTCGGGGTGGGCTTTTACGTAAGGATGGTCCGGTGCACATTGAAACGCGATATCCATGGCAATTTCGATGCCCATGCTTTTGGCTGTGACCACAAGCTTTTTGAAATCATTCAGGGTGCCCAGCTCCGGATGGATGGCTTTATGGCCGCCCCTACGGTTTCCAATTGCCCAAGGGGACCCTGGATCATCTGCTGTCGCTTCCAGGGAGTTGTTTTTACCTTTCCTGTTCTTCTCCCCTATAGGGTGTATCGGTGGGAAATACAAAACATCAAAGCCCATCTGCGCTACCCGTGGCAATAAGGTCATCACATCCTTGAAAGTTCCATGTTTACCAGGCACTTTCGAGGCTGATCTTGGGAAGAGCTCGTACCAGGTGCTAAATGCAGCTTTCTTCCGCTCGATTTCGATCTGGAAGACTGGAGAAGAGCTTATGATGTCTTCTGGTCGGTAAGGATACATTAAATCGGCGAGCGCTTCGTCAAGTGCCAGTTCCACGGCTTCCGCTGGTGTAGCTGCCTGCTCGAGCCGCTGGGCCCAGTCCTGTATAGCAGATGCATGCTCCGGAAGCGCCGCACTTGCCTTTTCGAGCAACAATAAGCCGATCTGTATTTCTACAGCAATGTCCTGCCCTGCATCAAACTTCTTTTTAAGTCCTTTTTTCCAGTTTGTGTAATGGTCTTCCCAGCCTTCGATCCAGAAGCTGTGTTTGCCCATTTCAGTGAAGGTATGTTCAACAGTCCAGTAGTCATTTATCTGAAAAACCAGTGGCAGCTCCTGCACCTGCTCATCAGCAGCGTTGCGGAGGTAAAGACTCGCAGCGATGGCATCATGGCCATCGCCAAATACGTCTGCCGAAAAGGAAATGGTATCGCCAATTACAGCCTTTGCCGGGTAGTTCCCGCCTTCAACCACAGGCTTAACATTACTGATAATAACTCTAGTTTTACCGCTTGCTTTTATCATCTATTGAAAATTGGTTACTATATAAATCGCAAGGCCATGCTAATGTTTTACAAAGACCCCCAATCTTCATTAAACCGAATTAATACGCTTAAACAACACTCGCATAATGTGTTAAGGACGGAATAGCCACAGTATTAATATCATGAACATGCGTGATATATATAGGCTTGATAGGTTTCAAATACAGCCAAATGTCATCTCTGCAGCATTAATAGGTATATCGGAAAAAACCGATATATATTTGCAACATGGATCAGGTAGACATTTTTAAAGCGCTTTCAAACAAGACCAGATTGCAGATACTGAGCTGGCTGAAAGACCCGGAGACGAACTTTGTTGAACAAAGTGCGATGGGGTTTGAAAATGGCGTTTGCGTAGGTCAGATCCAGAAGAAGACCGGGCTAACACAATCTACCGTTTCGGAATACCTTGCTGTTTTACAGCGGGCAGGTCTGGTTAGCGCGACTCGCGTAGGTCAATGGACTTACTACCGTCGTGACGAGGCGGCCATCAAGGCGCTGTTAGCGCGCATTAATATTGAATTATAAAAGCTTAATTAATATACATACTTATGAGTAATGAGAGCCTTTTCAAACCATTTAGTTTGAAGTCTTTGAATATCAAAAATAGAATTGTTATGGCGCCGATGACCCGGTCATTTTCTCCAGGTGGCGTCCCTACCCCGGAAGTTGCGGCTTATTATCGCAGAAGAGCCGAAGGCGAAGTTGGACTGATCCTTTCAGAAGGAACGGTAATTGATCGTCCGGCCTCCTCTAACGACGGCTCGGTACCACATTTCTATGGCGATGCGGCACTTAATGGCTGGAAGCAGGTTATAGACGCAGTACATACGGGTGGCGGACAGATGGGCCCACAAATCTGGCACATGGGCATTATGGACAACCACCCGTCGGGCTGGTTACCGCCAACACCTTTTGAAGGACCATCCGGTTTAAACCGCCCGGGCTTCAATAATGGAAACACCATGACAGATGCAGATATTGCCGATACCATCGCGGCCTTCGGTCGTGCGGCAGCAGATGCGAAAAGATTAGGATTTGACTGTGTGGAAATTCATGGTGCACACGGTTATCTTATCGACCAGTTTTTCTGGGAGGGTACAAACGAGCGTACCGATAGCTTTGGTGGTAAAACTTTAGCAGAACGTAGCCGCTTTGCAATTGAGGTTATTAAAGAGGTTCGTCGCGCTGTTGGTGAAGACTTTGCCGTAATCATCAGACTTTCTCAATTTAAACCATCCGCATACACGAACAAACTGGCGGCAACACCTGAAGAAATGGAACAATGGTTGACGCCTATGGCTGATGCTGGTGTGGATATTTTCCACTGTTCACAGCGTCGTTTGTGGGAGCCGGAATTTGAAGGTTCGGACTTGAACTTTGCGGGTTGGGCGAAAAAGGTTACGGGAAAGGCAACCATTACGGTAGGTTCTGTTGGTCTGACCGGGGAATTTCTTGCAGCTTTCGCTGGCGAAAGTTCAGCACCTTCATCACTAGATGAACTGTTGCGCAGAATGGATCGTGGAGACTTTGATTTAGTTGGCGTGGGTCGTGCAATTCTGGCGGATCCAAACTGGACGGAGAAAGTAAAAAATCACCGCACAGCCGATCTTAAAGGCTTTAGTAAAGAAGCGTTAGGACAATTACTATAAACCTGACCTTGTAAAATGTGCTATTCCAATTGGGATAGCACATTTTTTATGTACAATAGTTTTTATCTTTGGATATGAGAAAATTCAGATATATACTTGTCCTATTCTGTATAGCAGCAGGCTTTGCAGCTTGTAAAAAATCTTCCAGTAGCAATTTCGACGTGGCTGCGCAGCTCGCTGCAGACACCGCAGCAATCCGTGCCTACATCGTTAAGAATAACATACCAGCTTTAAAGCATGAGTCTGGCGTATTTTACCAAATCATTGCGCCGGGTAACGGCAATGTAGAATACAAGCCGAGCACATTGGTGACCGCACACTATTCTGGTCGTGTACTTGGTAATACGGCAACTTTCGATACCACTGAAGGTGGAGCAGCCCGTGAGTTCTCACTAGGGGGTGTAATTGCAGGCTGGCAGATTGGTATTCCAATGATCCAAAAAGGTGGAACGATCAGAATTATCATCCCTTCCTATTATGGTTACGGAAACAGAGGAACCGGACCGATCCCGCCAAATTCGATCTTAGACTTCAACATCACGTTAACTGACGTTTACTAATCCGATCTTTAGATTGGGGAAAAGCTTATCTGGGTTTGTTAAAAAGATCCGGATAAGCTTTTTTTAATGCAGAGACAGCAATTTCAATCAACTGCAGATTCTGTAATTGATGCCCATGCTGCACCTCAACATTGATGTAGGGAATATTCTTCTGCATGGCGTAAAGTGACAGCGAGCCATCATCTGCAGCATCCCTGCTTTGTAGCACGACATTCACGTTGTGCTTTTTTATTTCCGTAAAAAGCTTAGTATCCGTTACTAGAATGAGGTCATCCGGATCCATACTGAAATTGATGTGCAAAGAATCTGCGACCAGCTCCAACTCGTAGCCTTTCAAATAAGAGTTGATTCCGAAGGCACCGTCTGTATTGTTATGTAGGGTAAATATATAATCAGGTTTGCCGGCATGATAGAACTCAAGGATCATTTCTGCGGCGCTGTTTAAGCTTGCATTAACATCCGGATGCGTGGCACCATAATATTCCAGGCCTTCCATAATGCCGTAAGCAGAGTAAATTTTATTGGGGTCGATCTGGTATCTACGATCCTGATGACTGAAGCTATAGTTCCGGACGCCGCCATATTGCGAATCTACAAGACTTCCTCCGCTGAATCTGATGTATTCAAAACCAGCTTTCACACCGGTATCCTCATTATCGTGAACCACCAGAAATTTCACGTTAGGCTTCCCGTAGCTATACTTCACAAGTTTTAACGGCAGGGAGTACATGTCGAGGTAAAGGGTATCCATGTTCATGCCTTCAAACACCGGAGGATGTTGCGCGTACGCAAGTGTTGAACCAAGTGAAAGGTTGATGAAAGCAAACAGGAATAGCAACTTACAGGTTAACTTCTGAATCATTCATTTAAAGGATAAGGGTTTTGATTGATGTCGCTGATTAGATGTCCAACCAGGCGCAGTCGATAGCAGTTCATAGCCGTTTCACCCAGTTGGGCGACCAGCTTGTAGTTTGCAATTGCACCGACCGCAGCGCCAATAACCGGAACGAGTTGCGCCATCTTAGCCAGGTCAATGTAGTCGCGATACTCCTGCTGGAAACTGCGCCAGTCGAAGTCCTCCGCCTTTTCCGGCAGGGTTCTGGCGAATTCGTTCCAGCCCAGGATGTGTTGGTATACCGCATTGCGCCGCTGCTGACTGGAGAAAGCGAGTTGAAAAACATACAAAATATACAGTCTTTCGCGGTAATCTTTTACATCAAAACCGTATAGCGAGGCAATGTCGAACAGGAGCTTCATCTTTAAGCCAATGAGTACCGGAAAGTCTGCAAGCCCCATCAACAAGCCTCCTGCGCCAGTTACGGCACCCTCCAGGGATGCGGTTTTCTGATAGAATGAAATTTGATTACGCACGTATGCTTCCCGGTACACGAGGGTGCCGTTGGTCATTTTTCTTCCTGTGGTGTATTCGGCACCAAAGAGTACCGCCTTGAAGAGCTTTTCCATGGTAACGGTAATGGCTTTATGCACCTTTTCAGGGATGTACCCATTTATTTTGTCTTGTACCCGCTTAGAAAGCCGGTCTGTAAAAGAAGGTGCGCTGCTCATTTTCTTATGCCAGAACAGTAGGTCTGTACGGACGCTATCCTCGTAGTTATTCATTGATTATCTTGCATAATTGTGCCCGTAAGCTATGTAATATTTTTATCTTACCCCTTGATCGGGCTCTACAATTTTGTTACTTCGGTTTAAATCTGTCAAATTTCATGCAAAGAAGAAGTTTTCTAAAATCCGGATCACTTGCGGCAGTTGGCCTGGGTGTTCTGAGCAGCTCGTCCTGCAGCATTATTGTTGAAGAAAGTAAGCAAAGCCCAGCCGCAAAGTCAGCGCTGGATTTCGAACTTAACGAAGTGACCATCCAGATGTTACAGTCGAGCATGGTCGATAAATCGCGCAGCGCGCGGTCTATCGCGGAGCAATACTTAAAGCGTATTGAGGAGGTAGATAAAAAGGGACCGCAGCTGAACGCCGTTATTGAACTTAATCCAGACGCACTTGCGATAGCGGACGAGATGGACAAAGAACGTGCAGCTGGAAAAGTACGCGGCCCTATGCATGGGATACCCGTATTGATAAAAGACAATATAGATACTGCAGATAAAATGCACACCACTGCTGGGGCACTTGCCCTTGCCGATAACATTGCGTCACAGGATGCGCATATTGTAAAGCGCCTGCGCGCTGCCGGCGCCGTAATTCTGGGGAAAACCAATCTCAGTGAATGGGCCAACTTCCGTTCTTCAGATTCTACGAGTGGATGGAGCAGCCGCGGCGGTCAAACGAAAAACCCGTACATACTAAACCGTAATCCAAGTGGATCGAGTGCTGGATCAGGATCTGCCGTGGCTGCAAACCTTTGTGCAATAGCGATTGGTACAGAAACGGACGGCTCCATCGTATCCCCCAGCTCCGTATGCGGCGGTGTCGGTTTCAAACCAACCGTAGGGCTGTGGAGCCGGAGTGGCATAATTCCCATTTCCAAGACGCAGGATACCGCAGGGCCGATGGCTAGAAATGTAAGTGATGCGGCGATCTTACTTGGGGCGCTTGCCGGAGAGGATCCTCGGGACCCCTATACAAAGGAGAGCCGCGGCAAGGGCCTGGAAGATTATACCCGGTTTCTGGATGCTGAAGGGCTGAAAGGCAAAAGACTGGGCGTTGAGAAATCGGCCTTAACGGCGGGTAACCTCGCCGCCCAAGCATTGCTCAAGGAAGCATTGGACCTGATGCGCAGTAAAGGTGCAACCATCGTGGAAATAGAATTGCTGAAGCCACTTCGTGTGATCGGTAACGCCGAGTTTACGGTGTTGCTCTATGAATTTAAAGCCGGCGTTAACGATTACCTCAGTCACGCAAACTCTGCCATGAAGAATTTGGCTGAAGTCATTGCATTCAATAAGCGGAATGAAAGCAAGGCCATGCCCTTTTTTAAACAAGAAACACTGGAGCTTGCACAGTCCAAGGGTGGTCTTGATCAGGCAGAATATACAGAAGCTTTAAAGAAATCGAGTTTAGAAA
>JARKUW010000105.1 GCA_029851965.1 Bacteroidota bacterium | reverse complement strand
AACTCTGAAAGGTCCGCGGTAATTCATTGCTAACATAAGTTTCCTCCTCGTATGGTTAGTTTTACAACAATTTCAACATAGGAACATTCTTAAGCCTGATGTTGTTCAGATAATTACGATGTTTTTTATTACAAATAGAATATCTGAAGATATGGGAGGAGGTGCTGGGGCTATTCTGCCTTTTTGATGATGTCTTTAATGGCTTTGTCAAGCTCCGCCGCAGAAATGCTTAGAAAGCTGACAAGTTCTTTCTGGTCGGAAGAAAGCGTGTGGTCATCCCCTAATAAATCTGCGAGTGCCACAATGCGGGAAAGAGGACCGCGGACATTGTGAGATTGCGTCCAGGCGATTTGCTTAAGTTGCTGGTTTTGTTTTTCAATGTGTTCTATCCGGAGTTTGTGTGCGGTGATGTCTTTAAGGGTGTCTACTGAGCGGATTGCTTTTCCATTTTCATTTCTGAGGAAGATGCCTCTGTGCTGGATGTGAATCACCTCTCGGTCAGCCTTTAAAAAGCGATATTCCGAATAATAGATTTCCATGTTCGCATCTTCAATTGCGTTTTTTACCTCCAGCAAAACGCGCTCCCGATCCTCCGGATGGATGTTATCCGACCACAGGTTGTTGTTGTAGACCTTAAGGTCGTATCCAAATATATCGTGGAAACCACTTCCCCAGTTGACAATATCATTCTCAATGTCCCAGTCGCAGATTGCCTCGTCGGAGGCCTTCAACACCAGCTTATACCGTTCGTTGCTCAGCCTAAGCTCATTGGTTTTTCGGATATCGTCAGTAACATCTCTCGAAGTGGTTACAATTCCGGAAACGGCAGGATCATCCAGTAAATTCGTCGCTGTTGTCGTAATCCATCTCCAGTTCTCCGCTCCATATCTGAACCGGAACGGGGGAATGTTGACGCGCTTACGCTTCGTCATAGAGCCCATGATTTGTGCAATATGGCCTTTGTCGTCCGGATGCACAAAATCAAGTGCATTCTTTCCGACAAGCTGCTGCGGATTGATGTTCAGAATGGACCGGAAGTTGTCGCTTGCAAAGCGGTAGGTCACATCGCGATCCAGAATTGCGGTAAGGTTGGAGCCTTCCTGAATGATGACTTTAAACCGCCTTTCGCTCTGGAGCAGCTCTTCACGGGAAGCCCGGAGTTCTTTTTCTGTTTTTAATATTGCAGTTATATCGTTCACAAGAATCAGCTCTACGGTGATGTCACCGTAATCAATCAAACTGCTGCAGATCTGCACATCGATGATTTCACCATTTTTCTTCTGATGCCGATAGATGTTGTTGGATCTCCTGGGACGTTCTTTAAAGACAACATCGAGTGCACTTTTTAGAATGGGCAGGTCCGCCGGAGGCCGGATATCCCGGATGGTCATGTTCAGAAATTCTTCACGGGAATAACCATAGTGTAGAACGGCTGCATCGTTGACGTCCAGGAAGCGCAGGCTGCTGACATCATAGATCCACATGGGCTGCGGGCTAAGTTTGAAAAGATCCAAATCGTTCTTTTGGGATTCACGTACAAATTTATTCTGTGGACTCATATCCTGGGGACATCAAAAAGTTCGAAAAGGTAGCCAAATATATGAGAATGAATGCCACGAAGGGGACACATTTCCAGAAAGCAGGCGCATCTTACTGATAAATGTTGAAAGAGACCGGAATACTGAAGTAAAAAGTGGACCCAACGCCGACTTCACTTTCTACCCAGATCTTTCCATGGTGGCGCTGAATGATCTCCGCGCAGAGGAACAAACCGATTCCGAAGCCGGAGATGGTGTTTGTTTCCGGCCTTTCAATACGGTAAAACCGGTTGAAGAGCTTTTCTATATCCTGCGGTTCAATGCCCATGCCTTCGTCCGTAACGCTTACCTGTATCAAGTCGCCGACCTGCTTACAGTTGATGATAATGTTTTTACCCCAGGTCGAATACTTCACTGCATTACTCAGGAAGTTGGTTACGACCTGGGCAATTTTATCTTTGTCTGCACATACCATCAGAATCGGACAGGGTTCAAAGATGAGCTCATGGGACTGAACGATCTCTGTTGCTTCAGTGATCACTTCAGTAATCAATGCGGTGAGGTCAAACGGTTCTATATTCAGGTCAATTTTCCCGGCTTCCAGTCTCGCAACATCAAGGAAGCTCTTGACTAGTGTGTTCATTTTGTTGATTTGTGTCTCCGCCTTGTTGAGTGCAGTTACTGCATACAGATCCTGGTTATTCTGCGCCTTTGACTTCAGGATCTGAATGTATGCCTTCAATGAGGTAAGTGGCGTCTTAAGTTCATGACTAACCATGGCGATAAAGTCATTTTTACGCTGCTCATGGAGCTTTCTTGCGGTTACATCCATGAGAATTCCGGAATAGTAGGACGGCATATCTGGCTCTGGTCTGTAGAGGTTGCCTGTTGCCCGTAACCAACGTACAGGCTGGCTGATTGGATTCTGGACGGGAAATTCAAGGTCGTAACTTTCTCCATTTTTCAGGGCCGTACCAATTGCAGAAACCACTTGTTCCTGGTATTCGGGGGAGATGTGCGAAATCGCCTTGCGGTAGGGGAGATCTGCATCCGGCCCGTAGCCAAAAAGTGCTTTAACCTTTGCCGATGGTACAAATTCCTTCGTTTCGACGTCGAAGAACCAGGTGCCAAGTTCTGCGGAATCCACAGCCATGTTCAGCATTTCCGAGATCCGGCTGGCTTGTTTTCTCGTGTACACTTTTTCCGTTACGTCATCGGCTATAATCAGAATGTTTGTCGTGATTCCACGCTCATCCTTTAAAGGCTCGTAAACAAAATTGTAGAACCCTTCGTTCGGTCTCCCGTCGTGAATGGTCATTGCCTTTTGCTCGTGGCCTTTATAGGCGATCCCGGTTTCAAATACGTTACGGATAAGCTCTAAAAAAGGTTGTCCGTTAAGCTCGGGTAGCGCTTCCTGACGCGGTAAGCCAATGATTTCCGGTCCTTTTCCCCAAAAGTGAAGCATATAGTCGTTGGCAAACTCGATCACGAGTTTTTCGCCGGATAGCAGTGCCATGCCCAGGGGTGCACGTTCAAAAACACCCCGGAACCGGGCTTCACTGTTTGCAAGCTCAGCGATGATGATTTTGAGGGTGTCCTGGGTGTCGGCCATTTCCTCATTGATCCTGGTGAGCAGTTTTCTCGCTTCAACCACTTCAGTGATGTCAATGATGGTGACCATGATGGACTCGACATGACCATCCAGATCAAATAGCGGATTGTAGGTGAAGTCGGCATACATTTTCCTCAACCCCTCTCCTGTGGCTACATATACTGCGATTTCTGACATGGCCAGCGGCTTCGCGGTATCAAAGATTTCCTGGAGCATAGCCGGGAAAGGCTGATTGGCGAGTTCAGGAAGGGCTTCAAGCAAAGGCTTACGCATGACATCTTCTATTTTGCGGTTCCAGAAGTCCAATATCGGTTTGTTCGCAATTTCCACGACGAGGTCGCGGCCCTGCAGTACGGCCATTCCCATAGGTGCGGACATGATCATGTTCTTCAGGCGCTTTTCACTTAATTCCGTCTGTTTACGGGCCTGCAATTGCTCCCCTTCGACAAGGCTGGTCTGGCGCAAGGCAATAGCATCCATGACGATCCTGGAGAGGCCCTGCAAAACGACTTCATCAGCGGGAGAGAAATCACGCGGGGTATTGGCGATCAGGCAAATGGTTCCGAGACGGAATCCTTCCGGGCAGATCAGCGGGGCACCCGCGTAAAACATCAAACCAAAATCACCTGTAACCAAAGGGTTTGAGGAGAGGCAGGGTTCATGTTTTGCATTGGGGAAAATGGTTGTGGTATCTTTTAATATCGCCAGGGAGCAGGGGCTGACCGCTCTTGGGAGATACCGCTCCTGCCCGATACCGACGCTTGATTTTAGAAAAACCTGGTGAGCACCGACAAAGGAGATCAATGCGATGGGGACATCAAAAATCTGCGTAGCAAGGGTAGTGATGTCATCAAACAAACGTTCAGGCCCGGTATCCAGGATTTTGTAGCGTTCGAGTGCTGCGATCCGCTGGCTGTCGTTTTCAGGAATGATGTTCATTCCAAAAGGATTGTTCATGCTGGCGCTATTTAGATGATGCATCACGCGAAAATTATTCTAATATAATAATATGCCACCAAGATGAAGGACTGACGGGCATTTTTATTAAGATGAATAAGGAACTATCAATAAACTGTATATTCGCCGCTAAACTATACATTACAAATTAACTAACTTTCACGGCACGAATTCCCATGCGGAAAAACGGCCATAACCTTTAAAAAATCACATTATGAAGACTGCCTTAATTACGGGTGTAACTGGTCAGGACGGCGCGTATCTCGCTGAATTTCTTTTAAAAAAAGGATATTTTGTACATGGCCTTAAGCGGCGCTCGTCTTTATTCAATACCGACCGTATTGACCACTTGTATCAGGACCAGCATGAGCAAGGCGTAAACTTTAAACTTCATTTTGGAGACCTTACCGATTCAACAAACTTAATCCGGATCATTCAGGAGACGCAGCCGGATGAGATATATAACCTCGCTGCAATGAGCCATGTTCAGGTGAGTTTTGAGATGCCGGAATATACAGCAAATGCAGATGGGATCGGAACGTTAAGGTTACTCGAAGCCATCCGGATTCTCGGACTGGAAAAGAAGACCAGGATTTATCAGGCATCCACTTCAGAGTTATATGGATTGGTACAGGCTGTTCCGCAAAGCGAAACGACACCATTTTACCCGCGATCGCCTTATGCGGTTGCAAAGATATATGGTTACTGGATCACCGTAAACTATAGGGAAGCTTACGGGATGTTTGCGTGTAACGGCATCCTGTTTAATCATGAAAGCCCATTGCGGGGAGAAACCTTTGTGACGCGCAAGATTACCCGCGCAGCGGCAAAGATCGCCCTTGGCCTGCAGAACTGCCTTTACCTGGGGAACTTGTCTGCACAGCGCGACTGGGGCCATGCCAAGGATTACATTGAAGCCATGTGGCTGATTTTGCAGCAGGAGAAAGCCGAGGATTTCGTCATCGCAACCGGCATAACAACTACTGTTCGCGAGTTTGTGAAAATGAGTTTTGCAGAGCTGGGTATTGAAATCGAATTTAGCGGAAAGGATGAAAACGAAAGAGGTGTGATTATTGATGTGGATCAGGAAGTTGTTGCCCGCCTCGGTCTGAATGCTTCCAGGTTACACATGGGACAAGAGGTTGTCCGTGTAGATTCTAAATATTTCAGACCTACAGAGGTAGATTTATTGCTTGGTGATCCGACGAAGTCAAAGACTCAGCTGGGTTGGGAGCCAAAGTACGATCTGCCGGCATTGGTCAAGGAAATGGTGATTTCGGACCTGTTGTTGATGAAAAAGGACGAACACCTTAAAAACGGAGGCTTTAAAACCCTGAATTATTTTGAATAGCATACTGTCCCAGTCTTATATGAATTCCAGAAAAGTTTTAACTGCCCTGCTTTTTGCAGGAGCAGCAACTTTTACCCAACAGGCATTTTCTCAAACGGATGCCACACCGAATCAGAATATACCTTATTCTTTCCAGTTCTATCAGAAGCTTAATAAGGAAGTGTACGATGTGAACTCGAGAATGCATAGTTCCATCAAGGGGTACTATGCGGACGACACCTTGTTGAATACACGGTATTCTGCGTTGATGAAGATGGGGACAGATAGTGTGAACAAGAGATCCTGGGTGCGAAGGAAACTTACCGAGGAACACCTCCTGAACTTTACCGCACCGGATTATAAGATTTATGCTGATTTTCTTCCTGACTTTCAAATCGGAAGGGAGTTCAATGAAGAAAAAGCGACGTGGAAGAATACCCGCGGATACCAGATCGGCGGTACGATAGGCGACAAGTTCTCCTTTTATACCAATGGTTTTGAAAATCAGGCCGTGTTTGCAAACTATCTAACGAAGTTCATAGACTCCAACCAGGTGGTGCCAAGCGAGATGTCGGGTAAACTGGATGGAAGGGTGAAAGACTGGGCTTATGTGACCGCACTGGTGTCGTATTCGCCCAACAAGTATTTAAACCTCGCCCTGGGGTACGATAAAAACTTTATTGGGGATGGGTACCGGTCTATGCTGCTTTCTGATGTTGCAGGCAACTATTCTTTTGTAAGACTTCGGGCCACAGTCGGCAACGTGACCTACCAAACGATTTTCTCCTATATGCTGGATAACGGTGCGGAACGGTTTACGGAGGACCGACGGCTGGGTGCAAGAGGAAAGTGGAATGCGATGCATTATATAGACTGGAATGTGAACAACCGGCTGTCACTTGGTTTCTTCCAGGCGGTCACCTGGGCAGATGCAGAGCCCGAGGGTAAACGTGGTTTTGATTTCAATTAAATCCATCCTTTCGTGTACCTGAGGCCGATCGAGGGGGCCAATGCAAATTCCCCGGATAAACTTCGAATCGGGCTG
>JARKUW010000100.1 GCA_029851965.1 Bacteroidota bacterium | reverse complement strand
TCCAGCTTCCCGTAGTTGTTCTTGTTGTTGAGGCCCCAGTTTTCTACGCCTATAATGGCAATCTCGTCATTGTCGATCTTCACTTTCCTGTGCGCATTCAATAGCAGATCCCAACCCATGTTTTTATGGGTTTGTAGGATATGTCTAAAGTTCTCCTCCTTCGAAAATCGATCGGACTGCCCGAATTGGAACCGGTTAAAATGATAATCACCATAGTCGTGATTTCCAAGCACCGAATAGACTCCAAGTGGTGCTTTAATCTGATAATCGTAGGCGCCTGAAATGATCCCTTTTGTTAAGGCAGACAAAGGAACCGCGGCGGCCACCAGGCCTGCCTGAACAAGAAAGGTTGATCGGGGCATTTTAGCCGATGTGGGTTCAGTGTGTTCTTCCTTTCTTTCTGACCTTTTCAAAACACTGGAGGTCAGCCCGGTGATTAAACGTTTGATGTCATCGATGACGAGAAAAGGGACCAGTGTAAGTTTGGCGATCAGAAAGACCAATGGGACGGCGGAAAATATAGTCTCCGAGAACTTGTTCAGGTTACCATACATGATCAGGAATAAGCTGATCAAAGCAAAGGCAGACAAGCTCCACCAGATCCTACGAAAACCCAAATGTCTTTTGTGCAATGCCGGAAGCCGCTGAAGTGCTTTATACAGGTACCCGTCGATCAATAAAAAAAGAAAACTGTTAAATAAAAACGGTAGGAATTGTCTCCACATGTAAAGGTTGTTTCTTTAAAGAGTCAATACTGCCAGGTTTTCCACAAAGGAAAGTGATGTGGGACTAAATTAGACTGATCCTTTCACACCGAAGATTATGTATACGCTGTGGCGGGAACTTAAATATGCATGCCGGCGGAACTGCCAGGGAACAAATATGCTTCGCAGGCCGATCTTGCATTACTTGAAGACAGGTTGGTGTTGGAATAAGGATTTAATACTTACTTCTTTTTTTGATTGGGAAGCCCCACTTTTTGGATGGTCTTGGTTGCCTCTTCTACTTTTTTCACCACATAGGAGTCGTTTGCATGGCTTCTAACCTGGCTACTCTCAATACCTTCGCCAAAACCTCTTTTAACCTCGATGTTCTTAGATATTAGTGCCATATTGTCTTTCTTAGTGATAATCAAATTTACCCAATTACTTCCGTTTAATCAAGAAAGCATCATAATTGACGCTGTACGGCTTAAAATCCTGCCAAACATTGTCTTTCAACCCATATACCTCAAAACCCGTGCTAATTTCCTCCCATGAACCTGCTATCCCCATTTGGTACAATCGAGTACGCGAAGAAGTGCTTCCTCTTGCATAGATAAAACTATCGCCGTGATGATTGCAAAATTCTAAAACAATGTTGGCCACAGTAGCAAGAACAATATTGCTGTCTCCGTTGTTGCTAACGACCGTATCATTTAGCTCACCGGTATCCGCACTCACGTCACCAAGGGCTAAATTATATACAGGAGGGTCTGTATTGGGGATAATAGTAAAAGTTACGATTTTGCTGATATAACCTTTCGGTCCCTCACTATAAAAGTTGTAATCCTGATAATTGTTGCTCCTAAGGTATTGATAGCGTTCTAACTTCGTCTCTATTTGAAAATGACTGGTATGTTTAATTTCTGCTCAAAGTCGTATGATCTTGTCTTTAACAGTATAAACAATTTCGAGCTATAAACCTCCCCATAGCCAGTATTCATTGCTTTTTGTTAGCTATAAGCTGATGATGAAGACACCACGTTTTTAGCTCGTGATAAGATACGATTAATTGTAGAAAGGTAATACATGCTGGTCTGGGTTTTGATATTTCCAACGGTACTCACTTATCCGAACAACTTGTCTTTCATTCCCCAGATGCCCAGCAAGCCGCCAGTATGGATGGCCATCACTTTTGAGTCTTTGTCAATAGCCTGATTCTGCGCCAGATCTTCAATCGCGTAGAATAGTTTTGCGGTATATACCGGGTCAATGAGCACCCCATGCCTGGCGATAAACTGTTTCATGAACGTCAGCAGCTCGGGTGTCGTTTTCGCATAGCCACCAAAATGGTAATCTTCATGCACAATAAGCTGATCCGTTACCTCCACATATTTCCCGATTTCAGCGCTAATGTAGCCTGGGCCTTTCAGAACCGGTACCACATGAAGCTTCGTCTTCAGGCCGCGTTCCCGGATACCCTGCAACAACCCTGCAGCTGTTGTACCCGTACCGGCAGCGCAGAAGATATGATCAACATCCTCCGGCAGTTCGCCGATCAGCTCCGCGCAGCCTTTTACAGCTGCCGGACCGGCGCCGCCTTCGTCGATAAAACAGGCCTGCTCGTCCTGCCCGAAATGCTGCTCAAAAAGCAGGTTCTTATCTTTGTACGATTCCCGGTCTGTGAACTTAAGATCCATGCCGAAAAGCTGGCAAAGCAACAGCATTTCGTTGTTCACTGGTTCTCCTCTTACGAACGCAGTAGCGCTGAACCCTGCCCGTGCAGCGGCAGAGGCCGTCGCCACCAGGTGGTTCGAGTAGGCGCCTCCGAACGTTACCAGGTGTTTCTTTTTGTGCTCCACCGCCTCTGCCAGGATATACTTCAGCTTACGCCATTTATTTCCGGAGATGTAGGGGTCGATCTGGTCATCGCGCTTTACCCACAATTGGGTCAGCAGTGGATGTTCCAGTTTTTCAACCGGGCTATTCAGGTTCGTAAACATGCCGCAAATATATGTTATCCCTGGGGAACACCAGAAATCCTTGATGCTGGCCGCCAGGGTTCGAATTCAATCGGAGTCGGGTGGGGGTTCAGTCGGGATTGCTACGGGCTTCTTTCGGTCGGGATCCGAAGCAACCCCGTTCCAACCACGTCCCAACCCCGTCTGAAACCCGACGCAAACCCGAAGATATATGCCGGCTGAATAAAACGCTTTCCGGACAAGAATAGCGTCGGCCTGGTTGTCCCTGAAGTTTAACAATTTGATAATCTTTGCGGGTATTTTAACTCCACACACGGCAATCTTTTGTAATAATGTAGTTGCTAAAGATTAGTTTTGCAAAATGGAAAATACCAATAGCGTGCAGGATGTCGAGGATCAGGATTTATATGAACACTTCAATATTGTCGTTGACAAAGGTCAATCGCTGCTGAGAATAGACAAATTCTTAATGGCGCGTGTTGAAAACGCATCCCGGAACCGCATACAAAATGCTATTGATGCCGGCAACGTCCTCGTCAATCAGAATACCGTAAAATCGAGTTACAAGGTGAAGCCGGCGGACGAGATTTCCATCGTTTTTCCACATCCGCCAAGGGATACGGAAGTTTATCCGGAAGATATTCCATTGAATATCGTTTATGAAGATGCCGATCTGCTGGTCGTAAATAAGCCTGCAGGTATGGTGGTACACCCCGGTTACAACAATTACCATGGCACACTGGTGAATGCACTTGCCTTTCACTTTGAGCAGCTGCCACAGCTGCCCGGCAATGAAGGGCGCCCCGGGCTGGTTCACCGGATCGACAAGGATACTTCTGGGTTGCTGCTGATCAGCAAGAACGAAATCACCATGACCAAGCTGGCGAAACAGTTCTTTGATCACACCATCACGCGGAAATATCTTGCCCTGGTGTGGGGAGATATAGAACAAGATGGCACCGTTCAGGGTTATGTAGGGCGCAGTGCCAAGAACCGCATCATCATGGATGTTTACGATGACGAAGAAAAAGGTAAGTGGTCGGTAACACATTATAAGGTACTTCAGCGTTTGGGTTATGTGACCCTGATCAGCTGCCAGCTGGAAACCGGCCGTACGCACCAGATTCGTGCGCACATGAAACATATCCACCATCCGTTGTTCAATGACGCGAACTACGGCGGTGATAAGATATTAAAAGGAACGACGTTTGCAAAATACAAGCAGTATGTGCAAAACTGTTTCGATATGATGCCGAGGCAGGCGCTGCATGCACAGACACTAGGGTTTATTCATCCTACAACAAAAGAATACATGGAATTTGAAGCCCCACTGCCTCCTGATTTTGATGCAGTGCTGGAAAAATGGAGAAATTATATCGTACAGCCACAATAATACATGCAGCAATACATTCTACACAACGATGAGTTTATTTTAGCAAATCAACCGGTCCTTTCTGTCTCAAACCGGGGTTTCAAATATGGCGATGGCCTGTTTGAGTCCATGCGCATGTGTAATGGAAAACTGAAGTTCGCCGAGCAACATGCCGGTCGTTTGCAGGATGGTATGAAAGCATTGAAAATGGACGGCGGCACCTTGCTGGATGATTATTTTCTGAAGCACAAGACTGCTGAGCTTGCGAAAAAGAATAAATACAAAGGTAATGCACGCTTCCGCCTCTCTGTATACCGGGAAGGTGAGGGCCTGTATACGCCGGATACGAACAAGTCGAGTTATGTGCTGGAATCCTCGCCACTGGCAGAAGGCGACTACCAGCTGAACAAGAAAGGACTGATCATCGACGTGTATGATGAGCTGACCAAACAGGTCAATATGCTCTCGAATTATAAGACCAGCAATGCCCTTATCTATGTGATGGCAGGTCTTTATAAAAAGCAGCGCAAGCTGGATGATGTGTTTATGCTCAATCAGAACGGCTTCTTATGCGAGAGCATGAGCTCCAATGTTTTTGTGGTCTACGGCAAGCAAATCTACACGCCGGCACTTACCGAGGGCTGCGTTTCCGGTGTGATGCGCAGCGTTGTGATGGATCTGGCCAAAAGCAAGGACATCGAGATCATTGAAGCGCAGCTCAATCCGGAAGTGCTCAAAGAAGCGGAGGAGGTGTTCGTCAGCAATGCCGTTGGTGGTATCCGCTGGGTAATGGGCTACGGCCGCAAGCGGTACTTCAACGAGAATGCAAAGCTGCTCAGCGGTCTGCTGAACGCCGCTGTGGTCTGATTACAGCCGCATTCCCCTTAAAAACTCGTTAATTTTCATGCGCTTCTTGCCTTCGAACTGGATGTCGGTCAGCGTTAAGTAGCCATCCGGAGCGGCAAACTTCAGGTAGCTCTTTCCATCTGTTTCATATTCGCCGGCCGCTATTGCGGGTGTTCCATGTTCTATAGCGGCTTTGAAAACCTTAAGGTTCTTGCCCTGCAGTTTGGTAAAGGCGGTTGGGTAGGGGCTTAGTCCGCGGACCAGGTTATGAATCTGCTGAACGGGCTGCGTCCAGTCGATTTCACAAAATTCTTTAAAGATCTTCGGGGCATGTTTCAGGTCGGCCGACTGCACCTGTGGCTGTTCGTTATATGCGTTGTCTTCGATGGCTTTTACCGTTTTGACCAGCAATGCTGCCCCGGTTTCCATCAGCTTGTCGTGCAGTTCCCCTGCAGTCTCATCCGGTCCTATGGCAACGGTTTCAGAAAAGATCACATCACCGGTGTCAATCTCGTGCTTTAGGAAGAACGTGGTGACACCACTGGTGGTCTCTCCGTTGATGATGGCATGATTTATCGGTGCCGCACCGCGGTAATTTGGAAGTAAGGAAGCATGAAGGTTCACGGTGCCCTTTGCGGGCATATTCCAGACCATTTCTGGTAACATGCGGAAAGCAACCACCACCTGCAGGTCTGCCTGGTAGCCCTTTAGTTGTTCGATGAACTCCGGATCTTTTAGTTTTAGTGGCTGCAGAACGGGAATACCCTTTTCCACGGCGTATTTCTTTACGGCACTTTCATTCAGTTTTTGGCCACGCCCGGCCGGTTTATCTGCTGCGGTAACCACCGCAACCACATCAAAGCCAGCGGTCACCAATGCATCTAATGAGGCGACGGCAAAATCGGGCGTACCCATGAAAACTATTCTCATTATCCTGTGTTTTTAAAGCAAAATAACTAAAAATTTAACGGAGTTTTCCCAAAACATATGGTCGAGACGGAGGAAGAGATCAAATTAAGCGGACTGGAATACATTACCGACCAGGCCCCAGGTATTTACAGAAAGGGGACACCGGGAAACTTTAATTATGAAGATAAAAATGGCAACCCCATTACCGACGAGAAGCAGCTCGAACGGATAAAGGCTTTGGTGTTGCCACCCGCATGGACAAACGTCTGGATTGCAAAGAAAAAGAATGCACACCTGCAGGCAACGGGCATCGATGCCGCTGGAAGAAAGCAATACCGTTACCATCCGAAATGGACATCCAGACGGTCCGACAGCAAGTATTTCCGGTTACTGGAATTTGGAAAGGCATTGCCGCAAGCCCGCAAGCTGATTGCGAAGGACCTGAGACGGAAGGAGCTCGACGAAAGGAAGGTGTTGGCGATCTGTGTACAGGTGATGCAAAAGACACTCATCCGGGTGGGAAATGAGACCTATAAGGAACTCTACGGCAGCTTCGGGTTGAGTACCCTGCGTGACAAGCATGCGAAATTTAACGGGGATAAGGTTACGCTCAGCTTCGTGGGTAAGAAGGGCGTCAAGCACGACATCACATTGAACGATAAATCCTTGTCCAAACTGGTTAAGAAATGCCAGGAGATACCCGGGCAGGAGCTGTTCCAGTATTATACCAAGGGCAACGAACGGCGCTCGGTGGATTCCGGTAAGATCAACAACTACATCCGCGAAATCACCGGCAGTGATTTTACAGCGAAAGATTTCCGTACCTGGGGGGGAACCCTGGAGGCATTGCGGCAGCTCGCGATCTGTTGTATGGACCCGACCGAGGTGATCAAGAAAAAGAAGGTGGTTTTGCAGGTGCTGGACTGTGTTGCCAGTAAGCTTGGGAATACCAGGGCGGTGTGTAAGAGCTCCTATGTATATCCACTGTTGCTGGAGGCCTTTGAAAATGATGAACTCGGCAAGTACCTGAAGAAGGTACATACCGAGAAGCCCAATAGCATTGCAGCTATGGAAAATGATGAAAAGGTGCTGATGAAGTTCTTAAAACAAGCGCAAAAGGACGTTAAGAAGAAGGAGGGGTTTTAATCGGGTTCACCGGTTGCTCCTGATTTTCTTTTCTTTTGGCGATGTCCTTAAAATCGGGCTCATCTTTAGTGTAGTCTTTATCTTCAGGTTGTTTCACCACATGGTCTCCGGAAGGTACTTTGCCTTTCGGCGCTTCTTCCTGAAAATTGCTGCTTGGTCTTTCGTTTTTCTCTTTAGGTGCGTTGTTCATGTCTTTTTTCCTCCGTGTTATATTGGTTGTTAACCTGATGAAGCCTCGTAAAAGGCTTCATCAGGCATAGTTGGATGCTGTTTACGGATACAGCAGGTACTTGTCGCGCGTTTCTTTGTACGCGCTCAACCCTGGTTCCCAGCTTTCCCTGATTTCTGCCTCTGACTTACCGGCGATAATCTGTTGCTTTAAGGTCGTTACACCCGCAAGCTTGTCGAAATTACCCATCTGCTTACTTAGTTTGTTGTTAAAGAAGTCTGCTTTTTTCGGGTAAGCTTTGTACAATTCGATAAGCCACTTGATGTTTAACGTT
The DNA here is from genome assembly GCA_029851965.1 of Bacteroidota bacterium. Classification (GTDB taxonomy): domain Bacteria; phylum Bacteroidota; class Bacteroidia; order Sphingobacteriales; family Sphingobacteriaceae; genus Pedobacter. The sequence goes on along the minus strand of JARKUW010000100.1, from coordinate 295 downwards.
TTTTCGTTTCTAATGTTTGCAATATCATACTTTCGGAGATCGAGCCCATAGCAACGCTGGTCCTGGTGTAAGGGTGTTTCGGCCATGCCCTTGATGCTTTTGGGCGTGAAAGAGAACTTGTATTTACCCTTCAGAGCCGGCGCACCGAGCACGGAGAAAGGAAATTGCGTTCCGCGGCCCTGGCTTAGAATGGTTCCTTCGAACAGACAAAGCGTAGGGTAGAGCATGATGGACTGCTGTGTATTGAGGTTTGGTGAAGGTTTCACCGGAAGCTCATAAGGAAGATCGTGGTTGT
>JARKUW010000095.1 GCA_029851965.1 Bacteroidota bacterium | reverse complement strand
GTATCGCTGACCTGAAGGCGGACGCCGAAGTGGTGGTGTTGCCCAATGTCAACGCAGTGCAGCTGAACCAGCTCCCTGAATATAAGAAAGGGGCACTTACCCTGCAAACAGCGCGCGAAATCCGCAATATATTTGAAGGTACGACACCGGAGGCTGGCAAGGATTTTTATAGCCATCCGCATTTCGATGAAGATAAGTTTTACAATACGGGCAAACTTCCGGTGGTTGAAGAACATCTGGAGATTGGAAAAAAACAAGTTGAAACGGGGCGTGCCAGCATTTCCAGCAGAATTGTTGAACGCCAGGTGGAAGGTTCTGTAGATCTGACCAGGGAACAGGTGTCAATTGAGCGTACACCAGTCAACCGCCCGTTAACAGCTGCAGATGGAGATGCTTTTAAAGAGCAGCACTTCGAGATCATTGCGCACGCGGAAGTCCCCGTAGTCACGAAAGAAGCCCGCGTTGTAGAAGAAATAACGATTCGTAAGGATACAGAAGCGCATCAGGAGACGATACGTGAAACGCTGCGGAGTACCGAGGTTAAAGCGGAACACCTGGATCCGGGACAAGAAAGCTCTACGGAGCGTCTTTAACAGGTCGCAGGGCGTAAGGTGTTCTTCCAGAACGCCCCATGCTGCAATGAAAACGCCTCAAAGGAAGCTACCTTTGGGGCGTTTTCAATTCGTCTGTCGGATCAATCTTTGTCGGAAGGCTCCATTCCTTTGTGCATCGCGTTCGCCACTGCACTGTCCGGCATGATGTTGCTGCCCGCTACCATCGCCTTGTTCATAAGTCCGGATACAACTTTGTCATCACCCGACATGAGCGCATCAAAGCCGTCGCGGGCCACTTTCGCCGGGTCGGCAAGGTCGCCTTCTTTAACCATCCTCGCATCTTCCTGATTTGCCTTTCTGAAGAAGTCGGTGTCTGTCACGCCGGGTTCAAGTGCCGTAATGGTGATGTTACGGTCTTCGTTCTCACTTCTGATCGCTTCAGTGAAAGAGGTGACAAAGGCTTTCGTGGCGTGGTAAACAGACTGTAACGGACCAGGCATTTCCGCGCCGATGGAGGAGACGTTGAGTATCTTGCCTTCACCTGCTACGACCATATCTTTCAGGAAGAGCTTTGTCAGGACAACATAAGCCACAATATTCAGCTGAATGAGGTCGATTTCCCGGTAAATGTCCGTTTCGATGAATTCGCCATATTGGCCCTGCCCGGCATCATTTACCAGGACATCGATGTGTATCGACCTGCTTTTAACTTCTTCGTACAATTCAAAGGGACCTTCTCTCCTGAAGAGGTCTTTTGCGAGGGGGACCACATCAATATTGAACTCCGACTTAAATTCATTGGCCATGCGGTCCAAAGCTTCTGTGTCTCTGGCTACAATGACCAGGTTGTAGTTCTCTTTTGCAAAGATCTTCGCAAGTTCGTAACCGATGCCGCTTGTTGCACCGGTAATGAGCGCATATTTTGTTTGTGTTGCCATAACGTTCATTTTCAGATATACGGGAGATAACTTTCAAATGGAACGCTGGTTTTCAGGAATGTGAAAAGAGGTAATTATAACACAGGTGTCCCGTGTTTTTCGCTTTGCAACTGGAGCAGCTCTTTGACTATGCCTATGAAGGTATTGATGTCGAAAGGTTTGGGGAGGTAGGCGTCAGCATTACAGTCTTTAGAGAAAGTGTTGAGACCTATTCCTGTTGAGGTAAGTATAACCGGTTTACCACGTGCTGCTTCTAGTATGCTGCAGATCTCACAGCCGGTCTTACCTCGGAAAAATTCATCGATAATAAGCAGGTCATATTCCGGCAGGTTGATGATCTCCTGATCTGACCCCGGGCATATCGCCTGCAGTCCCTCTTCTTCCAAGATCGACCGCATGATTTCGGTGCAATCAATATTGTCCTGGATTAACATTACGGCTTTAGGCATAATCGCTGGCGTTTTAAGTGTCTGGATCAGAAATGCAATTTGCCCGGGCAGAATTTGCTCACTTCTTTTTCTTGCAAGTCTCCGCGGGTATTTTATAAATTTAAAACACTCGTTTAACGATTGGAAGGATGAATTTACTTCTTCTTGTAAAGACAATTACCTGTAAACCCGGGTAGTATCAACATACGGCTGGAAAAAAGAGGCGGTATAGTTTGGCATGACGACCTAAAATGTTAAATTAGCTACCTAACCAAGTAAAATCCAACTTAAATATATTAGAATGGCGAACAATACGTACGATGCAATTGTCATCGGTTCAGGTATCAGCGGCGGCTGGGCTGCAAAGGAACTAACCCAGAAAGGATTAAAAACGTTAATGCTGGAGAGGGGACGTAATTATGAACACATCAAAGACTACAAATACGGCACCAAGCAGCCCTGGGAGGCTGAACATCGCGGTACAACAACCAAAGAACAGCAGAAAAACTATCCTGTAGTCCACCGCGGCTGGGCAGCCAATGAAGCTGTAATGGATTGCTGGGTGAATGAGCAGGAAAGTCCGTACACCGAAGTTAAACCATTTACCTGGTGGCGCAGTTACCAGTTGGGCGGACGTTCTATATTGTGGGGAAGACAAAGCTACCGGTTCAGCGACTTTGATTTTGAGGCGAATGCCAAAGAGCAGGTTGCGGTAGACTGGCCGATCCGGTATAAAGATATTGCACCCTGGTACGAGTATGCGGAAAAATTTGCAGGCATCAGTGGGTCTAAAGAAGGCTTAGCACATTTACCGGACGGACATTTCCTGCCGCCGGTGCCGATGAACTTCGTAGAGAAGGATATTGCTGCACGAATCAAAAAACACTACAACGATCAACGGCATATGTTTATCGGCAGGGTTGCCAATCTTACAGCCGCCATCCCCGGACGGACCAAGTGTCAGTTCAGAGACCGCTGCTGGGAAGGATGTCCGTTCGGAGGATATTTCAGTACACAATCTTCAACGTTGCCAGCCGCATTGGCTACAGGGAACCTTACTGTCCGCCCATGGAGTATCGTTACCAGAATACTATATGATAAAGATAAAAAACGTGCAACGGGTGTAGAGATTCTGGATGCAGAAACAAACCAGACCTACGTGTTCAATGCCAAAATCGTGTTTGTTAATGCATCTGCTTTAAACTCTGCCTGGGTGCTGATGAACTCCGCTACGGATGTTTGGGACGGTGGTCTGGGCAGCAGCAGTGGTGAGCTTGGACACAACATCATGGATCATCATTACAACATTGGTGCCTCCGGAAGTGTAGAGGGTTTCGATGATCATTATGTATATGGACGGCGCCCGACCGGCATCTATATTCCAAGGTTTACCAATTTGTACGGAGACAAGCGCGACTATAAACGCGGATTTGGGTATCAGGGAAGTGCCAGCAGAACCGCCTGGAGCAGGGAGGTTGCTGAACTGAATATCGGTGGCGATTTTAAAGACCACCTGACTGAACCAGGGGGCTGGAGTGTTGGGATGACGGGTTTCGGGGAAATCCTGCCTTATCATGAAAATAAAATTACGCTGGATAAGAGTAAGAAAGATAAATGGGGATTACCTGTGTTATCGATGGATGCCGAGCTGAAAGATAATGAGCTGAAGATGCGGAAAGATATCGCGGCTGAGGCGGCCAATATGTTGGAAGCCGGTGGTGTGAAAAACGTGAAAACATGGGACAATGGTCATGCCATGGGCCACGGGATTCATGAGATGGGAACCGCAAGGATGGGCAGGGATCCAAAGACCTCTGTGTTGAATGGAAACAACCAGGTTTGGGATGCGTTGAACGTGTTTGTTACCGATGGAGCTTGTATGACATCCTCTTCTTGTGTAAACCCTTCCCTCACGTATATGGCTTTAACGGCAAGAGCCTGCAACTTTGCTGTGGATGAATTGAAAAAAGGTAATATTTAAAGTTTTAATATAAGATATGAACAGACGGGATGCAATATCACGGGTTGCCCTCATACTTGGGGTATCTGTTATCGGTGGCGATCTATTTCTAAGTGGTTGCAAAAGCAGCACTCAGGCTGCCGCCGATTTTGTGTTAAATGAAAATCAGGTCTTGTTGTTGAACGAGATCGGGGAGACTATACTTCCTGCCACAGCTAAATCTGGCGGGGCGAAAGCGGCGAAAGTCGGTGAGTTTATGCAGGTGATGGTGCGGGACTGTTACGCACCGGAGGATCAGGAGGTCTTTTTATCTGGTTTAGAGCAGATAGATGATTACAGTAACAAAATAAAAGGCAAGACGTTCCTGAAATGCAGCCCTGCAGAAAGGACGGAGGTGTTGGTGAAACTTGATGACGAGGTGAAGGAATACAAGAAGAAAAATGAACTGCTGAAACAGCAGGAACTTGAGAAAGAAAAAGCTTCGCAGGCAGGTGGAAAGCCGAATTACCTGAAAAAGTCAATTCCAGACCACTATTTTTCAATGATGAAACAGCTCACCCTGTTGGGTTATTTTACGTCTGAAGTTGGTTATAAGGCCCAGGGATACGAGCCTGTACCCGGGCGTTACGATGGGGATGTCAGACACCCTGAAACGTCAGCCGCCTAAAAACAAGGTTCAGCCAGCTTCCAGAAGCTGGCTTTTTTGTGCCTTCTGCACAGACCTGAAGAAAAAAAATGAACTTTTCTGTAACGTTTCCCTCCTGGAAGTAGTCTAGTGAGAAGAACGTGCTGATGAGCCGAATCATGCTTTAGATCAGCGCGTTGTGTATTCCTAAACAACAGGCTTTATGAAAAAACAATTGTTGATTTTTATGTTCGCGGTGTTTTGTGCGTCATGTACAAAAGACCGGATCAGTGGCAGTGGCAAACAAGTAAGTGAAACGCGCACGCTTAAGCCTTTTACCACGGTGGCGTCCAGTGGATCCAACCGGGTGCACATTAGCTACGGGCCGGATTTTGAGGTTCAGCTTCGGGGTTCAGATAACCTGATCCCTCATTTCAAGACGGACGTTGAAGGGGAGGAATTGCACCTTGGTTTCAAAGATTTTCAGGTGAGCGATGATGACATTGAAGTATTCGTTACCCTGCCGGTAATCCGCGGTGTTGGAATGAGCGGCAGTGGGCAGGTATCCGTCAGTGGCGCATTTCCGCTCCAGGAGTCTATTGATTTCCGCTCGAGCGGCTCCGGACACCTGGAAGTTTCAGACCCGATGCAAGCAGGTTCGGTTTCCATTGCTGTTTCGGGATCGGGAAAAACAGACGTTCAGAGGCTACGCAGCAGAAGCGCTGACGTTAAGATATCGGGCAGCGGAGATGTCATGGTTGCTCCACAGGAAAGCTTAAGGGTAAGCATTAGCGGAAGTGGCACGGTCTATTACACCGGCAACCCGATGATTGATTCTTCGATCAGCGGCTCAGGTAAAGTTATTCAGAGGTAAACAGCACGCATCTGTGCGGGTGTTTCACAATCTATTGTGCAACAGCACTTTGTAGGTTGATGTTGCGATTTAATGTGTAACTTGAAGTTATTCAGGTCTGACTTTAAAAACAGGTTGTAATGGCTGAAGACACGACTATACACGATCATCCCAGCAAACAGCTTAGTATTTCTGATGCTATGGCCATTATTGTTGGGATCGTGATTGGAGCAGGGATATTCAGGACACCGTCGCTTGTCGCTGCAAACACCGGAAGTGACACTATGTTTTTAGTTGCCTGGATTCTTGGAGGAGTGGTCTCCCTGATCGGCGCATTGTGCTATGCGGAACTCAGTACTACATTTCCGAATGCGGGAGGCGATTATCATTTTCTCAGCCTTGCGTATGGCAAGCGGGCTGCATTTCTTTTTGCCTGGGCCCGGATGAGCATCATCCAGACCGGCTCCATCGCCATTCTCGCGTTTATTTTTGGGGATTATATCAGCCAGGTGTATCGGCTCGGTACCCATTCCGCTGTGATTTATGCAGCCCTGGTGGTGATCGTACTTACGGGTTTGAACATTGCCGGGATCCGCTTAAGTACCCTGACACAAAAGATATTCACGATTACAGAGGTAAGCGGCGCACTGCTCGTCGTTGTTGTGGGTCTGTTTCTTGCGCCCGCACAGGCAGATACAGCTGCAGTACCGTCAGCTGGTCCGGCGACCGACAGTGCCCTGGGACTTGCACTGGTCTTTGTGCTGCTCACGTTCGGCGGGTGGAACGAGGCCGCATACATATCAGCGGAGCTGAAGGCTGGCCGTAAGGGAATGGTGAAGGTCCTGGTCGGCAGCATTACCATTATAACGGTGGTGTATCTTCTCGTGAACATTGCTTTCTCCAGGGCACTGGGGCATGCAGCTATGGCCCGTTCTGAAGCGGTTGGTGTAGATCTGATGCAACTTGTCTGGGGTTCTACCGGCGTTTGGCTGATTGGAATCCTCGTTGCCATCTCTGCATTAACCTCGGTCAACGCAACGATCTTTACCGGCGCCCGCACGAACTACGCCCTGGGCAGGGATTTCCGCTCTTTCCGGGTACTTGGCAAGTGGAACAGTCAGACATCCGGGCCGGTGAATGCATTCCTTATTCAGGGTCTCATTTCCCTGTTTCTTATAAGTCTTGGTCTTTTTACGCGGCAGGGGTTTCAGACCATCGTGGAATACACGGCGCCTGTATTCTGGTTTTTTTTCTTACTTGTTGGCATTGCGTTGTTTGTGCTCCGAAGAAAGGAATCCGCGGTACACAGACCTTTTCGCGTTCCCTTATACCCGCTTACACCGATCATTTTCTGTTTGAGCAGTGGCTACCTGCTGTATTCGAGCGTGATGTACACCGGTGTCGGCGCACTCGCAGGCATCGCGGTGTTAATCATCGGATTTTTCATACTCCTGATTTTTCAAGAAAAACCCAATAAACAGATTATCTAACCTAAATGAGAAAAACATGAAACCAGAAAAAGTGCTAACCAGCTTAATGATTGTTTTTATTTGTGCCTTTCAGACGCTCCATGCACAGGAAAGGCCATCGTTGGACGTGCCTTATGTGCCTACCCGTCCTAATGTTGTGAATGGGATGTTGAAAATGGCAAATTTAAAGAAAGGAGATGTACTGTACGATCTTGGATGTGGCGACGGTCGCATTGTTGTCGCAGCAGCCAAGCAATATGGCGTTACGGCAGTAGGCTTTGACATTGATCCGGAGCGCATTGCAGAAGCCAACGCCAATGCAAAGGCTGCCGGCGTTGCCGATCGGGTGAAGTTTGTTAATGCCAATCTCTTTAAGACAGATCTGAGCAAGGCAACGGTAATCACGATGTACCTGCTGCCTACAGTAAACATGCAGCTGCGGCCTAAGATTCTGGCATTGAAACCGGGTACCAGAATCGTATCGCACGCATTTGATATGGGCGATTGGAAGCCTGATAGAACAGAAGATGTGGATGGCTCGACCATTTATTTCTGGACTGTTCCGGCGAAAAAGTAAGCTTTGAAAATCTTTTTGAACGCCTAAGTTGAAGAAGCCGTTAGCGGGGCTTCTTCAACTCTGAATCCATCAATGCGGTAAGTGGCGTATCTTATATCTAGTCTCCTGACTGGTGATTGCAGGATCAGATTAACGACTTGCATGATCCCTGTTGAAATGAAATGAACCCAAACAGCATGCCGGTCGGCCGACATCCTGAAATAACGGCAGCAATCCTATGAAAAACGTCATTTTTTCATTCCAGCTCTTGAAAGTAAAGGAGTGAACAGGTCAAAAGGGGGATTTGCATACTTTTTGTTAAGTCAACTTATAGATTGAGTATTAATAGTTGACATTAACAAGTAGGTAAATCAGGAAAGATATGGGATTAATGGGATATTACGTTATTGCGGGAATTATGTTTATTGTCGGGCTGATCGTAAGCAACAGGCTCAAGAGCAAGTTTACCGAGTACAGTCAGATTGGATTGCGCAATGGGTTGAGTGGAAGTGAGATCGCGGAGAAGATGCTTTACGACAACGGAATTTACGATGTGCGTGTGCTATCTACACCCGGAGAGCTGACGGATCACTACAATCCGGCCGACAAAACAGTGAATTTGAGCCCAGACGTTTACGCCGGCAGGAGCGTTGCAGCCGCTGCAGTAGCCGCACATGAATGTGGACATGCCGTGCAACATGCAACGGCATATAGTATGCTGACTTTCCGCAGTGCGATTGTGCCGCTTGTCAACATCAGTTCACAACTATCTCAATGGATTATTCTCGCTGGTTTGGGATTGATGTTCGGCAGTGCCAATCCGACCATCCTGTTAATTGGCATCGTGCTGTTCTCCATCACCACGCTTTTTACGCTCATAACCCTTCCCGTCGAGTATGATGCAAGTAACCGGGCGCTGAGATGGCTGGAGGCCAATCATATGACTACCCCTGCGGAACATGATAAGGCTGCCGATGCCCTAAAATGGGCGGCCCGCACCTATGTCGTTGCTGCGATAAGTTCAGTAGCCACCCTGCTTTATTACATACTGCTTTTCCTGAATGCCAGAGACCGGGATTAAGGGTGCTTATTTTTCCGATAAAATTTTAATCCGGTTTGCTGCGTTTGAATTCTCCCGGTCCAGCTCCAGTGATTTTCGGTAGTTTAGAATTGCTTCTTTTTTCTCGCCGGTAAGTTCAAGAATCTCTCCGAGGCTGTCATACGCATTTGCACTTTGCGGGTATAAGCTTGCGTTAAGCCGGAAGATAGAAAGTGCTTCGGCTGGTTTTTTCTGCCCCAGAAGTTTGTAGCCCCAGGCGTTAAGCTCCTTCTCGTCTAATTTGTACGTTGGATCTGCTTTTTTCAGCTTATCTACAGTAGCGGCTGCAGTATTGAACCCGTGTTTCAGAAGCTGCACCCTTAATTTTTGTACTGCCGGCGATAGGCCAAAGCCGTTAGATTCGCGCATCTCGGGGATATAGTGTCCGGCTATCTCATCAATAAACTGCTCCGGATTGGAGCCCATTAGATTTGTAAGAACGATAATGGAGAGATCGTCATTGCGGTATAGCAGCAATGCAGATCTACCGCCGCCAACCGGGCCGAGGGCGGGATGACTCACTCTGGAGACTGTTGGCCATCCAAGTGCATACCCATTTGTTAAAGCATTAAAGCCACCAATATTTCCATTGTTTAAAGCCGCTGGCGTCCACATGGTTTCCAGGCTTTTCTGGTCTTTTAGCAACTTGCCCCCCTGAAGTGCGATGATCCAATTGGCCATGTCGCCTGCTGTTGACAGTATCCCTGCCGCTGTTCTGAAAAACTGTGGAAACTGCATATAGCCCACACCAGGCGATTCATTTCTGACGAACTCTCCTGCAACAAACCTGGTCATGGTGTATTGTCCGGCAGAATTTGGAATTACGTCATAAGAGTCGCCAAAGCGGGTTAGTTGCATACCTGCAGCTTTGAACTGTCTTTCCTCGATGAATTTGGTAAAGTGCATGCCGCTCAGCTTAGTAATAATCTGCCCGATCAGGACATAACCCGTTTGATTGTACCGGAATTTGTCGCCAGCTTTAAATTCCAACGGTAGGGATTTGACTTGCTTTATAGCTTGTTGTTCATCACCATCGCCAAGCACCTGCTCATTGGCGTCGAGAATATCCGGGAGCCCCGATGTATGGGTCAGCACTTGCTGAATGGTTAATTTCTGCCAGGTTGGAGGCAGGCTGTCAATGTACATAGACAAGGGATCTGAGATCTTCAGCATACCCTCCTCGGCCAACTGCATAATGGCTACACCTACGAAGGCTTTGGTAATGGAATTGATGGAAAAGATGCTTTTATCTGTTGCAGGTATCCCGTGTTCCAGGTTGGCGACCCCGTAAGTCTTCTGCTTTACTATTTTCCCATGGCGCACAACGGCGAGCTGCAATGCCGGAATATGTTTCTGCTTCATCCTGGCGATTACAAAGGAATCTATTCCATCTTGTTCATCGGTATGTTGTGCGCTGGCAAAAATAGGGAAGAGTGATCCGACAAATAGGAGCGAAGTAATGAAGTATCTTGAAATCATGATTGAAAAGAATAGTGTGCTTTGGTAATAAGATGATCCTGGCCGCAGGATGTTACAACACGTGCTTTTTTAAGTCTGCGGGCTGTAAACGCTTTGAAATCCGCCGGTGAAGCTGTAACTTTTCTTACGTTACGCGATCTTAAACGTTCCCCGCCAGGTTGCACTATCTATATCAAATACGGAATGATCAAAAATCACCTGATGTCACAAAAGACGATGCTTTTAATGGTGTTCATCGTCTTGAAATTTCTGCTGCAGTATATACTCTTAAGCGCGGAGTACGACTTACAACGCGACGAATATCTGCACCTCGATCAGGCACATCATTTGGCCTGGGGCTATTTATCTGTACCTCCTGTGACTTCCTGGATTTCTACCCTGATCTTTATGCTTGGAGGAACCGTCTTCTGGATAAAGTTTTTTCCTGCACTGTTTGGCGCCTTGACTCTAGTGGTTGTCTGGAAGACCATAGAAGAACTCAAAGGAAACCTGTTTGCTTTAATCTTAGGTGCCACCTGCATTTTGTTTTCGGTCTTACTGAGACTGAATACACTCTTCCAGCCAAACTCATTGGATGTGCTATCCTGGACCACCTTCTACTATGTTTTAATAAAATACATAAATACATCGAAGCTAAAATGGCTTGTTGCCTGCGCAGTTGTTTTTGCCGTCGGTTTCTTAAACAAGTACAACATCGGTTTTCTGATGTTAGGACTTCTTCCGGCTATTCTGATTACGTCGGAGCGGAAGATACTTACCCGAAAAGGCGTGTATTTTGCAGCTTTACTGGCGCTTATTCTCGTTTTTCCTAATCTTTTGTGGCAGTACAACAATCATTTTCCGGTGGTACATCATTTCAAGGAGCTCGCGGAAACTCAGCTCGTTAATGTCGACAGGCTGGGATTTTTAGAGTCGCAGGTGTTCTTCTTTGCCGGGTCCTTTTTCGTGATCATTTCAAGCTTGTTTGCCTTGCTGTGCTATAAACCATTTCAACGCTTTCGATTTTTCTTTTGGTCTTTCATAGCTACGCTTCTGGCATTCCTGTATTTCAAGGGCAAAGATTATTATGCCATCGGTCTTTATCCGGTTTATATCGCCTTTGGATCTGTGTTCCTCGGGGATTTGCTGAAAGACGACTGGAAAAGATATTTGCAACCAGTTGCCATTGTTATTCCTGTTCTGGTCTTTTTGCCCATGTACCAGGTGGTGTTCCCCAATAAGAGTCCGGCTTATATTTTAGAAAATCAGGAGCAGTATAAGCGTTTGGGATTACTCCGCTGGGAAGATGGCAAAGACCACCAACTGCCGCAGGATTTCGCAGATATGCTGGGTTGGAAAGAGCTGGCCGCTAAAGTAGATGAAATGTACTCCAGGTTGCCGGACAAGGCCCGCACACTCGTCCTTTGTGACAACTATGGGCAGGCGGGAGCCATCAACTACTATTCAAAAAGGGGAATTAAGGCGGTATCTTTCAATGCCGACTATGTAAACTGGTTTGACCTGAGCAAAACATACACCAACCTGGTACGCGTCAAGACCTATGGTGAGGAAGCAGATGAACTCAGGGAAACCAGTCCTTACTTTAAATCTTCCATCCTCGGCGGCTCCATTACCAACCCGAATTCCAGGGAATATAAGACTGCTATTTTTGTTTTTAGCGGGGCTAAAATCGACATAAACAAGAGAATTGAACAAGAAATTGAAGAGGTGAAAAGTTACCGCTGAGGAAGGAATAACCATAAATCTTTCTGCCAGGCTTACAGACAGGATTTAGTCATTCGGGAGGTACACAATAGCTATTTCTAGCTATTTACCAGCAGAAGATAACTGTATAACTTTGTTTCGATGATCCGATGTTTACCACGTTCCAGTAGCGGATTTATGGTGTGCATTGACGTTGCAAAATGTGATATTATGGTAACCCCGTCAAAAACCAGCTGGTACATTATATACACGTTTCCGAACCTCGAAAAAAAGATCTTTAATGAACTGAGCAGGCGAAAGATCCAGGCCTATCTGCCGCTTCAAAAAGTGATCAGGCAGTGGAGTGATCGCAGGAAGGAATTTGAAGTGCCGATGTTCCCCAACTATGTCTTTATCAACTCGACCGAAACGGCCCGTTTCGAAGTCTTACCTATTGCAGGAATACTAAGGTTTGTCTCTTTTGAGGGAAAAGCAGCCGTAATGTCGGATGAGGAAATGATAAATATCATGAAATTCGAAAAGGTCGCTTTTGAAGTAGAGCCACACCTGATCCAGGGAGACGATGTGATGATCGTAGCCGGGCCATTTACAGGAATGCGGGGCAAACTGTTTTCTAAACGTGGTAAAGAGCGGGTCGGCGTTCGTCTGACGTCAATAAACCAGTCGCTGTCAATCGAAGTCTGTACCTCAACCTTGCGTCGGGTTTGTTCGGAAAATAGCTACAATTAGCTATTGCCGGGCCTGTCGGATATGTGTAATTTTAGGAAAGAATCTACAGCAGATGCGTGATAATCATCGGCTGTTACTTTACAGAATTTCACAGTTTAATTGATTCGGAGTGCACTACTGTGACACTCCTCAAGCGAAGCTTTAAACTCATTATGGAAGGGCTACCGCTTGTATCCTGCGTCATGCCGACCTACAACCGGCGGCAGTTTGTTCCCCATGCGATCCGCTATTTTCTCCGGCAGGATTATCCCAACAAGGAGTTGATTGTAGTGGATGATGGTTCCGATTGCGTCGCAGATTTGATTCCCGATCGGCCTGAAGTCACCTATTTTCGCTTAGGCCTGAAAAACACCCTCGGTGAAAAATTAAACTTCGCATGCCGCAACGCTTCCGGCAGCATCATTGTCCATTGGGACGATGACGACTGGTATGCCAATCACCGCCTTGCCTACCAGGTGGAGCAATTACGAAAAGCAAAGACTCAGGTTTGCGGGCTGAACAATTTGTTGTACTATGACTTCTTCAACAATAAGGCCTACGAATACAAATATCCATCCGATCAAAGGAAATGGCTTCTCGGTAGCTCACTTTGTTATTACAGAGCCCATTGGCTAAATAACACATTCAAAAATATCAATGTCGGCGTAGACGGGTTATTTATCTGGAACACAGATCCCCGTCAGGTTACGGTATTAGAAGATATCAGCATGTCAGTTCACATGATACACGATCAGAACGTCAGCAAAAAGGAAACGAGTGGGGAATGGTGGCATCACTTTCCGGTTAAAGATATCGAACGGATGATGAAGAATGATCTGGACGTTTACCGGGCGAAGCAGACGAAAACACCAATAAGCATCCCTGAAAGTCCTTGTGTTACCACAAACATCTATGCCTGTCTGGTACACGAAAGTCTCGAATGCGTGATCGACATGGTGCGCAATCTTCACCATAATGATCCGACTTCCACAATTATACTATTCAATGGAGGTGGAAATTTTAAGCCCGGCCCCGGGATTTCAGCCCTCGAGGATTTTGGAGCGGTATGGTGTCCGGAGAGTTATCCGGTAAAGCATGGCTACCTGCATCATTTTGCACTGGATTGCATGGCCTTTGCCCTTGCAAATTTCAAGTTTGAAACCTTGACGATAGTCGATTCCGATCAGTTAAGCATACAGCCCGGCTATTCGTCGTTTATTTCGGGATATCTTTCCGGTAAAAGGAACATCGGCTTGCTCTCCAACCGGCCGGAACGCCTGACTGCGGAGAACCGTGAGGTCTGGACGTCTATTCAGGCCTTCGAGGAGTACGACTTGTGGAAGCCGCTACTGAATACTTTTCCGGATGGACCGAATAAATTTGTACACTGGTCATTCTGGCCATCGACGGTATTTACCTATGATGCCACCAGGGACCTGGTTAAACAATTTAATACGAATACCCTTCTTCAGGAGATCATGGGGCGTACCCGGATCTGGGCAACAGAAGAAATCATATTACCGACGATGGTTCGTCTTCTTGGATATGAAATTTGTAGCAACCCCTGCAGTAGTGCTTATGTAAATTATCAGACCAGCTACTCACAGCAGGCACTCCAGGATGCCGTTAACGATCCGGAGGCTTACTGGATACACCCGGTGCCCCGCGAATACAATCATGACCTGCGTCTGGGTACACGTGAATACTTCGGCAACTACAATCCCGGCAGGAAACAAGTGCAGGAAAATGGTGACAGTATGTATTTACTGCAACCCTTGCAATTGATCAGCGCCATCCAGGAGATAGAAGGGTGGCTGAGCGATCAGGAAGCTGAGTTACTCCTGAGCATAACTGTTAAGGCTTGTGCCACGTTCCGCAACGCGCACATTGTTGAAGTCGGCAGTTTTCATGGTAAGGCAACCGTGCTGCTGGGTAAAGTTGCACAATCTGTCTCCGGAGAAATAAGGGTTTTTGCTGTCGACCCCCATGATGGAATCTTAGGTGCATCCGGAAAAGGATTGTGTGTTTTCGCACCCTCACTTGAGCGCTTTAACCTCAATATTTCAAACCACGGGCTCTCAAATACGATCATATCCATTGTCTCCCGTTCCGCAGATACCAAACTGTATGAGTCCGTTTCGTTATTGCTCATCGATGGTCTGCATGATTATATCAATGTTAATGAGGATTTTCGCCGGTTTTCACCATTGGTGGTCTTGAATGGATATGTTGCCTTTCACGACTATGCGGACTACTATCCGGATGTTCAGGCATTCGTTAACCAGCTGCTGCTTAATGGACATTATAAAGAGATCGGACTCGCAGACTCGCTGATAATTCTTCAGAAAATACGTTAATGCAGACCATGGAAACACAATCATCTGACCTGTCGCTTTGGCTATATTGGGAAGGGCCTATGCCCGAATGGATTCGTTGCTGTCACGACACCATTTTCAGACACGGCTTCAACGTCAATCTGTTAACCCCTGAAAGTTTTAGTCAGATTCGCGATGTTGACCTGGATATCGATATTAACGGTCTTTATGTTGCGCATCGCGCAGACTTTATCCGTGCATTTCTGCTTGCACGTTACGGCGGTTTATGGGTAGATTCGGACTGCCTGGTGTTAAAATCACTGTTGCCATTGGCGAACATTTTAGCCCGGTATGAATTTGTGGGCTACCGCGAACGTTCTGGTGAGGTGACCAACAATCTAATGGGCGCTTCGCCGGGAAGTACCTTGGCGAAGGATTATTATAGCCTGGTATGCGACATTCTGCGGGAAAACCGTCCGATTGACTGGCTGACACTGGGTTCTAAAGCGCTGACCTCTGTTCTTGATGTGGCGCCGTCCAGTTGGTGCGAGCTGCATGTGGAGGAAGTCCAGCCAGTGTGCTGGAGCAATCCGGAGGCGTTTTTCGCCCAGCGAACAGACCAGGAACATTCTGTTTACCTGAATTCCCGATCCTACTGTTACATGCTTTCGGCCAACATGGTGGGTGGTTATATGTCCGAAAACAAAGATGCGGACATTCTAGATAACCGGACATTCTTTAGCTATCTCCTGCGATTGTCTCAATCCGTTGAACAATATACGTACAGTCCGGCTTAATTTTATTCTGATGAGCGACCTTATGGAAATTGCATTTCGAAAAGATACAGATGATGACCGCTGGGTGATACCTGAAGTGATTGATCTGGATATGTATTGTATCAAAAGCTTGTTTGCCGGACTTGAACCCGATGAACCAACCTACGTAATTGATTGCGGTGCACATATTGGCGCGTTTTCCATCATGTGCGCCCAATACCTGGTGCATGCGGATGTCATTGCATTTGAGCCAAACCCAGACAGCTTTATTTATTTAACAGAAAACGCGCAGCGCTTTGGTAGAATAGAAGCATGGAACAAAGCGGTCTCCACTGCTGATGGATTTCTAGACCTATATGCTCCGGATGAAAGCGAGTGGAGTGGGCGCTGGAGTTCCGTTCCAAATTCAAATGAGTTTCTGACTGTTGAGGCGGTAGGATTGTTTTCCTTTATCAAACAGTTGGACCGCAAGGTGTTCATCCTCAAGTTAGATGTGGAAGGCTATGAAGAACTTCTTTTTGAAGCGGCCGGGAGCGAAGACCTACGGGATATTCTGATCATCATTGTCGAAACCCATACCGCACATTTCGATCACGAGAAACTTATAAAGTGTGGGTACACCTTAATGTTCAATCCGGAAATATCATCCGCCAGACAATTTGTTTACGCCAGGGAGCTGTCTTCAATAACCCAGTCTCATGCTACGCACAGCCTTTGAATTTCTGTCGGGCGAGCTTAATGCATACATGAAGCGGAAGGATGCCACAAACTTTGGTAATGAAGATATTGTCTTGATTTCATCACTGGTAAATCCCGATGGTACTTTCAGCGTATCCACTGACGGGCCTGAATTTTCTAAGGTGATCCTAACGCTCGTCAATCTGGAAGAAGATCGCATTGCAGATGCACAGTCCAGCTATCAAAAAGTTGGTGACCGCATCCAGGTGATTAATCCGCCATTGAACATCAACGCGTATGTGCTGTTCTCCGTATTTGCAAATAACTATTCCACAGCCTTGCGGCTCCTGTCGTACGTACTCGCATTCTTCCAGGGGAACCAGGTGTTTGACACTGTCAAATTCCCTCATATGAACAACAAAGTAGACGATGACAAGCCCTGGCAAAAGATCGGGCGGCTGATCGTTACGATTCATCCCACCACATTTGAACAGCAAAACAACCTTTGGGCGGCACTTGGTGCGAAGTATATGCCGAACGTTATCTATAAGATCAGGACGATGAGCTTCGTGGATCACGAGCCGAAAATGGATGCCCCGCCGATCACCGAAATTACCATATCCGACAACTGACATAGCCGTTCCTCTTTTAACGATATTTTTTACAGCTTTTGACGATGATAAAGATCAAATACAAAGCACTCTTTACCATAGAGATTGCACACAGCTACTATAAGTCTGGCAAAAGCGCTGACTTCAGTTTAGTGCCTTCGGCAAGCTGTGCAAAACTGCTGTCTGCCCTGGGCCTGCGGTTCCTAAGCACTGCGTTCGGAGGAAGTGTGTATGCGCGTGCAGCCGAAGCCGGCGGAAAAGACATCATCAAGAGCCCGTTGGCGGATGGGACAAAATTTAGCTTCCTGCTTAAGCTCAATAACTATCAGTTTGAAAACATCAGCAACGTAAACCTGCTCCGGCCAGCCGGCAGCAATTATTACTTTAACAATCTCGGTAATAACCTAGCGGCGGATAACGCTCCGCTGCTGGTCGCCAATGGCGAAATTAAGTCTGTGTCTGATGCGGACCTACTGCCTTTCAAGAATGGAAGTTTTTCATATAAGCAGGAAAATACGGCAGACAGGCAAACTGCTGAGCTGCTATTTACGGATAGCGGAGAAAAGTTGATCCAAACGCTGGATAAGGACAATAATGCATTCCATTTTTCTTTTGATTTGAATAAGGCGTCGAATGGAAGCGTTCGTTTTTCAATTGAGGGTCTGGAGAAGAGCCGTTTCTATGCGATTGATGCAAGTGAACAGAAGGATATGTATGGGGTGATTGAAATATTCTATAAACATGACCTGGCCGCCGGTTATCAGTTTCTCGCGGCTGACCAGTCGATTGTCACTGCTCACTATAGAATTCCCTTTAGCAATCGGGCAACCCGCTGGCGATATATCGTCACGCGCAAGTTTAATCCTGCAATCAGCTCGGTAAGTGTCGCCAAAACAAATGGATCACCATTAGCTTTCAGTGTACCGGGAGGTTCAGCCGAGGGAACATTCGTTGCCACTTCGAATAATGCAATCCCCTTTTCTGAAGAACCCATTAGTGGCATAAAGCTGTCTGATCACGAAGGCAAAGTCGTGATTGCAAATTTGCCAAATCCAGACATGAATCTGATAAAAACAGAAGGTTCAGATACCTTTTCTGACATATTGATAACCATTTAAATAAAAAGCCATGGCAGATGTATTTAAAACCCCCGGAGTCTACATTAAGGAAATTCCGACATTTCCACCTTCGGTGGCAGAAGTTGAAACTGCAATTCCTGCCTTCATCGGATATACGGAGAGATCCAGTTTCAACGGAAATGATTTTGGCAACCAGCCACAGCGTATCGGGTCGCTGCTGGAATATGAACAGCTTTTTGGCCTGGCAGAAAAGGAGAAGGCCATAATAGTAACCATATCCGACAGCAGCGCAGGCGGTACGCGGACCATAAATGCGGCCATTGATCCTTCCAAAAGATCTAAATTCAGGATGTACTATGCACTGCAGATGTATTTCGCAAATGGCGGGGGCCCTTGCTATATTGTTTCCGCGGCCCACTATGATGCTGCCGGGGTGAGTGCGGACAAGCTAAATGACGGACTTGTAGAAATCGGGAAGTTTGACGAACCAACGTTATTGCTTTTCCCAGATGGACCTTCCATGGAATCTTCACTCTATTACGGCGTAATCAATAAAGCATTAGCACAGTGTTTTATCCTTCAGGACAGATTCACCATCATCGATGTGAAGCAGTCTGCCGAGACAATAGACGACATCCGGTCTTCGGCAGAAGATTTCAGAAATTCGGCTACGCTCGGCAGTAATCTTGACCTGATGAAATATGGTGCTGCATACTTCCCTGACCTACAAACCATACTGAACTATCGTTTCGACGATACGGATGTAACGATCGTGTATCAAGTTGATGGTGTAGTTGCAACAGATGCGGATCCCGCGAAGCGGTTGGACCTGGGTTATATACTGAACCCCAGACCAGCACTGACACCTTCCCCAACAGTTGTAAACGGCCTCAATCTGCGGAAGCCATCTCCCGTGATTCCTGCCTCTCCGGTAGAGCCACCGCTGCCGGCAGGAAATTCTGAGCTGTACAACCTGATCAAACAACAGCTGCAGGGATTGCAGATCATAATGCCACCGTCATCGGCGGTAGCCGGTATTTACGCCTCCGTAGATGCATCCCGCGGCGTGTGGAAAGCGCCTGCGAATGTTACTTTAGCCTATGTAAATGCGGCAACGTTAAAAATTTCTGCAGAAGACCAGATGTCTCTGAATGTTGATCCGACTTCCGGTAAATCCATCAATGCAATACGGTATTTTACGGGTAAAGGGGTGATGGTATGGGGCGCCCGAACCCTGGCTGGTAACGATAATGAATGGCGTTATGTGCCGGTGCGCCGCTTCTTCATATTTGCCGAGGAATCAATCAAAAAGGGATCGGAATGGGTGGTTTTTGAACCCAATGACGCCAACACCTGGGTGAGGGTAAGGGCGATGATCGAGAACTTTCTCATCAAACAATGGAGAGCAGGTGCCCTTGCAGGTGCCAAGCCGGAACAAGCATTCTTTGTGCGGGTGGGGCTCGGACAGACGATGACTGCTCTTGACATTCTCGAGGGCCGGATGAATATTGAGATCGGCATGGCCGTTGTACGTCCGGCGGAATTTATTATCCTCAAGTTTTCACACAAACTACAGGAATCGTAGTCTACAGTCCAGGAATTTCAATCCATAAAATTAGAAAATATGGCAAATTATCCATTACCAAAGTTTCACTTCAGGGTAGAGTGGGGCGGGTCAAACATAGGCTTCTCTGAAGTAAGCGGTCTGAATATTGAAAACAAGCTGATCGAGTACCGCGATGGTTCTTCGCCGGAGTATAGTAAACTGAAAATGCCCGGCATGCGTGAATTTAGCAACATCACCTTAAAACGAGGAGTATTTGCGGGCGACAATGAGTTCTACAATTGGTTGAATACCATTTCGCTCAATGCTGTCGAGCGGCGTGACATTACGCTTACCCTTTTAAATGAGAACCACGAGCCTGTAGTGGTCTGGAAGATCAAGAACGCCTTCCCCGTTAAGGTTCAAAGCACCGACTTGAAAGCGGATGGAAGTGAAGTTGCAATTGAGCAGCTTGATATTGCGCATGAGGGTTTGTCCATACAAAATGGTTAGCCGCCATGAGTGCACTAAGTGGTATTGTTGATGGTCTGATTTATCCTCCTCCGGGGTTTCATTTTCTGGTTGTGATTGAAATGTTTCCGCAAACCCCGCAGGACATCCGGTTTCAGAGTGTTAGTGGATTAAGTGTGAGTATTCCCACAGAGACGATTGCCGAAGGCGGGGAGAACCGCTTTAAGCATCAGTTTCCGGGCGTGCCGCAGTTTAATAAGCTGGTTCTCAAACGCGGCCTGTTTCTGGGCTCCTTCGTCAGTCACTGGGCACGCAACAGCATTGAGAACTTTGAGTTCGAGCCAAAGAATGTATTGATCAGCCTGCTGAACGATCTTCATGTTCCGTTAAGCGTGTGGCATGTATTCAATGCCTATCCAACGAAGTTGGAGATTTCTGAGTTTAACGCAGAACAAAATACACTTGTGGTGGAAACCCTCGAATTAACCTACCAGTATTTCAAACCCATGGGCCTTGATGACCTGGTTGCTGGCGCCGTTGGCGCTGTTGCCGGTGCGGTAAGTGGCTCTGTAAGTTTTTAATTATGCCTATTATCATAAATGAAATCGAGATCTCAGTGTCTGTAGCTGATGATAATGTGCCGGCCAATGCGCCGCCTGCTGATAACCTAACCGGACAGGAAATTATTAAAGCGTGTGTGGAGCAGGTTCTGGAAATCCTTGCCCGAAAAAATGAACGGTGATGTTAGATGTACTTAGTGGCCTGATGCCGGGAAAAGGCGCGAAGAAACTCAGCATTGAGTCCTGGAGTAAGATCGATAAAAAAGCGAAAATGGTTAAGAAAACCTTTGACGCATTTATCAATCCGGACGAGGTCTCGCTCAGCTACAACGTCATTACAGAAAAACAACCTGTTGCCACATCAGGTACCGAAGGTCCCTACCTGGGTACCAAGCCGCTGGAGGTTACGCTGAAGTTTTTCCTTGATGGAACGAACGCAAACAACGTGAAACTCGATGTCAATGCAAAGATTACCGACTTCTATGAGACGGTAGGATTTGATGGAGACTCCCATGAATCCAGGTTTCTTCGGATTACCTGGAACAGGTTGATCTGGTTCAGGCCCAACCAGTTTGCATTTGACTGTAAGTTAAAATCCGCTACGGTCCAATTCAAACTGTTTAAGGCCGATGGTGCTCCACTGCGTGCACTGATCACGGCAACGTTTGTAGAAAAGATTGCACCGGAAGAGGTGGAAGCAGAAAGAAAGACGAACTCTCCGGATCTTACCCACACACGCATCGTTAAAGAAGGTGACACGCTGCCGGCCATGGTAGAAGAGATTTATGGCGACTTCAAGTATTACCTCGAGATCGCCAGGGTGAACCGCCTGACAGATTTCCGAAATCTGCAACCCGGACAAAAGTTGTTTTTTCCGCCCTTTAGAAAAGATGTAAATCAATCCAGCAATGCCTGAAAATGTCGCTACTGCTTCCGTTAACTCGATATCAGAGTTCAAGGTCCTGATCAATGGGACGGAGACTCCCCGAACTATAGCTAAAGTTTCCGTTCATGTATCCAAGGTGGTCAATAAGATTTCTTCGGCTACGCTCGTCATTCAGGATGGACAAGCATCTGACGGTAAGTTCCCGTTAACAGACGGAGACCTATTCAAACCGGGAAACAAAATTGATATTCAGGCTGGAACTCCGCGGGAGCCAATGAAGATTTTTAGTGGTATTATTATTAAACAATCCCTCAAAATCCGTGATCAGGCAGCACCACTGCTTACCTTGGAATGCAGACATCCGATATATAAGACAACGATAGGACGCAAAAACGCATACTTCCATGATCAAACTGATGATGCAATTCTGAGCAGCATTCTGAAAAAATATGGATTCGAAGCTTCTAACCTGCAAATAGACGCTACCAGCGTAACCCATAAAGAGATGGTGCAGTATAATTGCACAGACTGGGACTTCATGGTGAGCAGGGCAGAGGCGAACGGAATGGTCTTCCTCACCAATAATGACGCCATCGCTGTCGTCAAACCTGCTGTTGCCGACGATGTGGCACTATCGGTGCTCCATGGAAGAGACATCATCGAACTCGATGCCGAGATGGACAGCAGAAATCAGTTCACCACCGTAAAAAGCAGGTCCTGGAACATGGCAAAGCAGGAACGCAGCGAGTTTGCTGCGGCTAGTCCCAGCGATCTTCAGGAGGAGGGTTCATTGAAAATAAATGAACTTGCAAGCATTTCCGGTCTCGCTGAGCTTCAATTAAATCACCCGGGAGCAGTCCCGGCAGATGAAATGCAGGCCTGGGCTGATGCCCAGTTATTTAAGTCAAGACTTTCTAAAATACGGGGAAGAATTAAGATTCAGGGTAGGGCAGGGATAAATCCGGGCGACGTGCT
>JARKUW010000094.1 GCA_029851965.1 Bacteroidota bacterium | reverse complement strand
TCCAATGTTCTTTACAAAACTTCTCTCCAGCCACTTATAGTTTACACCGGCATCATTGCTGAGGTTTCGGACAGTACTTTGCCCTTTAATTTTACGTATGTAATCCAATGCCTGATGCAGGATCTCCGGGGTACTGGATTCCTTAAAGGAATGCTGAACATACGTTTCGAAGAGTCCGACCTTTTCTTCTACAGATTTACTGTCCAGAAAGTCTTCAATACTGAAGTTGTTGTTCCCGGCAATAGGCTCGAATGCCGTAACCGAATTATTCCTGAAATATCTGGGATCTAAATGAAACAACTGGTAAAAGGCCGCTGGATGGAAACGAACGATAAACACCTGATCCGTATTCGTGTTGTATCTCACGTAAACATTCTTAATTGAACCTGCACTCGCCCATGCGCCCTTAATTTCTAAGGCACCATTCTCGCCGGTTACGCCGACGGTGTCGTTGTTACTACCCAAAAATACAAGCACAGGAAACCCATCATTGAAGATGAGGTGGGTATCGATCTTTGGATCCCGGGTAAAAACATAAAATCCTTCGATAACAGATTCAACTGCTTTAGAGGGGATGATTCTATAACCCTCCAGATCGAAGTTACCGGATTGGATCCGCTGCAGGTAATTAATTGGCATAGCGCAAATTTACGTGAAATGTGAACGGCCGGAGAAAAATACCATGTCTAATATTTACTATGTGCCCACTTTAATTAGCTCTAGCTTTGCAATGTACGAAACGGGCTACCTATGATTGTAAAAACGGAAGAAGAACTTCAGGGCATGCAGCGCGTAAGCGAAGCTGTAGCATTAACCTTAAACAAAATGAAAGCTTATGCCGGGATCGGCATGTCTACAAAAGACATAGACGAATACGGGAGGCAATTGCTGGAATCGCTTGGAGCGAAATCTGCGCCGTTTGAAACCTATAATTTCCCTGGCTACAGCTGCATCAGCGTGAATGAAGAGTTTGCACATGGTGTGCCCTCCGACCAGGTTATCCTTAAAAATGGAGACATTATCAACATTGATGTATCCGCAGAGTTAGACGGGTTCTGGTCCGACAATGGTTGTTCATTCATTGTTGGAGAAGATATCCAGGGCTTGCAGCCGCTAATTGACACGTCAAAAGAAATTTTGCTGGCGGCCATCGCTCAGATTACCGGCGGGGCGAAGATTTCGGAGACTGGAAAACTGATCGAAACAAAAGCTAAAAACGCGGGGTACGCTGTTATCCGGGATCTGGCCGGTCATGGTGTTGGCCGGAGTTTACATGAAGAGCCCGACGGAATAATGAACTACTACGACCGTTTCGACAAATTCAGGCGATTTAGGAAGGACAGTGTGGTCGCAATTGAAACTTTTATTTCCACCAGGTCAGCACATATTGTTACATCCGCAGATGGCTGGGGATTTACAGGTGATAAAGGCGGGTTTGTCGCGCAGCATGAACACACAATCCTGATTACCTCAGGCAACCCGGTTATTCTGACAGCAGCTAATGGTATAAGTTAAACAAGGGCCTGCTTCTCGACTGCAGCAACCAGTTCATCAATATCAAAAGGTTTCAAAAGGACTTCATCGGCACAGACATCCTTAACGGAGTTGGCATCAGGGTGCGTCGACAAAACAATGATAGGAATATCTTTGATTGTTTGGTTATTCCGGATTAACCGGCAAAGTTCCGTACCATCCTCAGTAACCTTGATGATGTCCAATATTATCGCACATGGATTAACGTCTAGAATCGTTTGTAACGCACCGTGCTCAGATTTCAAGCCCTTTACGATAAACCCTTGTGTTGTTAAAACAATTGAAACGATGTCAAGGATGTTTTCATCCTTTTCAATTACAACTATAGTTCTGCTCATTCAGTGAATAATAAATGTAGAAAAAGAAATGAAATTCTTAACAGCTAGGACGTTCGGGAACTTTTTCGTGCTCAAATTTACTAAAAATAATTCTTATCTGGAGATACGCTCAAACCAGTAGTCGCATGGGCATCGGAATGGCCCAAAAGACGATTTGCTAAAGTAAATGCAGGAATACCTGTACATCTACTTAGCAAATCGAAATCTTTCTTAAGTATTATGGTAATAATACCTGATCAATAACATGGATCACACCGTTTGTAGTGACCAGGTTAGCAGGTGAAATAACCGATGCAGAAGCATTCTGGTTTCCTTTAACCTTTGCACCGCCGCTCAGGCTGATGGCAACTGTTTTTCCATTCGCAGTCTGCGGCTGAGCACCTTCAGTAAGGTCACTGGAGAATACGCGTGCAGGAACCACATGGTAGGTCAGGATCGAAGTAAGCACTGCAGGATCTGCAGCCTGGATTGCTGCCGCATTGGCAAATCCCGCTTTGATGAATGCCTGATTGGTTGGACGAAGAAGCTCGAAAACTTTCATGAGATGAAAAGCAAATAACGTCATGCAAGGACGTTCACCTGGAGGATGCTACCCTGCGTTTACCTGCAGTCGGTTTGGCGACACCCCATACTTCTTTTTAAAAGTAAAGGAGAAATGAGAGAGGTCTTCAAAACCCACTTCCAGGTAAACCTCAGTTGGCTTTTTCTTTTTCTCCGACAGGTGGTAGTACGCAAGTTCAAGCCTTTTGTCTGTCAACCACTTTTGAGGGGTGGTATTGAAAAGCTTCTTGAAGTCCCTGTTGAATGTAGACAAACTCCGCCCGGTTAAGTAACCCAAACGCTCCAGTGGCATGTTAAACATGAAATTGCGCTGCATGAAATTGACCAGGTCGATTTTCCCTGGCACATCGAAGTTGGCCAGCACACCATCAACGCGCGGATCGATCATCCGCAGAATGCTGATGGCTTCCGCTATTTTCAGTGCAGCCAAATCTTCCGGAAAGGACCCTTCCACAGCAAAATACTGGATCAGCGAAGCCATGCAACTTTCCAATAGTGGATGATTACTAAAGCTGTATATTTTATGTTCCTGTTCCGGTCGCTTCTGAACATCGATCTTCTCGTAAAACTTCCTTAGCCGCTCCACCGATAAATGCATGACCACCGATTTATGCGGAAGACCATTTTTCGGGTAATTGATGATCGTTGCCAGCTGGTTTCTTGGAATCAGAAAAATATCCCCTGTCTTGAAATTAAAGGTGGTGTCCCATTGAATGATTTTTGTTTCGCCGGAAATAAACCAGACCAGCATGTGATCTTCAAACATCAAGTCAGATTTGAACAGCTTGTCCTCATAAGAGGAAAGCTTGATCTCTTTGGTCAGGTACCTGGATATGTGTTCCATCTCTATAAAGTTATTGTAATTAAATAACTTCGAAGTTAATACCTGTCATTTTCGCGCTGAGCTCCCAAAGTCTCCTGGCATTGCTTTCATCTACTGCATACGGCTGTACCCCACGTGTTCCCAGGCCATTATCCTGTTCGACGTCTCTTTGCGCCAATATTGCCACCTCCGCATCCTCACAATACACACCACCTATATCATCCAATAGCGGACTGGTCGCGCACCATACGGTAGTCGCTGCACCTTGCGGGATGGTTTTCAGGTTGGCAATGATCTCCGGATGTATACTTCCATTCTCGTCAAGAAACCCCAATTGTTTGAATAACTCCATGTCCGCATCCCTTGCTAGTTCCGTACCGGCGATTTCACCGGGGTGCAAGGAATAGGCGCTCACGTTGAACTTTCTGGCACGCTGATCCAGTTCAAGTGCAAACAGGTTACTGGCTGTTTTCGACTGTCCATAGGCGACAAGTGTCTGATACTCCCGATGCTCAAAGTTAGGATCCTCAAAGTCGAATGACGCCATGTGGTGACCCGATGAGGATACATTGACGACCCTTGCACCATTGGCTTTTTTAAGTGCCGGCCACAGTCTGGCCACAAGTTGATATTGGCCCAGGTAATTGGTGGCCAGTTGTGATTCAATCCCCTGGCCATTTCTTTGCAGTGGTACCCACATGATACCAGCATTGTTAATAAGCAGATGTAGCGGCCTTCCCGATTCCAGGAACTTCCCGGTAAACGCATCGATGGTATCCGGCTGGCCCAGGTCCATAGCTTCGATCTCTACATGCGGGATCCCTTCCAGGTTCCGCTTTGCTTTTTCAACATCCCTTGCCGGAACGATCACCCTTGCTCCTGCTGCAGCCAGTACGCGGACCGTTTCCAGACCAATGCCGGTATTGCCGCCCGTTACGATGGCGACTTTGCCTGTCAGGTCAATTCCTTTGATCACTTCAGTTGCTGTTGATTTGGCGTTAAAACCCGATCCTATTGGATGTTGTAAGGCGCCTTGATAATTGCTCTTTTCCATTTCCTTTCTGGTTAAATGATATAGAACAAATTTAGGCTGTTGCGCAAGGGGCCGTTTTGTTGAGACCGTCAATTGGCTTTGTTCAGAATGTCATCGCTCAATGTTTCCAGTTCCTGCATCTGGAGAAGATGAGCATCGGCAGCATGCTTCCAATCTTGATTTCAGGAACAAAGTCGATCTTCCATTGTTTTACTTCATAAGTTGCAGGCACAAAACTGAAAGTTACCCCTATCATCCACTACTATGAGTTTAAGCAATAAAGAAATACTGGAAAAGGCAAATTCCCATGTCGCAAAAGGCGAATATGAGGAATTTCTAAGCTATTGTACCGAAGATACAGAATGGATATTTATAGGCGACCAGACCTTGAAAGGAAAAGAAGCCGTTCGGCAGTATATTGCAAAAGCCTACGTAGAGCCGCCAAAATTCAATGCGGAAAGATTTATTGCTGAAGGGGATTTTGTCACAGTTATTGGCAAAATCAGTTTGAAGAACGCGGATGGTACAACCACCGCTTACGACTATTGCGATGTATGGCAATTTAGAGAAAGTAAACTCGCTATACTGAAAGCCTATGTCATAGAAATAAAAGATTAATGACCGCTGAATTTACCTCAGTGCATAACTCAAAACCTTCCACCTGATCACCAGAAAGTGTTTAAGCCCTGGGGGAGCTTTATTTTATCCTTCGGAGTCGATAAGGTGTTCTCCCCTGATATCCATGAGTCCAATAAAGATGGGTTAGTACCATTGAGTTGTTGTCTGGGGCAATCTCAGTCTCCCAGGTCTCTCCATCACCACTTTGTAAAATATCATTCTCATAAGTGAACTGGCCTGAGAGATCCATCTGCATGCCTGCTGGCATATTGTATTCCATCTGGTAGCTAAGATCTTCTGATATATACCATTTCCAACTGGAATATTTCCATGGTGACCATGTTATTTCCTTAATATTTTCGTAGTAAGTTTCCGTTCCTACAGCTTCAACAGTCCAATTACCTACAACGGTCGGAGTGGTAATCTTTTCTTTTTTACAGCTGGCGATGACCATGATCAGCAGAAAAAGATAAGAGATGGAGAATTTATTCATAGACAAGTGACTGAAAAATAAGATTATATATCCCAATATACAAATAAGAAACGTTGGTCAGCATTTCAGAATCTCTTATTGTCTTTTACTTAATGTATATGCTAGCACATACCGCAACTTACAAATTCTACCCTTTCTTCTTGTGGGTTTTACCTGATGAAGATCAAAGACATCAGGCATCCTATTCATAAGTAAAAAGATCTGCCAAGCGAGGACTTATGGAACGAATCTAAAAGACTTCCCCTACGTGCTTGTAGTTGGACTTGATAATGGCCACCACCTCATCCATCTTTCCATTGAACATCATCTTGGTCATGGAAACAGCAATACCTTTCATCTGCGTGAAATTAGCTTTAGGAGGCATCGCTAATGCATTCGGATCCGTAAGGATATTTACGAGTACCGGACCATCAAAAGCCAGCGCTGCAGCGATTGCTGGCTCAACTTCTTCAGGGGTCTCTTTGAAAGCACCCAGTCAGCTTTTCTGGGTGGGGAAATCAATTTAACCATAATGAATAAGGAGCCAGGTTTTTCGTGCAGTTATTCCACCGCTCACGAATTTCCCGACATAAATTATTTTTATAATAACATTCTTCCAGAATTGAATCAGCACAGGGGAACAGCTGAATTTCCGACCATAGAAAAGGAACTAAGCAGGCGATTAGATGTAGAGATTGGAAGAAACCTAGCAACACATCGAACGAGTATATCTAATGAAATCTCATCGCTTGATAAAGAAATAGCTGCTGCTGATCCGATTGATGCTCTTCGTAATATTACTTTGATAGAAAAGAGAAACTCTAGGGCAAGGATATTAACTAAAGTAAATAGTGAAATTAGCATTCAAAACGATCAATACTCCGCGCTATAATAGCAAAAATGAAATTAGTACTATCCCCTGCTTAATTGCAGTGGGATTTTTTACATTTACATAAATAACTAACGCTCTTCGTATGAAAATAGCTTTTACGGCTTTGTTTTTAAGCCTAGTATCTCTGACCTCTTATTCTCAATCCTTCAACCTCACCCCTTCCGGGTTTGTATCCTCCGCAGATTCGACCAAAAACTTTATTGTAGTTGACGCTGCGGGCTTGTCTCAGGCACAATTATACAAACATTCAATGCTATACCTCTCTTCGCTTTATGTCTCCCCAAAAGATGTGCTAAGCACAATCGACAATGAAAGTATTACGGTTAATGCAATTGCAAAAAAGGCAATTAAAATGAAGGTGCTCTACCTGAACCCGAGCTGGGATGTCGACTATACGATAACCTTTCAGTTTAAAGACGGGCGGATGAGAATACTTCAGCCTAGCGTAAACGGAATGAATACATTTACTGGCGACCTGTATCGGACGGCATCAATAAGGGGTGGTAGTGGACGTAACCACAAGGAAATTTATAATGGCAAAGGTGAACTCAAGCAAAAGGATGGCAAGGAAAATTTAGAATTATTCATCAACAGCTATCTACATACCGCAGCTACGGGAATCATTGCTGTTAAAGAAGACAAATGGTAAAGCTATATGCTACAAACAAAAACCGAGTGCAGGCTCGATCCTCTAGCTCCCAAACCACAATCTTAAGTAAGTTTGAAACGGAAAATCAAATTAGATTTTAACTATTATGAACATAACGCTAACAAAAACAGAACTAAGTACAATTATAACTAATGCCACCGAAGAAGGTGTGAAGCGTGGCCTTGCTGCTGCAGGCGTAATTTCTCCAATTATATTTAAGAACGAGGCGTATAAGATATATGGTAGATGGTCTGTAGATCGATGGATACGCGAGGGACTAGTTGATGAATACTTTGATGGGGTAGGCTCCAGGGTTCGCTTAGATCGCTTTAAATTAGAGGAAGTGGCAAAGACGTGTAATACCAAAACATTCATGACTAAAGGTTGATGTAATCCGACTACATCCGGGTCTACTAGATAACACTTCCAAGTTTGTTTATTTATTCTCGCTAAAATCAAACAGGGAAGTGCTACGCAATGTTATTATGTGTAAATCTGAGAAAAATGGAGAAAAAAATACTAATAGTTGACGACAACCACGATATACTTGAGCTGCTTCAGCTTATACTAGAAATGGAAGGTTACGATGTTAGTTGTCTTGATGATGGTAGCCAGCTGGAAGACACCATCCTCTCCTATCGCCCTGATTTAATACTCTTGGATATTATGCTTGGTCCCTTTGATGGGCGAGACTTGTGTAGAAACGTAAAAGGAAATCCAGGAACCAACCACATTCCAATCATTATGATTTCCGCCTCACATGGGACTTTGTCACTTGCAGAAAAGCAGTGCAGCGCTGAGGCATTCATTCCTAAGCCTTTTGAAATAGATACCTTAGTAGCCAACGTCAGTCGTTTAGTTGCACGACAGGTTTATAAGAGCAGCTAAGATCTCGACAAAGTGGTGCTGAGATCAATAGTTCGTTACAAATTTAGGATCAAATATCATGTCGTCGATAAAATCTCGATGCTGAGCATATCTGGGACATTTTTTAGATATTGAGTGGCGTTTGTAGTCAATGAGGCATACTACCTCGAGCCCCGTCCGGATTAAATCCTTTTCTTTCTCGTTCATCTCTGCATCCTTTTCGGAATCAAACGTGCTGTAACTGTTATCGGCTGTAAAGTAAATAAGTCGGTACATAGGCGTTAGAATAGTTTATAACGCGAAAAAAGCAAAACTAATTATCGCAGACAATGATAAAAACAACCGAAGTAAACCTCGGAAAATACGTGTTTAGACTACCCTATTCACAAATGTGTGGTCAAAATCGTATACCATGACCTCAGCCCATTTCACAAACTTTTGCGTTTAATTATAAAAGTTTGCGAATGTGTATAGGAATAGTTTATGATCCACATACCAGCGACTACTGGTACAGAATAGAAAATGATATTTTTAGCGTAAAAACAGCCTTAAAATCCATAAGGCTGCCGCTCCCAGTCGCAGGTATATTTGACACTTCCAGAAACGATTTCATTGAACTGGATGAGGCTTACATGCGACATCGACCAGAATTGCTAGAAAAAGCCAGAGGTATATTTCAAAGGTATCTTCAAGAGAAGAGAAAGCGAACCTTCCACCAAGAAAAGCCAATGCAAACCCTATCTCAAAGTAAGCCTAAGGGGCGCCCTAGGAAAAATTTCCCGGGAACTCGTTCCAAATGAATGTCCCGCGAGAAGCAAATTAGTCTTACATTCTCCTGCTCTGCTGCGATTTGTCGTCGGGAATGGTTGAATACCCACTCCAACGCCCCCATCTAACGGAAAATACGGAGTTTAACTACTCTTTGTGTTGAAAAAGTAAACCATACAACACGGTTCGTGTCTATTTTAAAAGGACTATTTATGGAGAAGATTATTCAAATTGTCGAAGACGACGCCGACATTCAGTTTATCCTCAACTTGGTTTTAACAGACGTGGGTTTTGTAGTAGAGACATTTAGCACTATCCGTGACTTTTCCAAGCGTTCTCGAATAGATGGGGTGCACTTGATTATCCTTGATGTTCGACTACCCGATGGCAATGGGATTGATCTTTCCAGACGCGTAAAGGACTCACCTCATACTGCAAACATTCCGGTAATTATAATGTCTGCTCATGCAAATGGCGAATTTGCAATCAGTGAGGGAAAAGCGGATCACTTTCTTGCTAAACCATTTGACCTGGAGACCTTTGTGGATAAAATCAAGGTTATTACTCGCTATTCCTCATAAAAAATAATGTTGCGCAGGGTATCTAAAACAGCCGAAATTAATGTGAGCTTCCTTTGTGTAGTTTTCATACATTTGATTTCTCAGGAAAGCATTATGAAGTCAGCTCTAGTTGTTGTCATTGATATGGAGCTAAGTATCCGCGAGCTAATGTGCCTAATACTTGCTGAAGCCAAATATCAGGTCATCTCCTTACAACACCCCCCCGTTTCAATCAGCACTCATGAGACAGGTTTGATCATACTGGATATTGGCCCTAACCCTACACCTAGTTTGGAGTTTTATAATCGCTTGAGGAATGATCCGGCAACATCGAATATTCCGGTAATGCTTACATCGACCATGGATGATTTAGAAAGACTTGCGGAAGTCTGGAAGGCTGATTCTTTTATTTTGAAGCCATTCGACATAGATGATCTAATTGGCAAGGTAAGGCGGCTGTTGTAGTTGTTGATAATATGATCCAGTTCAAACTTTAGATTATCCGATCGTTCTGCTTGCTTTTGTTAAGCTCACCAACTTCATCGTAAAGCATGAGCCCTTTTGCTAGAAATTTAAAAATGTAACCTTCGGCTCTAGCTAAGCGATCATTATTTTGTTTAAACTCAACCTCACCTAAGAGAGTGGGGATTTCGCCCTCACTTGCAAGCAACACATGTCCAATGATGTTAGTCACCTTGTTGTGGTTCTATAAGCCTGATCAGGATGTTTAGGCATCTCCGGTATTGTGTATTTTAAATCACCTTTGATTGTAAGGGGCTTCAAGTAGGATGTTTGTAGATGCTTAACGTGTCTTCCCAGAAGGATTGAAAGTTCTTTTATTGTAAAAGGCCTTATTTTACATATCTCCAGTATCAACCTTTCTATCGCCTGACGGTTATCACTTCTTCTTCCTAAAGAGCTGAGATCTATTCTAATCTCTAAAGGGAGATCACTTAGAACTTCTTCGGCGCCTGGTTCAATGTCGTTAAGTTCTTGCATGTCACTTGATGCGGTCACCCTATCTGGTATGCTTTCTGACTTACTATCTGGTATGCTTATAATGTTATCAGGTATGGTTGCTGACTCACTATCTGGCATGCCCGCGATGCTATCAGGTATGTTAGCTCCACTATCTGGTATGCCAATTTCACTATCTGATATGCTAACCGAACCAACATCATGAGTATTGAACCCCGAGGTATAGTAGGTTAACTTTCCTTTTCCGTTGGCCTTAAGTAAATCGTAGTCTCGTAAGGCTCGTAAATCTGTGCTCGCCTTTAGAATATCAGCACCACTAAGCTGTCTATACGTCGCATTGTCTATTGCACCAACTTCCTTCACAAAAACAAGAGCTTGCTTTTGGTGGTCGTTTAATGGTAGGTCTCCAAACTTGTTTAACCATATAATATCCTCCTCGCTTAAAAAATGATGCAAAAGCAACCTTGCTGTAAAATGGTTTTCTCCATGATTTGATTCGAAAGTTGGCGGCACCATTCCAGCTTGTTCCATCAATCTTCTCATAGTTCTAATACCGCTACCTTTAGTCTCCGCGAGGTTTGTTTCGTGAAATATGGCTGCAATAAACGGGTTGCGCTGATTGGATCCTGGGTCACCAAGTTGATCCTCCGCCTTGAGGGAATAGCCAGGATTCTTTATTTCTATTCTGTTACCATATCGAATTATCTGTATTGGTTGATTTACTTTAAATGATCGGTGAATGAATGCATTTACAAGTGCCTCTCTCAATGCTCTCCCTGGCAAACCGATTGTTGAAGCTTGTATTTGTCCCTCAGGAAGAAGAAATCCTTTTGGTAAATCGTCAGATATTGCGTTATAAGCTCTTTGAATGAGCAGAATTAGTGATCCGCGCATGTCGATTGTCGTAAATCTATCATCAGGATCCGAGATCCATTCATTGCCTGGAACCCGGATATAATCAACCCTGAGCGCAGGTAATATTCTCCGCTGGGCAGTAGCTGTTCCAAACACAAGTAGGCCAGCGTATGTTAATTTAATTGTGCCTGATATACGTTTTACACATCCAATTGCGGTTAATAAGTCTTCGTCATTAAAACTTAGTTCTTCAGCATAGGCATTTACCTGTAATCGGTAAATACAAATACACAGATATCGGGAAATAGGAATGCACAGAAAATGGCAACAAGAATGCACAAAAAAAGCGGGAGAGTAATTAACCCTACCGCTTAAATACGAACTTCATCGGTCTA
>JARKUW010000088.1 GCA_029851965.1 Bacteroidota bacterium | reverse complement strand
CTTGAAGGTATTTGTGGATCTCAAGAACATCCTCGATGAGGATTATACAGAACTGTACGGATACAACAGCATGGGAATCAATTTCAACGCAGGTCTAAGTTTTAATTTCAAATAAAAAATCGATAGTTTTGTTTTCAAATAATTGAACGACACATGGCTCATATTAAATTTAATCCCCGTACCCTCACTGTTTTACTCTTCATCCTGGTCATAGGCATCTTCAGAGCCTTAATTCCGGTGATGGGAGATGTAAATGTACTTGCGAATTATTCCGCAGTAGGCGCAATTGCTTTATTTGGCGGTGCATATTTCAACAACAACTTGAAGTCGTTCAGCTTTCCACTGCTGACGTTATTCGTGAGTGACGTGATCTTGTCGCTTACCTTTTATCAAAACTATAGCAGCAGCTTTCTCTATGAAGGTTGGATCTTTGTATACGCTGCATTTGCCTTGATGGTATTGGTAGGGAAAGTGCTTTTAAAGAATATTACTGTACTTAATGCATTTGCTGCAACGATTGTTGTTGTTCTCATCCACTGGATCGTTACTGATTTTGGAATTTGGTACGGATCCGCGGTTTACCCGCAAACTGTAGCCGGATTTTGGACTGTACTTAGAAATGCCATTCCATTTGAACTTCGTTTCATGTACGGAACCCTGGGTTATTCTGCAGTAATGTTCGGATTGTTCGAATATTTAAAAGCGAAATATCCGGTATTAAAAGCGCAAGACCGTCAGTTGGCGATGAACTAACCGGCAGTTATACATAGAAAAAGAGGCTTGTCATCTATAAGATGATAAGCCTCTTTTTTTTGCCTTGTATTGTGGCACCAAAAGCCACCGAAAAGGTTATGTTTTTAGGGGCACTTCAAAGGCAGCTTACCCGCACCTTACCCGCACCTTACCCGGACAGACAGCGGGTAAAGTGGGGGTAAGGTGCGGCTCAGATCTCACTTGTATTCGTGAAGCTCAATACCCTGTTTCTGTGCTCATCATGAGCTGGATTCTTCCTCTGTGCCGGCCGCGACTGTGCTTTGTATTTCTGCTCCAATGGTCCGCACGGTTGGATCATCCAAAAGAACATTCACACGGTCCGGATCTGATCCGCCCTGGTAGAAGGGCAAGTCGCCGGCGACCAGTTCTTCCTCGGGGACAAGCGTCCAATCTTTTCCATCTTCAGGCGCACGAACTGCGCCCATCACGGCCCCGTAATAAACAATTTTGTATAAACCTTCTTCTGCAGGCAGAATCGTCAGCGTTGCGGTTTGCCCGGCAACGGGTAGCTTGATGTTGAATGGCTCCATTCAGGAATAACCCGGCGAACAAAGGTTTGTTTCTTTGCGCCCTGAAATATTCTTCCAGGGTAAACAAAAATATTCTTCTGCTGTTCTATACACTAAAATTCAACCATATGGCAACTTCAGAAAACTCCAGAGATAGCTCCAACAATACACAGCCTACAGAAGAACACATTAAAACGCTTCAGGGTGAGGAGGCGATCAAGAAACTAAAGTCACTGGCCACAAAAGCGGAGAACTGCTTTTTCTGTACCAATATCAAAACAGGATTACCGGTGTCGATCCGCCCGATGGCTGTTCTTGACGTAGATGACGAGGGGAATCTGTGGTTTATGAGTATGAAAGGAAGTAATAAGAACAAAGAGATCACTGCTGATCCCTTTACCCACTTGCTTTTCCAGGAAAGTACCCATTCGGGATTTCTGAACATTTACGGTATCACTGAAATCAGTACCAATCAGGAAAAAATAGATGAACTGTGGAAACCACTACTGAAAGTTTGGTTTCAGGATGGAAAAGACGATCTGAACATCACCCTATTGAAGGTGGTACCGACGAGCGCTTACTACTGGGACAATAAACATGGCGATGTCGTGGCGTTTGGAAAGATGGCTGCCTCGATAATTACAGGGAAAACAATGGATGATTCTGTTGAAGGAAACCTTGACTTTTAACCCCTGTTCCCCTTTTTTTATAAAAATAAGTTTATTTTTATAAAATGAATTACGAAAGGAGGAACATGTTTACTGCAATTCGTGAGCAAAAGGGTCAATACAACTTCCTCGATGGAGGTGGGGAAATCACCGGCCTGATTAAGGCAAAAAATTGGGATGATACCAGTGTGGGCCCGATATCTTTATGGCCGACAAACTTAAAGACTGCTTTAAGTATCATCCTGAACTCCAAGTTTCCAATGTTTCTATATTGGGGCCCGGATCTGCTTTGTTTTTACAACGAAGCTTACCGTCCTAGCCTTGGTGTGAGTGGCAAGCATCCAAATGCCATCGGTCAACCGGCAAAGGAAGTCTGGCCGGAAATCTGGCCAACGATATATCCCATTATAAAACACCTGTTTGAAGGGGGCGAGGCCAGTTTGATGAAAGATGTGCTGCTTCCGATCTACCGCAATGGCCGTCTTGAGGATGTATACTGGACTTTTAGCTACAGTGCCATTTTAGATGATTACAGCATTTGTAACGGGGTTTTTGTTACCTGTACAGAGACAACGGAGAATATAAAAACGCTGAAAGCGCTTCATGAGAGCAAAGAAGAGTTGGAATTTGCCATCAATGCGGCAGAGCTTGCTTCCTGGGAATTAAACCCAAAAACCTTTAAGATCACCGGCAACGACCGGCTGAAGCAATGGTTTGGCGTGAACCACGACCAGAATATAGACCTGCAGGTATTTACAGACCGAATTGTGGAAAGTGACCGTGCCCGCGTTATTGCGGCGGTACACGAAGCATTACGTTTCTCTTCCGGAGGAAGCTATAATGTTGAATTCAAAATCAAGAACCAGTTAAATGGACTGAAGCGAAATGTGCTCGCGAAAGGAAAGGCCCTCTTCGACGAGAACAACATGCCTGTGCGTTTTAATGGAATCATACAGGATGTCACGGAAGAGCGGATCGCCAGTCTTGCCCTGATTGATGCAGAAGAGCGTGCGCGTTTGGCTGCTGATGCAGTTAACCTCGGTACTTATGATATGAATTTGATGACCGGTGAGATGATCACCTCGGAGACCTTCGATCAGATCTTTGGCTTTCAGGAGAAAGTTCCACGGTCGGCATTTGTTTATGCCATTCACCCGGAAGACCGGCCGCTTCGCCTGAATGCACACCGGCGGGCCGTAGAAACAGGGAAGCTCTTTTATGAAGTTCGTGTGATCTGGCCGGACAAGTCCGTGCACTGGGTGCGGATTGAAGGTAAAGTTTATTTTAGTGATGCGACCCGGCCAATCCGCATCATTGGAACTGTTCTGGATATATCAGACCGGATCCAATCACAGGTGGAGCTGGTGAAGATGAACCAACAGCTTGAAATCGCACTTGCCGAGCAAAAAGGATTACAGCGGCAGAAAGATGAATTCATCGGCATTGCCAGCCATGAGTTGAAAACGCCGGTGACCAGTATAAAGGCCTATACGCAGGTATTGGAGAAGATATTGACACAGAAGGGCGATCTGAAGGAGGCAGCCATGATGGGCAAAATGGATGCGCAGCTTAGCCGTTTAACCAGCTTGATTGCTGATCTTCTGGACGTTACAAAGATGAACTCAGGCCGGCTGCAGTTCAATAATACCGACTTCGACCTGAACGAGATGATCCGGTTTGTAGTCGAAGATCTGCAGCGTACAACCGACCTGCATGTAATTAAGGAAAACTATACAGAAGTCGGAAACGTATATGCAGACAAAGAACGGCTGGAACAGGTGTTGACCAATTTAATAACAAATGCAATAAAATACTCCCCATGCGGAGACGAGATTATTGTTTCCAGCAGACTGGAGGATGATCATATTATAGTGTCCGTTGAAGATCACGGCATAGGGATTTCTAAAGAGAACTTAGAGAAGGTTTTTGAGCAGTTTTACCGCGTTTCCGGGAAAATGCAGCATACGTTCCCGGGATTGGGATTAGGCTTATATATTTCTTCTGAGATCATCAGAAGGGAAGGCGGAAGGCTATGGGCGGAGAGTGTAGAGGGAGAGGGATCGACATTTTCCTTCTCTATACCCGTAAATAACAAAAGAAAAGATAAATAATATGGAGCAACTTGAAGAAGTCCTGGTACAAAAGGCAACGTTGTTGGCGCAGTACAATCAGGTAAGGTCTCATAGTGTGGCCATATGTGCTCCGCTGGAAAGAGAAGATTATGTGGTACAGCCAGTGGTTGATGTAAGTCCGCCTAAGTGGCATCTTGGACATACCACCTGGTTTTTTGAAACGTTTATTCTGATTCCCTTTGCAAAGGATTATAAGCCATATCATCCCGAGTACCATTATGTTTTCAACAGCTATTATGAAACACTGGGTGCACGGGTAATCCGGACCGACCGCGGTAATCTGAGCAGACCCACCGTTGATGAGGTTTTTAATTACCGGAACTTTGTGGACAGGGCCATGCAAAACTTTCTGGAAGATGGCGGTCTATCAGATGAGCTGAATACACTTTTGGAGCTGGGATTGAACCATGAACAGCAGCATCAGGAACTCCTGTGGTATGACATCAAGTATATTCTGGGACATAACCCACTTTTCCCGGCATATTCCCCACGGAATGTCGAGGAAAGCTTTAAGGTGCAAGATACGGGCTGGGTGGATATAGAAGAAGGTGTTTATGAAGTTGGTTGCAATGGCAGTAGCTTTCACTTCGATAATGAACTGGGCAGGCATAAGGTTTATTTGCAAAAATCTCAAATAGCGGCCGGACTCGTGACGAACGCAGAATACCTGGAATTTATTGCCGATGGTGGTTATGAAAACTTCCGCTATTGGCATGCAGAAGGTTGGGACTGGGTAAAGACGAGTCAGGCAAGGGCACCCAGATACTGGTATATCATTGATGGGAAGCACTTCAGGTACAGTTTGTCTG
Organism: Bacteroidota bacterium; assembly: GCA_029851965.1. GTDB lineage: Bacteria > Bacteroidota > Bacteroidia > Sphingobacteriales > Sphingobacteriaceae > Pedobacter. The sequence goes on along the minus strand of JARKUW010000088.1, from coordinate 5,316 downwards.
GATTACAGCCACTGAGAAGCGATGATCCTGTATCCCACGTAAGTTTTTACGAAGCCTGGGCGTATGCGCAGTGGAAAGGCTGCCGCTTGCCAACGGAATTCGAATGGGAGGTGGCTTCCGGAAAATTTTCCTGGGGCGAGCTCTGGGAATGGACGGAAAGTGCATACCTGCCATATCCGGGTTTCAGGAGGGCAGAAGGCGCGGCCGGCGAATACAACGGTAAATTCATGGTCAACCAGAAAGTGCTTAGAGGCGCCTCTGTAGCCACCCCGGAAGGACATAGCCGACAGAGTTACCGGAATTTTTTTCATGCTGACCTGAACTGGATGTTCAGCGGCATAAGACTAGCAAAATAATATGGACAACTTTTTAAGCGACGTTCTGCAGGATTTAAGTCAGACACCTAAATCCCTGCGATCGAAGTATTTCTACGATGATGCGGGCGACCAGCTCTTTCAAAAGATTATGAGCTGTGAGGAGTACTATCCCACGAAATGTGAGGCCGAAATATTGAGTGGCAATGCAGCAAGTATTGCCGAAACCTTGCAGAACGGATTTGAGAAGTTTGACCTCATTGAACTGGGTGCCGGAGATGCAACAAAGACAACGCACTTGCTGAAGGAGCTGATGGGCAGGCCGGTTGATTTCAGCTATATGCCAATCGATATTTCTTCAAATATAATCAAGTATCTGAATGATCATTTGCCCAGAGCGATTCCAGGCTTGAAAGTTACAGCACTTAATGGTGAATATTTCGAGATGGTTGATCAGGCGAAGAAGCTTTCATCGAATCATAAAGTGGTGCTGTTTCTGGGGGGAAACATCGGAAACATGCCGCCGGAAGAAGCACTTGGTTTTTGCCGGAAACTGCGTTCTGTGCTACAGGAGGGAGATTTGGTATTCCTCGGGTTCGACTTGAAAAAGCATCCTAAAATCATCAGGGCCGCCTATGATGATGCAAATGGCTATACAAAGGCATTTAATTTAAATCTCCTCAAGCGCATAAACAGGGAGCTCTCGGCGGATTTCGACGTGGCACAATTTGAGCATTATGCAAGCTACGACCCGGCGACGGGCGCTTGCAAGAGTTTCCTGATCAGCCTGGTTCCACAGCAGGTTAACATTGGCGGCACAACAATTTCATTTGGTCAGGATGAGTATATCTATATGGAGATTTCACAGAAGTACAGCGTAGAAGAAACTGACCTGCTGGCAGCGAGCTCCGGCTTTAAACCTGTGAAACACTTTCATGATTCCCGTGGCTGGTTCCTGGACACCGTATGGCAAGTCGTTTAAAGGAATCCGGGCATTTCGACATCATCGTTTCCGGCGCAGGCCTTGCGGGATTGAGCCTCCTTTACCGGGCAATGCGGACGGGTATCTGGAGTGATCTTAAAATATTGGTTCTGGATGTTCCCGCTGTTGAAAGACAAGAGAAAACCTGGTCATTTTGGGCGAAGGAACCAGGTCCCTTTGAGGAAATCATATGCAAACAGTGGAACAGTTTGTCGTTCATTACCCATACCGACAAAAAGATTCCATTGCATCTGAATGGGTATCGGTATAACTCAATCTTAAGTTCAGATTTCCAGTCATTAACCCTTAGCTATTTAGCGGGTTGTACAAATATTACTTTTTCTAACGAGAAAGTACTAAGCATGAATACAGCGGCAGATCACTGCACGGTGCAAACAGCAGATGCATGCTACACATCAAAGTATGTATTTAACTCGGTCTATACCAAGCCAGAACTACATACGGGCGAACAATATTTCCTGCAGCATTTCAAGGGGCTGATGATTAAAACACGCTCCGCGCGGTTTGATCCGGATGAAGCATCACTGATGGACTTTCGGACCGGGCAAGAACATGGGACGTCTTTCTTTTATGCACTACCTTTTAAGGATAACGAGCTGTTTGTAGAATACACCGTATTCTCTAAGACCTTACTGGAGCAGGAAGCGTACGACAAGAAGATCAAGGTTTATCTGGAGAATGTATTGAAGTTGGATTCGTACGAAGTACTGAAGACTGAATATGGGGTGATCCCCATGACCGATCATGTATTTACAAGGTTCAATGGGAATATAGTGAATATCGGCTCTGCAGGAGGAGATACCCGGGGTGCAACAGGGTACACCTACTCGAATGTTCAAAAAACAGTTGAGAAGATTCTACGAAGTTGGACGGAAACGCAGACACCGTTTTTTAAGGTTGAGAATGTTGGCATTAAACATCAGCTTTATGATGGGACATTGCTGGGCGTTTTAGACTCGGGTAACTATAAAGGCCATCAGATATTTGAGGATTTGTTCAGCCGGACGAAGGCCGATCGTGTTTTTGCGTTTCTAGATGCAGAAAGCAATATGATAAATGACCTAAGCATCATTACAAGTCTGAGACCTATGCCTTTTTTGGAAGCAATGAGCGCTGTCCTGGCGAGAAAAATAATATCCTAATATATGGAACATACCATGAAGGTTAAGTTGCCGGTGCAAGTTACCGCCGTCGCTTGTATAGAAGATCTTTTGTTTGACGTTTTAAATGAGAATAGTGAAAAGATCGGCTATTTGATTCAGGACTACTATCCAAGGGAAAAGGTCCGGGCTGTTCACTTTGATCGAAAGGAGATCAGGAAAGAAGCGGGCGGTTTTGTCGCTAAAGCTACTTTTACACTGGAGCAGTTTAATGTATGTGCTGCCATTGACACTTTTGAAAAATCTACGATGGTAATGAATGTCTCTATTGAATCCGGAGGGGATGAGCTCATCCTGTCAGGCGACCGTATATTAGATTAATAGCTATTTACAGTGGTTTGGTACTATTTAGGTAAACAACAAAAAAGGCCATGTATTGCTACATGACCTTTTTTGTTTAGGCAGTGATCTGACTAAAATAAAGAGAATTCAACTCTTCTGTTTTTCTGACGACCTTCTGCAGTTTTGTTAGAAGCAATAGGTTGGTTTGGACCGTAACCTGTAGCTTCAATTCTTGATGCATTAGCACCTTTAGATACTAAGTATGATTTGATCGCTTCCGCTCTGTCTTTCGATAAGCTCATGTTTAGCGCCATTGAACCAGTATTATCGGTATGACCTGCTAGTTTTAAGCTGAAGTTTTTCTCCACCAATAGTGCAGCAACTTTATCTAAAGTAGCGTATGATTTTGGACGGATGGTTGATTTACCCAAGTCAAATTCAAGATTTCTGATGGCCTCATCAACTACCTTACGATCTGCTTCTGTTACGATTACACGCTCTCTGATTACCGGAGCAGCAACTTTCAATGGACATCCAGATCCGTCAACAACAGTTCCTGAGGTTGTATTTGGACATTTATCGAATTTGTTTGCTACACCATCGCTATCATCGTCGCCCATTTCTCTTTCATAAGCTTCTTTGTCGCGCAATGCATTTTGCTCCTGAGTAGAAAGTGCTCTTCTTAATTCATCACTTTCCATTGCAGTTTGCTCACGTAAAGCGGCTAGTGCACTGTAGTTTTGAAGTTGAGGAGTTTCTTTTTTACCTAAGGCGATCTCAATACCCGCATGAGCATAAGAGAAACGGTCGTTCGGTGTGCTTGCTACTCCGTCAAAATTGTTGGTTTTCATGAAGTTAACGTCATAACCTAAATCAAGGTTGATGGTGTTAGACAATCCAAGTTTTACACCCGCTCCAACTGGAATAAACCAGTGCTCTCCGTAGTTGGTGCTTGCACCGTTCACAGCAGCAGTGTTGGCACTAGATGACATGTATCCAGCTCCAGCAGTAAAGTAAGGAGAAAGTACACTGCGCTTTTGGTTTAGGCTAAGGTTAGCCAGCGTGAAGTTAGCTTTTAAAGCAGCCGACCAGTCGATACTGGTTTCGAAACTTGCGTCACGTTGTGCCTGTGTTGGAGCAGCCACACCAGTCAGGTCGTTTGGTCTGAAACCTTTTACTTTACCAGCAAGGAAGTCTGCCTGAATACCAAATCCTGGTAAAATTTGTTTTTTGATGTACCCACCGTAACCCCAGCTTTCTTGTGGCGTCGCGAAGTCGCCGTTAGACCTGCTGTTGAAGGGAGTGTAGTGCGTAAGCATACCTCCGTTTAATCCGATAGACCATGTTCTGAAGGCTTTCTTTGCGAATCTTTGCGTAGTATCAGGATTCGAGTCCTGTGCGAAAAGCCCGGATGATATTCCTACTAAGGATAGTACCAATGCCGATTTTGTAATTTTTGAATTCATTTTTTAACAGTTAGATATTGTTTATCGTTAATCTTTACTGTTTGGGTGTATGTAATAACCCTGCCAAATCTCACATCAGAAGATTTTATATTTTAATGTGCTTGTAATCATACTCTTATGAATCAACTCGCATTTTTTGCCTCTACATGCTGTTTCCTGGCAATCTCTTAGAATGTGTATTATTTTTAGTACAAAATAGGGAAAAAGGCTAGATGCTGCTCTATTCGTCCATACGATCGGACCGCCATCACGAGCTGATGGCAGGAGTGGAATGAGCCTCACTATAGCACTGCGTTGGGCGTTATAAGCGATACGTTTGACCTTTTTTTGCAACTTCGGCGTCATACCCAGTTTCAAGAAGCGAGTTTTTCAGGCTTTCAAGGCTGCTGGACTCTCCGTGAACCAGGAAGATTTTCTTTGTTTTGGTTACATCCTGGTGCTTGATCATGCCGACAAGATCATTGTGATCGCCATGACCACTTAGCAAATCGGTCTGTTTGATACTTGCATAGACCATCAATTCCCGCCCTCTTAAGTTCACAATAGGGTCGCCGCGCAGAAGCCGGTTTCCCAATGTACCTTTTGCACAATATCCAATAAACAATATGGTGCAATAGTAATTCTGTATATTATGATAGAGGTGATCTTGAATTCTACCGCCTTCAAGCATGCCTGCAGAGGATATGATGATGCAAGGCTCGTGGTAGTTGGAAATGGTTATACTTTCCTTTTTATCATTCACGTAGGCCAGTTCGTCGAATTCAAATTCATCACCTTTTTTGTCGTAAAAGGCTTTGGCCTCATCGTTTACTAAGTAGTGGTACTTGCGATATATATCCGTTGCAAAGGTGGCAAGCGGACTATCTACAAAGATCTGGACTTTAGGTAGCTTTCCACTGCTGAATATCTTGTTCAATGCAAAAACCAGGGCCTGTGTTCTTCCAATGCTAAATGCGGGAATGATAAGGCGCCCCGGAGAATTGATGCATGTTTCCCTTATGGTGGCAATGAGTTTGTCCTCAAGGGTGCTGTCGTTGGTGTGGAACTTACCACCGTATGTGGATTCAGAAACCAGGTAGATCGGAAGAGCA
>JARKUW010000083.1 GCA_029851965.1 Bacteroidota bacterium | reverse complement strand
CCTAGTCTTGCCCATATTGTTAAATCTCCCAATACCTATAGTCGGCATGCGACTTCATAGTCGCCAAACTCAAGACATATTGTTTGTTAAATCCAATGGTTTTCAACTGATACAAGGTTCCATGTCTAGTAACTTCGTCATCCAGGCAGATGATTTGTTTGAGATCGTCCGTCAAACCTTCCGCAGTAGCTTTTAATATCGCTTCCTTTCGGGTCCATAAGGTAAAGAACCCCGCGCTTTCCGTGCCTACAAAATGTCGTTCTTGAGGGTTAAAACAGGACGCTACGATGGAGGTGTAGTCAAACAACGGATTTATATATTCCAGGTCAATGCCAACCGGAGATGAACTCACTGCAATAACCACAAAGCTTCCACTATGACTCATATTGAATTCTAATCCGTTTATAGCTGGTTTTTTATTGCCGGTAGTGGAGAACACCAGTGCCTGCGGAAAGCATGACATAAAGCACGATAAGATCTTACGACGGTAATATCTGCGCACCAGGTAGCTTACACGATCTTTTTCATGGAAAAATCTCGACGCGCGATCCAATTCCTGCGCAGAAAATACATTTGAATAATCTGCAGCTATATGTGGGTATTGATCCTCAACGTTAATTCTAAAGAGATGAATCTCGTCAGGCGAAAGCCTGCAGTTGAAGCCTGTAAAAACTTCCCAGTCGGGTTCTCTATGAACATTGATTTTCACGCTAAAGTTAAACCTTCGCCTTGCTTAACATTAATTTATACCCACATTATCCATTCTTTCCGGCCCTCGTTCTATCTAGCGCCGATTGTATCACCCGAACCAGCTCCTTGTCATGCGGAGGATATAAAAACGTCTTATGATCTCCAGGAACCTCCCAAACGTTCACGCCTCTTTTCGCGTAAGACTTCCAGCCAAGATATTCATTGTCATCCAAAAAGTACAAGCGCTTTTTTGCCCGGAAAAGGGTAACCTCAATGTCGTCTGGAACCAGCTTATAGTCTGACAACGCGTCACTATAGCGCTCGTAAATAGCCGTTTCATACTCGGAAAGCTCAAAGGGCAGGTCAATAGCGTCCACGTTTATTGCACCATGTAGCTTCCTTTTCAATATGGTTCTTTGATAGTAAAGGGTCTCCGTCGGATATTTCAAAAACGACTTTGTAAAGAAAGGAACCTTGTTAAACTGACGTTTGACTTTTTTCAGAACCTGCGAGGTATCTGTGAGATCTTCTCCCGTGCTTGCGTAGGTGTCAATCACACCAACCATGGTTAGTTCTTTCCCCAAGGCCTTCAGCTGTCTTGCCATTTCGTAAACCAGAATTCCGCCCAGCGAGTAGCCTGCTAACGTATATGGCCCGTCCTTGTCAATCAACAAGATTTCGTCTATGTACTTCTTAACAATTTCTTCTATAGTTTCAGGTACTTCTGTCTCGTTGCTTAAGCCCAAAGCCTGAATGCCATAGATCGGCTGGTCCTCCTCGAAATAATTGCTGAGTGATTTAAACATCAGGATGTTCATTCCACCTCCATGAACAAGAAACAACGGTTTCTTGTTCCCAGCTACCCGTATCGGAACCATGCAGTCCCAAACCGTCCCCGGCTTGTCTTCATCCAGTTGAAGCGCCATCTTTGCTATTGTAGAATTGTCGAACAAAGTGGCCAGAGGTAGTCGCTTTCCAGTTTGCTTCTCGATGGCGATCATTACCTTCATCGCCAGGAGAGAATGCCCGCCGAGTTCGAAGAAGTCATCAGTAGCCTTTAAATTGCCCAGGCCAAGAGCCTCGCTCCAGATTGCGGCCACCAGGCGCTCATTCTCCGTCGCCAAATGTTCCACTACACCAGATTCAGCTTCCAGCTGTTTGACGGTCGGCTTAGGCAGGCGTTTCCGGTCAATCTTTCCATTCGGCGTCAACGGAAATCTGTCTAAACCGATAAATTCCTGTGGAACCATAAAGGAGGGTAGTAACACGTTGGCATATGCCTTCCATTCGTCCGTCAGCTTCTTGGAAATGTTGATGCCATCTTTGAAAAACGGTGCCTTGATGTAGTCAGACAGGTTGAGGTGCCTATTGTCCGCATACGGCGAATATGGTAAGGCTTCGCTCAATGATGAGGGGATGAATATTACATCGAATCGCCCATCTACACCGTCAGTGCTCCATCTTACATGCGCATTGAACCCCATCTTCTCTGCCACGTCCCAGAAAAGATCCGGATGAATTCCCGATGTGATCGCATCTACTTCAGCTTTGATATCGAGAAGCGGTCGGGAATCATTCGCGGTGTGCATGATTTCCAATAACCTGCAGTCTTTTGCAGTTCGGCTGTTAAATATATTTTTGAACTCAATGACCGACTTCGGATGAACGGAAAGCAATTTTTCAACGTCGCTTATGCTTTGATCATGCCACTGCTGACTGATGTCAGGCGATACGACCTTCTTCTCGGATCCAACAAAGATCCAAACGTCATAATGGTATTTTGTGGTCTCATTCAGCGACTTACCCTTTCTCAGCTGCACATTAACTGCAGTTATCTGTGGGATCACTTCTTTAAGTCCGTAGAAAAATGCAGGATCGGCAATCAGCTCATCATCAATTCTTACCCGATTGGATATGATCTCTTTAAAAGTAGCAAGTTGATTGCTGTCCGATGCATTCGGCAGATGATCCATCGCGTGGCACATCTCCAGGGAGTTTTTGCCCTGCATGTCACCTATGAAAAAGCATCCGGATCCGTCAATCGTAGCTACACCTTTTTTAATGACGTCTATCAGGTATTCCCCGTCCGAAAAGTATTGGGCAACACTATGGAGTAAAACAAGGTCGAATTTCTGCTGTCCCACCGCTGTAAAATCATCAGCACTTGCAACGCTCGCCTGTACGTGGCCCCATTTCTCCGGGTTGGAACGTAGGGTCTCATCAAGCTTATGAATAGCTGTCTGGGCATAGTCAGTTGCCAGATAGTAATCAACATCATCAGCAAGTTCATATAAGATCTGGCCGGCGCCACTTCCGATTTCATAGATCCGTTTGGGATTTAGTGCTTTAATGCGTGCTATGGACGACCTCAGCCACTCTTCAGATTGAATCGCAAGTTCTTTACCGTTTTCGTAATACTCGAGCAATGTTCCATCCAGGTTTCGATCTGGTACAGCTTCATTTTTGTTTGTTTCTGCACCTATATCATACAAAGTTTCCCAGCGGTCCTTCCAGGAAAGCGATTCATCCTTTAACAACGCCTCTTCTAAGGTTACGTAAGCGGTCAGTCGTTTTTCCTGGTTTGCACCTTCGTTTACGACAACAATTGCCTGCTTTATCCCCGGCGCCTCTGATAGAATAGACTCGATCTCACCGAGTTCTACGCGGTGCCCGCGAATTTTCACTTGCTGGTCCAATCTCCCAAGACAATGTAACTCTCCACCTGCGGCCAAAAGCCCCAGATCTCCAGTCTTGTACATCAGCTTGCCTGGAACTTTCGAATGTGGGTCGGGGAGGAACTTTTCGCGGGTAAGCTCGGGCCTGTTCAAATAACCCTGCCCAACGCCTTCTCCGCCAATGCAAATCTCTCCGGTAATGCCTTCTTCTACTTTCTGCCCCTGTTCGTTCAGAATGTAGATCTGTGTATTGTCAATCGGCCAGCCGACCGTTATAAGTTTATCTTCCTTTTTTATTCTTTTTAAAGTAGACCAGATCGTTGTCTCCGTTGGGCCATACATATTCCACAACTCGGAACAGCGCGTCAGCAATTGAGCTGCCAACTGGCTCGTCAAAGGTTCCCCGCCAGATAAAACTTTTAAGTTACCTGATCCCTGCCAGCCAGAGTCAACAAGCATCTGCCAGGTCGAAGGTGTCGCCTGCATGATCGTAATCTCGTTTGTTTTTAGCAGTTCAGTAAGGGTACGTCCGTCTCTCGTCGACGCTTTGTCGGCGATAATAACCTCAGCACCGGCAATTAGTGGTAAAAATAATTCCAGTCCTGCGATGTCAAATGAAATCGTCGTGATCGCCAATAGCTTATCGTCCTTACCTAATCCGGGCTGAGCAAGCATGCTCAGCAAAAAGTTCGATAAATTACCGTGGCTGATTTTTACGCCTTTTGGCTTCCCGGTTGATCCGGAGGTATACAGGATATATGCAAGATCGGCGGATAGTACCCGTTTAAATGGTTTGTTGTGCTCCATTTCCGATGCTTCCTTCAGGGCTTCAACAACCAATTCGACGGCATCAAAACGATAGTGATTGCTATACTTTTCAGATACCAGTAAAAATTTGGCTAATGAATCCTCGAGCATAAACTCGATCCTGTCTACGGGATAGGATGGATCCAATGGTATATAGACTGCACCAGTGCGTAGTATGGCGAGTAAGGTAACCAGCATGTCTGCCGACCGGTCCATGGATACCGCTACGATGTCACCTGACGTTACGCCTTTATCCTGCAAAGTGAGCGCAAGTTGATAGGAGGCATCCCGAAGCGCTCGATAAGTAAGATGCTGATCGTTAAAGGTAACTGCCACACTTTCCGGAAGCCGCTCTGCAGTTTTATCCAGCAAATCGTTCAGGGATTCAAACGCAGGATCAACGTTCGGACACCCGTTAGCCATAGGTGTAACCACTACTTGCTGTTCTTGGGAGTGTGTACCCGCAACATTAAGAGTTGATAAATTTAAGTCTGGTTCCGAAACAATCTTCTGCAGCAACAGCTCGAAATCCTCATGAAATTGCTTAATCGTGCCCGGTGTAAATAGTCCGGTGTTAAACGACCACTCCAGTACCACTTTGTTTTTTGATCCCGTTGCATTCAGGAAAAGGTCAAACGTCTCATACGCTCTTGGGTTGCTCACGAGTACATGAGATAAGCCGTCGAAAGAAACTGCCTGATCCATCCCCATATCAATGTTAAAGATCACGGGTACCAGCGTAATGCGTGAACTGTCCCTTGGGATGTAGAGCTTTTTGATCAGCTCTCCAAATGTTATGCGTTGATTTTCATGGGCATCGAGGATTTTACCCTTACGCATCTTCAGATACTCCCTGAAAGACAACCGCGGATCAATCTCTGCTTTAATCGGTAATAGATTAACACAATGCCCAACAACATCAGTCAGCCCGGAAGCTGCCTGGCCGGAGGCGGGCAGGCCAACAACAAGATCACGCTGATTGGTCTTTGTATATAAGAAAACCTCAAAAGCTGCCAGCAATGTGGTCACCAGGCTTGCCCCGGATTTCCCGGCCAACACTTTTACCGGGCCCAGTATGGCTTTGTCAAGTTCGAAATCCAGACGCATTCCTTTGTAGGATCGGGGAGATGTTCTTGGGAAATCTGTCGGAAGGTCTACTACAGGCGCCTTGCCCTTGTACAATTCAACCCAGTATTGTTCAGCGCGCTGGTAGTCAGCACTCGCTTTAAAAACCTGCTCATTCCTGACGTAGTCGCTTAGCTGCCAGGCTTTGTCCAGGTCAATTGTTTCGCCCTTAATGTATGCATTATACATCTTGCTGAGGTCTTCGAGGATAATACCTGAAGACCAGCCGTCGCAGATGGCATGATGTTTAATAATCGTGAAAACATGTTTTGTTTCCCCAAGTTTATGAAGGAACACCTTAAACAAAGGGCCTTCCTGCAAACTTAGCGGTACGGAAAGCGCCCTGGATATAAAGTCCTTTAGCTCTTCGCGCTTGCTAACCCCGTTGTTGGAGAGATCTTCAAGGTCTAATGTCAACGGGAATTCTCTGTATGTAAATAGTGACTCTCCGTCCGCACTGAACGTCGACCGTAGTGCTTCATGACGAAGTACCAGGTTATTTAGCGCGCGCTTGAATTCGTCTATATAAAACGTTCCATCGAACTCCAGGGAGATTGATTCATTGTAAGCCAGATTGGCCTCTTCGCCACCAAACATGCAGGCAAGCCAAATTTCTTTCTGCGATTCGTTTGTAGGGGTTATTTTCTCAATCTCCTTCGTTTCACTAAAAGGATCAAAATCAATAGGTGTATATTTG
>JARKUW010000075.1 GCA_029851965.1 Bacteroidota bacterium | reverse complement strand
GAACCGTATGCACCATTGGCGGCACCTTCGAGGGAACAAGGAGCCATAAATCCATACGTCAAAATGCGGTACTCACCTACTATGGCAACCCCGGCGTTATCGGATCGGATGAGTGCCAGCGTCAGTCCTCCAGCTCTGCTGACATCCAGTCCTTGACTTGCTTCCGCATATCCACAATTTCCCCCGGACCAGCTACATAGTAGATGCTTCGTGGAATATTTACTTGTAAAGGTTTGTGACTGTTATCGCGCACAGCTTTCCAGCTTTCGCCGGTGTTGATGACCTGCGCATTTGCTTCTGCTCCCTGTATAATCAAGCCGGTACGGAGCGATATCTGCGCTTCTGGTCTGTATTCAGCCTCATTCCACACCTGTACCGATACGATGTTGTTACCTGCTTGTAAATAGGGTGATAAGTCAATAGTCTCATAGTTGTAATGGGCAATATCACCGCGTGCAGGTCCGGTAGAAACAAATTGTTCATTTACATACAATTTATACCGGTTGTCTGCGGAGATGTAGATCTCGAACTTTTTAGGTCTCTCAGTCAGGTGAACAGACTTTCGAAAAAGATAAACACCATATCCGCTCGCGGGTGCACCTTTTGCCGTGATCCACGATGCCGGCCAAGGCTTGGAACGCAATGCGGAATGGAGCTCCTGCGCATGCAGGAAGCCGTTCAACAGCAATATAAAAGTAAGGACGAGGCCACATCTGCCGTTCATATGGTCAGATAACTAGCCCCGGAAACATCCATAACTATCCTGCTTAACCACGTCCACAAATTCCGTGATATCCTTTGCAGTGGCAAATGGCTCGTAACCGTGCCATTTTAGGTCTGCACGCTTCCAAAAGACTTTCCAGTGATTTTTAGAGTTTACAAACGTCGCTTTAGCGAACTCATTCTCCATGATTTTCTTTGGATCCGTCCAGCTGGGGCGGATTTCGAAGATGACAACCGACTGGCCCTGTATCCGGTAGCCCAGATCTACCTTTTCCCGGATTTCTTCAGGAGGACGCCGTTCTTCAAGGAAGCGTTCCAGGACCTCAATAATATGTACCGTTTGAAAAATGTCCATTGTCATAGCGCAGGTGATAAGAATCTAATATAATAATTTCGAAGATGCTTACAAAGAGCGGATTAACTAGTAATCTGCCATTTGTTGATCCGGGTAGCACCACAACCAGCGTTCACCGGGCTGAGCAGAGGAAATTACCGGATGGGAAGTGGCGTGATAATGTTTGGTCATGTGCTTCCCCGGCGAATCATCACAGCAGAGTGTTTCTCCACAAGTCTGGCATACACGCAGGTGTACCCAGCCAGAACCGTTGCGGATGCATTCGGCGCATACCCCACTATCGGTTGTTTTAACCTGATCAATCGCGACCAGGTGCGCGCAGATGTTGTTGTCTTTCATGATCTATATGGCTTTTCCTTTACTCTAACGAAGATAACTTTAAATACTTATTTTCAGTACTTTTACGACATGGAAAACACCGGATCATTGCTCCATATTCACAGTCAAAATCACAAGCTTTCAATCAATTGAAGGAACTCCGAAATCCTGAGGCGACATCCCTGTCTTACTTTTAAACAGTTTACTAAAGGATTGCGGGTATTCAAATCCGAACTGGTAGGCAATCTCATTTACCGATAAAGTGGTCGTAGACAGCCGTTCCTTGGCTTGCGCGATCACTTTGTCGTGAATATGCTGCTGTGTGTTCCGACCGGTCAGCAAGCGCAAAACAGACCCTAAGTACCCAGGTGACACACATAGTACCTCCGCCAGATGAGTGACCGACGGCACTCCTTTTTCCATCAACTCACCGCTCCTAAGATAACCATGGAGCGCTTCTTCAAAACGATCCAGCAGCTGATGGGTGCTGATCCTTCGTGTGAGGAACTGGCGGTGGTAGAAGCGTTCGGCATACGTCAGCATGGAATCGAGTTGGCTGATCATTACATCCTGGCTAAAGCGGTCAATGTTGCTGCGATACTCCTGCGCGATGTTTTGCATCATGCCGGTGACAATCGCTTCTTCTTTTTCCGAAAGGTGGAGTGCTTCGTTCACGGCATAACTGAAATATTCATACCGTTGGATCTTTTTAGCCAGCGGCGTATTCCAGAGAAAGTCGGCATGCACCAGCAACAACCAGCCGGAATGGTTCAGCTCCTGCCCTTTTTCCACTTCAATCCGCAACAATTGTCCCGGTGCCATAAAGGTCATCATGCCGCCATCAAAATCATATTGCTGCTGTCCATATTTCATTTTGGCACCAAAATTCCGCTTCAGTCCGATGGAATAAAACTCGTTAACCAGACTTACCGGCTCATCCCCCGGTACCGGCCGGATGTCTTCGAAGCGGACAACACTAATGAGCGGGTGTTCCGGATGAGGAAGACCCATCAGCCGGTGATAGGCCGTAATTGAAGAGATCCGCTGAAGCTTATTCTGGGGCATAGTGCAAGATAACGTTTATTCAAATGCGGCTGCAAACCCCAGGGCGAAATCCTCAATTTTAACCTTCCCCATGGCCGGTTGATGCAAGTCGTAGTCCTGACGGATGAGGCCCGTGCGGATGCTGGCGTTCAGTTCAACGAGCAGCCCAGCGGTTCTCTGAGGCACGCCATTCTTTTCCATAGCCGCCCGCACCTGCTCATCACTGAATGCCAGCCATCGCAGGTCCGGCTTTCCAATTGCTGCCCCTAAGACGCTGGCGACCTCATTACAGCTACGCTCATCGCTAGCCACATAGCGGATGGTATTTGTGGCGGGCAGGATCACGAGTTCCTCGGCTGCCGCCGCTGCAATATCCATGGGCGAAACCCAGACAACCTTGTCTTCTCCACCGTAGTTCGTCGCAATAAACCCCTGGCTTCTGATCATATCGGTATACACGTACAGATTGTTGTAAAATGAACAGGGACGCAGATGTGTTATCGATGTACCGTTCACCTGATTTAAAACCTGCTCTACGCGATGTGAGCCGGTAATGATCCCAGTGCCTTCCTTAAGATGAGCGCCCCAGCTGCTCAATTGAACCACCCTCTTGATCCCGGAGGCCTGAATTGCGGTTGCGTAGCATCTGCCAACCTGCTCATAATAAGACAGTGGATCTGCTGCCGTGAAATTCGGCGGCACCATGGTGTACACAGCATCGGCAGCGCTGAATGCTTCCGTTAAAAAATCTGCGTCCATGACAGACCCGATGAGGGCGGATGCCCCGAGCCCTTCAATAGTAGCTTTTTTAGCCAGGTCTGAGCTAATCACCTGCACCTGATAGCCCATTTCCACCAGCTTTTTAGTGAGTGGCCGGCTGATATTTCCCAATGATCCGGTTACAATAATTTTCATATCACAAACATCAGGTTTCCAGGTATGGTACTTCTAACCAAATCCGCTGTTCTTGTGCTCAAAAAGAATATGAAACATTAAGGTCCCAGTCCGATCAACAGGCGATTTGATCGCTGATGGAATCTTTATCAATCAGTGACCAAACTTTAGCAATCTTGTCGTTCCTTAATTCGTAAAACACATGCTCTGAAAAGGACACCCTTTTACCATGTACCGGTATGCCCATAAATACATCCGCCGGTGTACAGTCGAAATTAAGGCGGCAAGCGATCCGGTCGGTGCCCGGTACAATAATGTCGATATGAAAATAGAGGTCGGGTATGTCTCTGAAGTTACCGGCAAGCATTTCCTGGTAATCCGCGAGGGATATTGGCTTCTCGTTGTATGTCAGCGTCTCATTTACGAATTTCCCGAGATCGCCAATCGCTCTGTTGTTCAGGCAGTCGATATACTGCTGGTAAAAGGCCAGGGTCTTTGATGCATCCATATAATTAAGCGCTTGAAGGTTCAGGTCACTTTCCATCTACCATTTTTCAGAACAAAATAAAGGCCTAAAGGTTACGCAGTTGGCAGGACTAACCATCGAAATCATTGACAAACACCTTGGTTCTAAATGATTGAATTTTGCAAATATTGGTTTGATGAACACAAACCCAGGTAAGCGCTACACGCTAACTTTGATAAAAAAAGTTATGAAAGATAGAAATAAGATTGCCCTCGTCACAGGTGGAAGCCGCGGGCTTGGAAAAGACATGGCACTGCGCCTCGCAGACAAAGGTATAGATGTAATTCTGACCTATAACAGTGCGCAGAAGGAAGCTGACGATGTAGTCGCACAAATTAAAAAAGGAACCCAAAATGCAGCAGCCTTGCAGCTTAATACCGGCGATATAAAAGGCTTCTCCTCTCTTGAAAAGCAGCTGAACGAAACGCTAAACGATACTTTCGGAACAGATCGTATTGACTTCCTGATTAACAACGCTGGCATCGGCGGCTATTCGGCCATCAGCGATGCTACGGAGGATTTCTTCGACGAGTTGCTGAACATTCATTTCAAAGGCGTGTACTTTTTAACCCAGCGTTTGCTGCCGCTGATCAATGACGGTGGTGGAATTGTGAATATTTCCAGCGCTTTAACCCGCATTTCTGTTCCAAACTCATCGGCATATGCGGCCATGAAAGGTGCCGTAGAGGTATTCACACGTTACCTCGCCAAGGAAAACGGGTCGCGTAAAATCAGGGCCAACACTGTCGCTCCAGGCGCAATACTGACGGACTTCGGTGGAGGGCACCTAAGGGAGAGCGAACAATTGCAGCAATTTGTGAGCAATGCCACTGCATTGGGCCGTCCGGGTGTAGCAGAGGACATCGGGAGCGTCGTGGCCTTCTTGTGTACAGAAGAGGCACGCTGGGTGAATGGTCAGCGCATAGAAGCCTCGGGCGGTATGTTGTAACAAAGAGCAAAAGCGGCGAAATTAATCACGCTGCTTTTGCGTAACTTTCAATTTTAATGGCCATGTATACGAATTCTTCACTAGACGATTTCTATCAGCGCAGCAGCGCTTCCCCGCCAGACGGAATCCGTCGTGAGGTCGGGCACTTCAATGTCTTTGAGACAGAAAACTTGTTTGAAAAGGCTACGGGCAAACGGATAATGCCTTACAGCCGCAGGCTGTACTATAAAATAAGCTGGCTCCGCGGGGCCAGCCGGGTGGAGTATGCCGACAAAGTAATCGATGTCCAGGGAAATGCGCTGATGTTCGCCACGCCAAAGATTCCGTACCACTGGCTACCGGAGGATGGGAATCAAACCGGCATGTTCTGCATCTTCACCTCTGATTTCCTGGCGCAGCAGCAACATGGAACGGGCCTGGAGGCACTTCCTATATTCCAGCCTGGTCAGCTGCCGGTTTTTCAATTGTCGGCAGAAGAAACGGTGGAAGCTGAACATATTTTCCGGAAGATGCTGAAAGAACTACACGCGGACTACAAGTTTAAGTATGACCTGCTGCGAACCTTGATCATGGAGCTTATACACTTCGGGCAAAAATTGCAACCAATGTCGGTGCTCAACAGCACGCAAAATGCTTCACAACGCATTTCCTCGCTCTTCCTCGAACTGCTGGAACGGCAATATCCGCTTGATACAGGCAGCGAACGTTTATCTTTAAGGAGCCCCAAGGACTTTGCTGACCGCCTCGCGGTACACGTGAATCACTTGAATAAGGTACTTAAAGAAACTACCGAGAACACAACGACCAGGCTAATCCAGAACAGGCTGATGCAGGAAGCTAAAATAATGCTTAAACAAACCGATTGGAGCGTAGCGGAGATCGCGTATACCCTTGGCTTTGATGACATCTCTCATTTTTCAAATTACTTTAAGAAGCAAAGCACGGTCGCACCGCTGGCCTTCCGGGATCTTCGAAACGACTTATAATCTGATCCGACACAGCTTGCCTGGTGAACGACCATTGAACCTACGTTGACTCTCCCTTACAACCACCACTTTAAGTGCAGAAGCTTTTGCCGCCGGGAGCTAGTGAATCTTTCCGGTTCTATCCTTGTATGATCAGATCGTGGAAAATGTATTTCAAACTTCCTTCCCTCTGATTTGTTATCTGGATAGTTTAAACAATTGGCTTATGGCCAAATAAAAACAGATCAAAATGAAAAACTTAATCAGAATAGTACTACTGGCCTTAGGTACCAGCATTTCGATGGCAGGCTTTGCCCAGGAGAGAGACACGCTTAAAGTAAACCCGGATCCGGCGATCAAAAGAACAGCGAAGAAAGTTGGCCGCAAGACAGCCGAAGTTGCTGTTAAAGGTGCCTCCGGAATCGTCGATAAGACCTACAAGACCAAAGTGGGACCAAATGGACAAACGATATATATCGACAATCAATCCAGGTACTACTACGTAGATGCGAAGGGTGCAAAAGTATACGTGCCAAAAGCAAAGCTGAAAAATAAACCAGCAAATTAGCTGGGATGAGGGTGAGCGTATTAGACGCTACCCATCATTTAACATTTCGAAAGGTCGGCTTCTAAGAGGCCGGCCTTTCTTATTTGCGAATTTTGGCCGTATAACCGCCTTCCGGCTTAGTCTTCGTCAGACTTCATGTTATCGCCATCTTTAAAATGCAGCCTTCTGAAAATGAAACCCGAGAGTACAGTTAAGGTCCCGACTACCAAGAACGTGTATCTGAAGGCATTATGAATTTCATCGTGAATCAGCTTCACATCTCCTTGAAAGAGTTTTAAGACAATCAGTCCGAATGCGACACCGAAACCGATCGCCAGTTGCTGATTCACGGAAACCAACGAATTTCCACTGCTGGTATGATATTGACGCAGGTCAGCAATGGAAATCGTGTTCATTGCAGTGAACTGAATGGAGTTAAAAAAGCCAAGAATCGCAATGATCGGCATGTACCAGTAAATCGAAGCATTGACCGCAGGAATGGCCATCGAGCAAATCAGAAATCCGATGATGAAGGTGTTGGTCATCAATGTTGCCCGGTAACCAAAGCGGTTTAATATTCCAATGACGGCAGACTTACCAAACATGGCTGTTATCGCCATCGGTGCAACAATCCATCCTGAGGTCACTGCGGAGCGGCCATACGCAATCTGAATCATCATCGGAAGTAATAATGGAATGGCACTAATGCCAAGACGCGTAGCGAGATTTCCTAAAATACCGACCCTAAAGGTTCGAACCTGGAATAAGTTCAACGGAAATATCGGGTTGTCGTCTGTTGTTGCATGACGGTAATAGAAGTACAACATCAAAAATCCCGAGAGCAGCACCAGCAACACCGGCGTAATATGAACCGTATTGCCAAATAACTCAAGGGCAACGGATAGCAGCAACGAGGCAGCAGCGAACATCAGAAAACCTTTCAGGTCGAAGTCGATGATGGGCGACTTATAGTCGGGCATATATTTCAGACTTAGAAGAACGCCAATTAAACCGATTGGTATATTGATCAGGAAAATCCAATGCCACGATAAATAATCTACCATATACCCGCCAACCAGTGGCCCAAGAACCGGTCCGATAAGTGCGGGAATAATGGCGAAGTTCATGGCTTTAAGCAATTCATTTCTCGGGAAAGTTCTGATTAAAGCCAGTTTTCCAACCGGAGTCATCAAACTTCCGCCTACCCCCTGAACCATTCTGGCAATCACAAGTTGTGTTAAGTTCTGAGAAAGCGAACAAAAAAGCGATCCGAGGCCGAACAAGATCAGAGAGAAAATGAAGATTCTTTTGGTCCCAAACTTATCTGCAAGGAATCCACTCACAGGCATGAACACGGCCAGCGTGAGCACATAACTGATGATGGCATTCTGCATGTTTAAGGGCGATTCATTCAAATCTTTTGCAATGGCCGGCAATGACGTATTTAAAATCGTCGAGTCCAGCATCTGCATAAAGATGGAGGTGGCCAGGATGATGGGAAGCAGTCTCTTGGTCGTCTCCAGGGCTGGTACTGACCCTTCGGGATGAATGCTTAGATCTTGGCTGGTTTTATTTTGCATGCTTTTTAAACAGTAGAATAAATGAATGATGAAAAAGGTCCTATACGCCAAAGCAATGAAAATTATGCCAAAGAATTATCCGAAGGGATAAGCTGGGCAGAAAGCACCGGGCTGTCAAAAACAGATTGATGTACTGGCTGCAGATCTCCTTGCATACCTCATTATAGGGATACCCACATCATTGCCTGACAAGATTCCACATCGTATTTACAGAAAACGGAAAAATTTTTCCAAAAAGCTAAGCTATTTAATCTTACTGTACCGAAAAGCTGCAAGTTATCGCATTCTAATCTCTATTTTTGCAAAATCCATGCACATGTTTGCATCCTGGATGAGAGTGCTCCCTAGATCAATGAAAACAAAAAATTCCTTTACCGCTTTAGTCCGCAGTACGATATTGTCGCTGGCGATCCTGTTCTTTTCCATTTCCACTTTCGCACAAAAAAGCAAGAAAGCCAACCCTATGGAAGATGGGCCGGAAGATCGGAAGAGCAAG
>JARKUW010000071.1 GCA_029851965.1 Bacteroidota bacterium | reverse complement strand
ATTATCCGCTTTATAGAATAAGTTTTGATTACTTAGCCTGTGCTTGAGGCATTATAAAAATGAATGGCTTATTAGCAGCAGAATACAACACATAATTTCTTCGCTAAATAGAACCAACCTAGAACTACAATAGATATAGCTAAATACCATATTTAGTCAACACCTGAGATCAATAAACCTCCTTAATTCGGGTTTTTACATCTATTTTCTGGCGAATAGCATCTTTGATTTGTGCTCTTACAACCGCCTCCTTTACTATCATTTTATCGATAGTTGCCTGATCATAAAAGTTGAAAGCTTGCCTTCAGGACGTCCAGCGACGGGAACTTTTAGAAGAGTTTGCATTTTCATCCATCGCAATCATATTTTCGGATAAATCAACAATGGCTTTTTGTTCTTCCCAGGTGAGTTTTTTTTCGGGATCCATATCTACAATCATATCTGCAATCTCCCTCACTGAAACGATATGTTCAGCAGTTAATTTACCCCGCTTCGTTTTTAATTCGCCCACTTGGTCTTTTGTTTTACCTCTTAGTGTTCGCTCTTGAGTTCCTTCAGAAGGACATGCACTACGTAGGCGATCATAGAGCGTACGGTAACTTTGCGCGGCTTCTTTTTCTGCAATGGTAAGCGCATGCTCAGCTTCCCTTATTTTGCCAATTCCAACTTTCTTATCAGACTGCTTTGGATCCCAGTTTGGATCAAGGCCGTCTAGTTCCTTTTCTAAAGCTCTTATTTCTTCTATATCCTCAGCAGCTTTATTTTCCTTTGCACGTAGGTCGGCAAGTTCTTCCAGTGCAGCAGTCTTTTGGTCATACAAACTCTTAACAAGATCACGTTGCCTTGTTTCCCTGCCCCTTACTTGTTTTTGTTTCTCAGTAAGCGGCTTTTCAGGTTTCTGGCTTGGTGTGGGTTGCTCTTTATGTTGTACTTTATCAACAGCACGCTCAAGAGGTTGCTTAGCGGGAGGTGTTGAATCAGAAGCTGTTGCCTGTCCGGGTTTTACAGGTATGTCCGAGGTAGCGGATGCTTGGCTTTTTGTATCGTCGGGTGCTTTTGCTTCTACCTCAAGATGTGACAACTCCCTACCATCATTGGGTAGTCGTTCTAAGTAGAATTTACCCGCTTTTTCAACAACCCTCTGAGGAGGTGCATCGCTAAACCCGAAACGTCGCAGTTGGTATCTACCTGACTCAGATAGATAGTAATAATGCTGAGCTGGTGGTTTAGGATATCCCAACTGGACAGCCTTTGCGTCTGTTTCAGGAACCTTTGAAGCAACGAATCCCACTCCAATTTCCATGTCCAATATGTCGAGCGTGCGGTTGTGCTTAACCATCTCTGCCTCCAGAAAGGCTATATCTGCTTCAAGCTCTGACCGCTTGAGAACGGACAAGTTACTATCGGAAAGCACCGCAGCCCTTGATTGTATAATTCCCGGTAATTTTTCTATTTCCAGCTTTGCCTCAAATGCCCGTGATCCTGGCAGAGGGATCATACTGGAAGGCCTATCGGCCAGACTTGCATATAAATTATTCAACTTGATCAGTAAACTACGCACCTTCCCGGAGAAGTTCTGATACTTTTGCAGCGATCTTATGGTCGGTATATGTTGCTTCAACAGTGTAACATCCGCGTTTATTCCGGCCTCGATAAATATTTCTTTAATCACACCATCATGGCCGATCTCATATCGAACCTTCATCTCGTGATTCTGCTGCCCACTGCTAAATATGCCAGCAATTCCGCGAACCTCGCCAAGATGCTCTTTAAGTGTAGGATGGGCTTCCAAGCCACGGGAAGTGGCTGCTCCAGGCATAGGATTGGAGGTAGCTCTTTTTTCTGATTCGGCAGACAGGGTTTTTAAATCGGTATCTGTTATGCCCAGCTTTAAGCGCTCAGCTGGTGTTAAATTTTCCAGGTGGCCTTTAACTTTGGAGGTTGCCAGATGAGTTACTCCCATGATCGCTGCCTGTGTAGCCAGCATCTTTGCCGTGATGTCGACACTGGCTTCCTTAATTTCCGCTTCAAGTTGCCTCATGGCATCAAGTTCTGGCTTGAGTAAATCTGAAGGTGCATGCTGTTGCTGAAGAATGCTAACTCTGTTATAAATATCAGCAAGCCGGGATATCTGGTTGTCTCTCACCTTGCTAATCTGATCTACTACGCCGGCGCCAACAATATATAAATTACCAGCAATACCGCCGATTTTACTGCTTAATTTCAGTATCCGAATACCTGCACTCGCTTCTGTTGCGGCAAGGCCTAGGATTGGCACAACATCCAAAGCGACCAATGCGATATTCAGTATATCCTCTGCGCGTATGGATCTGCCGGTGTTTAAACGACTGGCAAGATCCGAGATTGCCTGTGCTCCATTGTAAACAACCCCAAGTGTGATACCAATAGCGGTAGTTGGTGGGAAAACCGTTAATATCCCCGCAACAACATTGACAATAATCTGTACGGGTAAAGAGTAGGCAACCTCTTTTATGTCTTTCCAGACGGTATCTGTGATCTTTCTGAACGTGATGGTTTTGTTTGTAGGTAAATCCTTGGAGTCATACACCTGAAATGTAATTTCAAGATTGCCTTTCGGATATTCACCGGCCAATTCTACAAACAAGGATTCAAGCAAGTTCTCGTACTTAAACGCCGCTCCTTTAAAGTGCAGATTTTCCGTTTCAACAATATCACTTCGATCAAAAATATGGCCGAGGAGTACTAGTGCCGCAAGGCCATCAGCTTTAGGATCATGGGTATACCATCCGGATAACTTCAGCGGACCACTTTCTACTCCAGGCGTTCTGCTTATGTAAAAACCCTGCATTTGTATTTCTTTATTACCACTATTTGATTTAGTCCCCTGCAAAGTCAATATTGTGTCTTCATGTCTTTTTAATTTTTTGTCAATCCAATCGTTATAATCTTTATTTCCACTGCTGCCATAATGTATTTTCAACTTTTTGAGGCTTTCAATTTCCGCTCCTATATTGGAGATTTGCTTGTCTATTCCAAAAGCAGTTTTACCTGTCATTACTCCTTCTGCATATGTACCCTCGTCGTTTGAACTTATGTCATTAATCAGCCCCATATCGAAGTTGAAGGAGTCAAAGTTGCCGATGGTAGCAAACGGCTCTGTAGCATCAGACTGAGTCCTCAACGCATTGAGTGCGTCATCGGGTCTTACAACAAGAACAGGTTCTATAAAGGCGGCAGGATAATAGAAATTATGGTAAACATGTGCATGGATTATATACTCGCCGGCAGGCTTCAATTTGGTTTCGAAAATTCTATCATTCAGAAGGCCATCCCTTCGTACATCGATGTAGCGGGTAACTTCATCATCGACCGACTTATTGTTCTTGTTTATTGCGTTCCAATGAATCGTAACAACTGGAACTTTAAACGCATCTACATCGTCCAGCACCTGAAATGAGAAGTGAAGTTCCTGACCTTCAACAGCAGGGTTGTTCATCGCCACAATTTTCCCATGTACCGGTCTGTTAACAATTGGCGGTTCCATAGTACCTTTTTTTCCTTCACTTAGGTGGTAGGTAGCATTGTATTCGCGCATCTGCTGGTATGCTTCGACCGTTTCAATCAGGTCAGACAATGACATTTCTTGCGAAAAAACATGTCCGTTCTTGTTGTCTTTACCGGAAGCTAATGTGGCTATAAACTTTTTTAGCTGCTCCTCGTTGCCTTTCCTGTATAGCTTCCTGAGTGCTTTTATGTCGTATTCAGTAACCACATACGGCTTTAATTTTTGTGTCTCATCTCCTTTCTGTGTAAGCGGTTCTAAGTCTTTCAAAAATCTGTCTACAAGTGCCTTTTCTTCCAAAGGAACACCCGCCATTATGATCTCTCTGCTAGTGGCTTTCTCGTGCGGAAAGGAATCCGTTTGAATGTTGTCAATAAGATCCATTATTTGCGCTAAAGACACATCATTCTTTCCTGTTTTCGGTTTACGTTCCTCGTTAAATTTTTCCCAGGTGTAACCTAGTGCGAGCAAGAGTGTTTCCGATTCTTGTACCGTGAAATCTTTATATCCATATTGATTCATTAACAAGTCGATCTCTCCACTTGTTAACTGACTTTTCTTCCCCGGTTTATCATTATCTACATACGTAAAGTAAAAGTTTTTACTTTGATCGGAGGATTGAATATCCTTCTCCACAACTTCATAGACATCTTCGTCGCTTAGCTTTTTAGGCCCAAGAAGGCCATAGGGTCTGAAGAACATGAACATTGTATTTTGAACCGATTTTTGCCACGGCATTGTAATGGCCTGGCTTTCTACCGGGGGCTCAATCCTTTCCTGATTATGACCTTTAAGCTTTCTCTGAATATGTGTATGTTCGGAAGCTGATCCCTGCTGCACCACGTGTGTTAGCTCGTGTGCAAGCAGAAGCTTTCCCTCGTCCGAATGCGGATGGTATTGTCCTTCGTTAAAATAGATATCCTTTCCAAGCGTAAATGCATTCGCATTAAGATCGCGGTTGAGTTTAATTGCTTCATTATCCGTATGAATCTTTACATTCCTGAAGTCGGCGCCAAAGCGATTGCTCATGAATGTATTGGTATCGTCGCTCATTTTCGAACCATTTCCTCCAAAAGATTGAATGGAATGGCACGTTTCGTCATTGGTCGATGTAAAGTCTTGCTTTTTCGCCTGCGGAAAAGGAATAATACGCTCCAATAATGGTATGCGACCTGGTTGCCCTATACCTGCATATTTTCTGTCCCATTGTTGAATGAAAGTTGGAGCATTTGTTTTTCGCTGAACAGTTTCTTCGTCTTCTCGTGTACGTTGTACTTTGTCTCTGCTTTGGTTTGCTGTATACTCCTGCTGCAAGAAATTTCGCTCCGGCATCTGCATCACGCTATCCGCCATCGCGTCTGCTTCTTGCTCTAACGGATAGTCTGATGCACCGACTGAAAGTTTAAACTGAATGGGTAATCGATATAGAATTTCAGGATCAACATCCTTTGTTATAGGTTCCTGCCGAGGACCTGTATCTTTTGCCGCGGCTGATGATAGCGGCTGAATTGGCGATATTGAAGCATGTTCAGACATAGCCGGTTTGAAAATTCATAGGCCAACTATCCGTAAAATTAGTTCGTTTTTGTCCGGCTAAAATAGCTACTTGTAGTCATTTGCCAGGCCGGCTTAAACAATGGTCCTAAAATAGGATCAACAACACCTGATCAACGAACGGCAAAAGATCAGCTTTAACCAAAAAGCCACATAACAAAAAAGCGCCTCTACTTTCGTAGAGGCGCTTTTTCAATATATCCTAAGAACTAGTAAGCTCTTTTATTATTCCCTTCTTTCCAGTTCACAAAGGCCTTATTAACCACCTTGTTCCCTCCTGGCGTCGGATAGTTACCAGAGAAATACCAATCTCCGGTATGACCCGGGCAGGCCACATGCAAATTGTCCAGCGTCTGGTAGATGACCTCCACCTCTGCAACCGTTCCCTCAGGGGTAATGATCTTCGTAATTTGCGCAGAAATCTCCTCCTGTTTAAAAGGTCTGTAAATGTCCTTCACGTGGTTCACAATCTCTTCTTTCGGCAGCAACAGCGAAGCTTTACACTTCTCGTAAACTTCCTCAATGATGTGTTCCATTCCGCGTTCCTTCAACAACTGTATAGCCGCCTCAAAAGCAACGAACTCGCCCATCTTTGACATGTCGATACCATAGCAATCCGGGTACCTGATCTGAGGCGCAGAAGAAACAATGATGATTTTCTTCGGATGCAGCCGGTCAATAATCTTGATGATACTTTGTTTCAGTGTCGTTCCACGAACGATAGAATCATCTACCGCAACCAATGTATCTACATCATTCTTAATGATCCCGTATGTGGTGTCATAAACGTGTGCAACCATATCATTACGGTCCGCATCCTGGGTAATGAATGTACGCAGCTTCGCATCTTTAATGGCAAGCTTCTCCACCCGCGGGGTCAACGACAACAGCTCGTCCAGCTCCGCATCACTAAGGCGCTCTTTCTGCCCAATGATCGCCGACTTCTGCAGGTCTTTGATGTGCTTATGCACCCCTTCCACCATTCCGTAAAACGATACTTCTGCAGTATTCGGAATAAAGGAAAAAACGGTGTTTTTAAG
Organism: Bacteroidota bacterium; assembly: GCA_029851965.1. GTDB lineage: Bacteria > Bacteroidota > Bacteroidia > Sphingobacteriales > Sphingobacteriaceae > Pedobacter. The sequence continues at coordinate 614 of JARKUW010000071.1, read as the reverse complement.
ATCCTGGTTAACCGATTTCAAGATTTGTGGAATCAGCAAGGCACCAAGTTTTTTTCTTTCTTTATAGATGTCCGCATCACTTCCCCTGGAGAAGTAAATACGCTCAAATGAACAGGCACGTTTTTCTTCCGGCTCACGGAAAACTTCCTGTGTCACCTTACCGTTCTTCTTCACGATAAGCGCATACCCAGGTTCTATTTCCTTCACCTTCGAAAATGGAATGTTAAACGCAGTTTGTATCGCCGGCCGCTCAGATGCAGCAACCACGATCTCGTCATCGGCATAGTAAAATGCCGGACGGATACCAGCAGGATCACGCAATACAAATGCATCGCCGTTCCCCACAATTCCGGAGATCGCATATCCCCCATCCCAGGTCTTTGCCGAACGGCGAAGGATGTGACCGATGTTCAGTCCATCCGATATTTTATGTGTGATCTGCACGTTGTCCAGACCCTCCTTTTTATACTCGTCAAATAGGGTTTGATTTTCATCATCCAAAAAGTGACCGATTTTCTCCAGAACGGTAACCGTATCGGCCTGCTCTTTCGGGTGCTGACCCAACTCATACAGTTGCTCCAGCAACTCATCAACATTGGTCATGTTGAAGTTTC
>JARKUW010000045.1 GCA_029851965.1 Bacteroidota bacterium | reverse complement strand
TATTGACTGCTACAGATGTGTATCTAGAAGTAATGGGCTTGTCGCGTTCAAGCGTAGCGCTTAGCAATTTGTCATTGGTCCTAGATCTATATAATACCAGTATTCCTGACCTGTCCTTCAGGGTATTTAAATCACTGGATGAGGTGCTGCTGACTGGTGAAAGCCGCACCATTGATGCTCAATATATTCGACATCGTTACTATGAAATTATTCAGGCACCAGTTTTCAATGAACATGGTGATTTGTTATACATCATTCACAAACTACTGGACATCACGCGGCTTATAAAAAAAGAGTTTGAATTTGAACGTCGCGCTAAGAACGACTTAAAGAAGCTTACAGAAGCCGCAGACCTACTTTCAAAGGTAGAAGAAGCCGGTTCTACAGGGAGTTACCAGCTTGAGCTGCAGAGCCAACGCATTACTTTTTCTGACGGTATGTACCGCCTGCTCGGGTATGAGCCAGGTGCATTTGAGCCAACAACTGCATTCTTAAAGGTGATATCTTATCGGGGAGATGATGAGGTGGTCAGCGGGATTATATCAGATGCGATCCGAAACCATGGAACATATGAGTATACCCGCCGCATTTATCTTCCCAACAAAGAAATGCGCTACATATTGAGCAAAGGGAAGGTCATCACAGACCAGGCGGGCGAAGCATTATCCTTGCTGGGCGTGTCCCATGACATTACAAGTCAAAAGAAGTCCAGTGAAGCTTTGATCAAAGCACACGAAGAACTGCAGAAGAGTAATGCATTGCTTCAATCCATCTTTGATGCTACGTTGATCGGCATGTCGTTGCTCCGGCCGATACGTAATGCGCAAAATGAAATTGAAGACTTTACCATTGTGCTGGTTAGTAAAGGCCTGGAAAATGAGACTGGCCGTAAGGACCTTGTGGGTAAGCATTATGCAGCTGAGTTTCCGGGCATCAAGCCTGCGGGCTTATTTGATATCATGATTAAAGTGATGGAAAGCGGCCGCCCGGAGCAACACGAATACTTTTATCCGTTTGAAGGTTTTAACCGTTGGTTCTCCTGCACATTTGTGAAGATGGATGGAAGCCTGGTTGCCACAAACCTGGATATCACCGCGCAGCGGGAAGCAGAAGCGAGAATCCGGGACATTCAGGAGAATCAGAAGCTCGAGGTGTTTAAAGCAAGTTTACGGACGCAAGAAGAAGAGCGGCGGCGGATCGCGGAGGATTTGCGTAACGGCATCGGACAGTTGTTATATGCGGTGAAGATCAACCTCAAGCCAGTGGACGCGAATAAGGCTGTTGCAGATCCTGAGGCTTTCCACCGTGCGAAACAATATGCGGATAAAATTCTGGCAGATGCCATAAAAGAAGTCCGTAGGTTGTCTCACCAGATGACGCCGGCCATTCTTGAAGATTTTGGACTGGAGGAAACCCTCATTGAGCTATGTAAACAGTTTCAGCCAGATATTGATTTATCCTGTCGCGTTGTTGGCTTAACCACCCGGCTCGACAGTTACATCGAACTTTCTGTTTACCGTATGGTTCAGGAACTACTGGTAAATGTGGTACGTCATGCGGCAGCAAGTGAAGCGATCATCGAAATCATAAAGGAAGGTCGTGCACTTACCATTCTGGTCCAGGATAATGGAATAGGGTTTAACCCTGCGCAGTCCGGCAAGTTTGGGCTCGGACTTGCCACTCTGCTGAATAAAGTCCGGATGCTAAATGGTACGATTAACATTGAGGCTGCCGCGGGCACGAAGGTGACCATTAACCTTCCTTTAGAAGGCGTTTAGGTTAAAATTCTACCAGCTTTTGCGTGAAATTGTACGCGCTCCCTTCCATATCTTTGAAAATGCATAACTTTAAATGTTATGCAAGGCTTCGCATTCGCAATAACCACATTGCCGGAGGCCATAATGAAGATATAATCAAATATAAAAATGGAGAGACGCTTAGCGATCAAACAAATATTATTCCTCGCGGGTGGTATGGCACTACTTCCATCCTGCTTAAGGGACGCCGGAAAATCCTCAATAGCACTACAAACGATAGACGTCAGCCTGGATCAGGAACACTTACTGGCAGACATCTCCGAAACCATCATTCCCGAAACGAAGACCCCTGGTGCGAAAAGCCTGAATCTGCACCTGTTTGCGATAAAGATGTTGGACGACTGCTATGCGAAAGAAGATCAGGAGCTATTTTTCAAGGGCCTTGACGCTTTACAGGATCGTTCGGAAACACAGTTTTCCAGAAGCTTTCAGAAGTTAACCGTGCCGGAACGCGAGCAGCTACTCCTGGCCATCGAGAAAGATGAACAGGCGGAACCTGCGATCAAGAAGTTTTACGACATCATAAAGTCGAAAACCATTGAAGGGTATCTGAGCTCTAAATACGTGATGACCAACCTAGTTGTATGGGAACTCGTGCCAGGCCGTTGGAACCCGTACTATGCTGTTAAATCTGCTTAATTTTTTAAAGAACAATGTCGAATATCAATATAGATAGCCAAAAGACAAACACCTACGATGTGATTGTTATTGGCTCTGGAATTAGTGGTGGCTGGGCTGCCAAGGAATTTACAGAAAAGGGTTTCAAGACCCTGGTGCTCGAAAGAGGCCGCGATGTGCAACACATCAAAGATTACCCGACTACAAACATGTATCCCTATGAATTTGATCACCGTGGGCAAATGCCACTGGCTGTTCAGAAAGAAAATCCAATCGCCAGCAGGTGTTATATTTTCAGGGAAGATGCCGCGCATTTTGTCGTGAAAGACAATGAACACCCTTACCAGCAGGAAAAGCCTTTCGACTGGATCCGTGGTTATCAGGTGGGCGGGAAGTCGCTGTTATGGGCAAGGCAAACGCAGCGCTGGAGTGACCTGGATTTTGAAGGCCCTGCGCGGGATGGCTTTGCCGTGGACTGGCCGATCCGCTACGCGGACATTGCCCCATGGTATAGCTATGCAGAGCGATTTGCAGGGATTGCGGGTAATAAAGATGGATTGCAGGAATTGCCTGATGGGGAGTTTCTTCCAGGATTTCCACTCAATGCTGTAGAAGATCACTTCAAAGGTGTATTAAATAAAAAATACCCGAATAGGCACGTGATCAGCGCACGTTGTGCACACTTGTCTAAGCCCAATCAGATCCACCTGGATCAGGGCAGGGCAAAATGCCAGAACAGAACCCTCTGTCAGCGTGGCTGTCCTTTTGGGGGCTATTTCAGTAGTAATGCATCTACCTTGCCATGGGCTGCGAAGACTGGCAATTTGACTATGCGACCTAATTCGGTCGTAGAATCCATCATATACGATGATAAGAAAGGCAAGGCGACCGGTGTTCGTGTTATTGATGCGAACAGCAAGCAGGAAATGGAGTTTTATGCGAAGATCATTTTCGTAAATGCTGCGGCATTGAACACGAACCTGATTCTGCTCAATTCTAAGTCCGACAGGTTCCCGAATGGTTTGGGTAACGACAATGGCCAGTTGGGTAAGTTTGTCGCCTTCCATAACTACAGTGCGAGAATCAGTGCGGAGTACGATGGCTTGCTGCAGTGGTCCACAGACGGCCGCAATCCTGCAGGTGGGGGATACCTGCCAAGGTTCCGTAACCTGCACAAACAGGAGACCGACTTCAAGCGGGGTTATGCAGCTGGTTTCAGCGCAAGACGTTCTGTAAACCGCGATTCCAGCGGTGTTGGTGCTACGCTAAAGGATAATCTGGTGAAAACACCACTGGGTCCATGGCAGGTGGGTTCGCACATGATGGGCGAAACCATTCCTAAAGCGGAGAACTTTGTTAACCTGAGTAAGGATAAAAAAGATGCCTGGGGTGTTCCGCTATTGAACATCTCGGTAGATTATGATGAAAACGACCGTTTAATGAAGAAGGATTACATTGAACAGCTTTCTGAGATGTTTACCGAAGCAGGATTTAAAAATATTAAAGTCAATGATTCATCACAGGCGCCAGGTCTGGACATCCATGAAATGGGTGGCGCAAGGATGGGTCACGATCCAAAAACTTCTATTCTGAATAAGTGGAATCAGGTTCATGCCTGCAAGAACGTTTTTGTGACGGATGGCGCGTGTATGACATCGACTTCTACCCAGAATCCATCGTTGACCTATATGGCGCTAACGGCAAGAGCGGTAGATTACGCGGTGAAATCTATCAACAAGTACGAGATCTAGTGCTTAAGCATTACAGGCCTGATTGTCTCCAGAAAAGGAGGTAATCAGGCCTTTTTGTTTCCTTACAGAATGGACGAATGTCTGTCTAAGCCGATGAAAATCAACATCCTGATGGCACCGGCGTGAACACCGACGCAACCACAGAAAGCTAGTTCAGATTAAACTTATCGTTCCGGATATTCACCACATTAGACGTAAAAAGAATCCCGACGATCAAAATTCCAATGAGGATGGCTAGTGCCAGCTGCAGGTTAGAGTAGATTTTTGAACCTGACACAATGCGTTCCGTATCCGTGATGATCTCATTGCCAACCTGTTTCTGCGTGTCGATCAGCTTAGTAAGGTAATTGGTGGCATTGCTGAACATCGCTTTCCCCTGCCGCTCATAGTCGTTCAGTGCCACAGCAGATTGGTTGTTGTAAACATGGTTTACCAGCCTTTGCTCCATCGTCATAATTGACTTCAGGTTTTTTTTCAGGTCCTGCAATTGAACCTTTTCCTGTTGTACCAGGTACGTCTTCTCGTACTTGTTCACCAGAGAATCAATGTTCCGGTTATATCTCGCCAAATTGCCACGGAGATCAAGTTGATGGGCCTGCGCATTCGTATAAAGTACACTCTCAATGATGTTTCGCCTTGCATAAAGATTCTCCACGATGTGGTAGAGATCCATGGCTGGTACCAACCGGTCATTATATAGCGATATAAAAGATTCATTCATATTCTTCACACTCTTGTCTTCCAGAATACGGATCAAGATGGAGCAGGTCATGATGAAAAACAGCAATACCGCTATCTTGACCTTCTGTTGTATGGAATAGGCGAATCTCATGGCTATTTGGTTAGGAAATAACTAAGATAGCGATTCTTGGGGAGGAACCCGTTTTTCATTAGTTTGCAATATTAAGTCGTAAAGCCCTGATCCATAGCTATGGATTCATTTTTGTTAGTGTAAGTTGTACACTATCGTGTACCTTTGTATAAATCTCTCAAGACTATGAACAAGCGATTATTGCCTTTAACAATTGGCGGCTTTAGCTTGGGAATGACGGAGTTTATGATGATGGGCGTACTGCCTGACGTTTCTAAATCCCTGGACATTTCCATCCCAACTGCCGGTCACCTTATATCTGCCTATGCACTGGGCGTTGTCATCGGTGCACCCTTGATGGTTGGCTTATTCTCCAAGCTGCCTCCAAAGAAAGTACTTATTGGATTAATGGTAATGTTTGGGTTATTCAATGCCCTGTTTGCCTTATCACCCTCATACGAGTTCTTACTGATCACCCGCGTTATGGCGGGATTGCCACATGGTGCCTTCTTCGGCATCGGTGCGGTAGTGGCCAGTCAGCTGGCGGAGCCTGGCAAGGAAGCGCGTGCCGTGTCGATGATGTTTGCAGGTTTAACCATTGCCAATATCATTGGTGTGCCGATTGGTACATACATCGGTCATAACTTCAGCTGGCGACTGTCTTTCTTCATCGTAGCCGCTTTCGGACTGATTACCGCTGCAACCACGAAACTATGGCTGCCGGCCATTAAAAACAAGAACGAAGGCAGTTTTAAGGACAGCCTTGCCGTATTCAAGAATGTAGACCCTTGGTTAATCATCGGCATTTCCGCAATTGGTACGGGCGGTATGTTTGCCTGGATCAGTTACATTGCGCCATTAATGACGGAAGTATCCGGCTTCAGCAACAACAACATCACGGTGATCATGATTATAGCGGGTGTTGGTATGGCTGTGGGTAACTTCATCGGCGGCCGTCTGGCGGATAAGTTTTCTCCATTGATCACCACAACCGTGCTGTTATCGGCCATGGTGTTATCTTTATTCATTATCCCTGCGGTGTCTCAATATCAACCTGCAGCCATTGCAATGACCTTCATCACCGGCGCAATCGCCTTCGCGGTGATCGCACCGATGCAGATGCTGATGATCAGCGCGGCAAAAGGATCGGAGATGATTGCATCTGCCGTACTGCAAGCCACAGCGAACTTCGGTAATGCCATAGGCGCATTTTTAGGCGGCTTACCGATAGCGATGGGCTACGGTTACACCTCTCCACAATATGTGGGTGCAGGATTGGCCGCCGTTGGTATCGGTTTTTGTATGCTGCTGATGCTTAAGCAACGCGGTACGGTGTTGGTTAAAGGGTAGCTCTACCAGAAAGCATTAAGGCGTTGCGAGCATCTGCTCGTAAACAGCTGTCAGTTCTTTTCCGATGATTTTGGAGTCGAAATGAGATTCTACGAATGCCCGGCCTTGTCTGCCCATAATGGCTCTCAATTCTGCATTTCCGGCAAGCAGATGCAATTTTTCGTATAAGCCATTGGAGTCTTTCTCTGGCACCAGATAGCCCGTGGTGCCATCAATCACACTGTCGGGAAAGCCATTGTGTAGGGTCGCGACAATCGGCAGCCCTATTGCCTGCGCTTCCTGCAATACAAGTCCTTGTCCTTCGGTATCCCCATTGGCAGCGGTTACACTTGGCAGCAGGAACACGTCCGCCAGCTGGTAGTGTTTGATCACCTCATTCTGCATCATGGCACCATGGAACACCACTTCGTTTTCAATGTTCAGTTCTTTTGCCAATGCTTTCATGTCGTTAAGCAAGGGCCCTTCTCCAATCAGGTGGTATTGGAATTTTACGCCTGCTTTCTTCAGCAATGCAGCAGCCTGTAGTGAGTAAGGGTAGCCTTTTTTTTCAACAAAACGGCCCACCGTCAGTATTCTGAAAGTTTCACCTGCGGGCGGACTTTCCCGATAGTGGAACTGGTTGGTGTTTAAACACATTGGTATTTTCACAATTTGCCCTTCCGGACAGCCTGTAGCAATCATTTTATTAATGATAAACCTGGAGTTGCCGGTGAACATTTCACATGCTTTGAACAGCCGGGTATAATAAGCGTTACCATACTGCTTCGGATAAACCGTGATGTCCTTTCCGTGGAATGAGGAGATGAGTTTACAATTAACCGCTTTCATATCCTTGAGATCCGCGATCACCCGTGCCGTGGTGCCGAAGTGGCAATGTATAAGATCCGGTTGGTATTTCAGGAATTGTTCTGCAAGGATGACATACGTGCCATTGGCAGCGTCGCGGCCGTATTTAAAGAAGTTCATCGCTCGGAACATTAAGCCCGGATCTTTAAAAAGCAGTTTGCCAATGGCCTTCATTGCCATGGGGAACTTAGAAAGAACACCTTTCTCCCGCCCGCTTTCAAAGTAACGGACCTGGTTATTCAAGCTTTCGTAGGCGGGGTGTACGGCTCCTTCTTTTTTGTTAAGCACGATAATAAGCACCTCGTAATTGCCCTGCTTAATCACTTCCGTAATCTGATTATACAGGAAGGATTGGGACACCACCGGGTAACCGCCTAAAATATAATATAACTTCTTTTTCATGGAGAATAGGGAGAAATGATTGTTTGGGGATTAAAGTTTCACATCGATTACCTGACCTGATTTATCTGAAAACAGTGTGTTTATGGATGCGACGGCGACAACTTCAGGTTTCAATAACGAATCATCGGCTTCATTACCGAAGTTCTTAACGCGCATTGGTGTTTTCGTTCTTTCCGGATTGATACAATTAATTCGCACATCCGGCCACTCTTCACAAAGGGCCTGGACAAGATTCACAATGGCCGCTTTCGTAGAGGAGTAAATACTGTACAAGCTTCTGCCACGTGTGTAAGAACTGGAGGTGTAAAGCAGCACGGCGCCTTTTGATTCATTCAGGTATTTGAAACTTTCTTTCGCGACGATGACCGAGCCCAGATAGTTGATGTTAATGCTTTTTATAATGTCTTCATAAGACATGTTGGTGAGGGATTGTTTATCCA
>JARKUW010000032.1 GCA_029851965.1 Bacteroidota bacterium | reverse complement strand
AGATAAAGAAGATCTTCGCATCCTGTCTGAATCTCCGGATGCAGGAATAGCCATTGTATCTTCCAGAGGTGGCCGCGAATTTTACCTTACCGGCCACTCCGAATACGCTCCACTAACCCTTCATGAGGAATATCTCAGAGACCGGAACAAAGGTCTTGATGTACCGGTTCCGGCAAACTATTACCGGGACGATAATCCGGAGAATCTCCCGCTGGTCCGCTGGACAAGTCATGCGAACTTACTCTTCAATAACTGGCTCAACTACTTCGTTTACCAGGAAACACCTTTTAACTTACAAGACGTGCCCAAGCTGGGTGAGATTGTTCAAAACGCATAAAAGCCAATCGTACGATCGGCCTTTGATGTAAGGTATGATTAGGTTTTATGCAGATTTGGTGAATTCGAGCATTTCTCAAAGACGGGTTCTGTTCCCGGTCTATCTTTTAAAGTTATAGCTGAAGCGGTCTGCTAGTGTGGCATGCGCTTCGGGTTCTATCTGATGCGGAATCGCATAATATTCCCCGGTCAGCTCAATGCCGCTCCGGGTGCGTTCCAGGGTAATTTTTAGAAAGCCATGTTGATTCTCGCAGTAGTTGATCAGTTTAACATTTTGAAGTAGCGGATGGTTCGGGCTATATGCATCCTGGTCGGTCCTGGCAAGTCCATGTAGTTCATCAAAACCACCGGCACCAGCGACGATGAAGGGTAAAATCTTCCCGTCGGGATAATTTTTATGAAAACGCTGGTAATTGTGCACATGTCCGCTGAAGATAATGTCCGGGCGTACGCCGCTCTCGCGAAAGGCATCCTCCAGGAAGCTGATCATGGGCAGGCTGGAACCATGGTTAACATCAGCAGAATACGGTGCGTGGTGCAGGCACACGATGATAACCTTGTCTTGCTGCTGCCTGTTTGCTGCAATTAGCTCTTGAATAAACCAATCCCGCTGCTCGTCACCGATCACGCCGTACTTGGGAACATTGGTATGAAGGCCGATGATATTCGCCAGAGGGGTTTCGAGTGTCCAGTACACATTTGGCTGGGTGGTACTTCTCCAGTCTGTGCCGCCAGCGAAGCTGATTTTCTTAGCGTTTGAATCGCAAAACACAGCGCGAAAAGCATCAAGGCTCTGGTAAGGTGCTTCGCTGTCTGGGTTAACATCACTGTCGTGGTTGCCGGCAATGGCAAAAATTGCTGCGGGATAGTCACAGTAAGGGGTGAAGAATTGCTGATCGTAATGTACTGCTTCGCCAAAGTGATACACCACATCTCCCAGGTGGTAAAGAAACTGCGGGCGGTCACGCTCCTCCGGGCAATCCTGAAATTGCCTGCTCATCTCCACGGCAACCTTCTTCTGAAAATCGGGATTAAGCTTTCCGCCGGTATCACCAACCATTTGAAATACCAGTTTATCCTGGCTAGCCGGGGAGTTGGTTTCCGCAGACAAATGATATGGATAGCTGCCTGAAGGCTTCGGCAGCGGCTGAAATTTATAGGTGTCGTCCGGCTGGTTTAATTTAATTACCGGAGTTGTGTGTTTTGGAAAGTCTAAGGTACTCATCAGCAAATGTACGCCTTTAATGTTAAGTCGTCGTTATGATCAGGATGTTAAAAGGCGCTGGTCTGACCCATTGCCACAAACCCTTTAGCCTCGAGCGGGAAGTGGATCGGAAAACGCAGCACTCACAAAGACATAGCGGGTGTCTGAAGTCTGAGCGAGCCCACCAGATGTATTCGTGGCCCTATCCCGCTTCATTTCTTTTATTGCGATGTTCCATGCCGGATTGTTACCTTTAACTCAAAATAAACATTGAGGAAATCGATTGGTCTAATAATAAGTTTATGTTGCCTGATGGCTTGCCGTCGAATGGATGCGCCGAAGGCTGTAGAGGAGTCAGCAGACTTCAAAAAAGCGGAAGCCCTATGGACGGAACGCGAAATTGATTCCGCATTTAATTATTTCGACAGAGCGGCAACGGTGTCGAAAGATAGTCTGGAAGTCGCCATGGCCTACAACTATATGGCCGCTATCCAATCCGATGCCGGAGATTATTACGGAGCGCAGGAGAGCCTGATTTCCTCCTTGAAGTATCTTAACGAGGATAAAAAGGAACACCGGTATTGTCTGGCTTCCGACTATAACGAACTGGGAATGACCAGTTCAAAGCTTGGGAACTATGATCATGCTATAGGCTACTTCGACCTCGCGCTAAAGTTTTCCGATGATAAAGATTACCGGCTTATTTTCACAAACAATAAAGCGAATGCCTTACGGGAGCGCGGTGCTTATAAGCAAGCATTGACTTTATATAATCAGGTGCTTAGGCAAACGCCGCGGGAGGGGAAAGAGTTTGCGCGTTTAATTACCAATATGGCCAACACGAAGTGGCTGATGGATCCCAGGTATAATGCAGCACCTGAGCTGTTACACGCCTTACATATACGCGAACGTAATAAGGATCTTTGGGGTCAAAATTCAAGCTATGCCCACCTGGCCGAGTATTATGCGGCGTCGAAGCCAGATTCTGGTCTATATTATGCCGGGAAAATGCATTTAATCGCCCGCAGTTTACAGAGCCCCAATGATGAATTGTATGCGCTGAAAAGACTGATTCAGTTGAGTCCGGCTATTTCTGCAAAACGCTATTTCAGCCGTTATGAACAGTTGAATGACAGCCTGCAAACAGCCCGCAACGCCGCGAAAAACCAGTTCGCACTTATTCGCTACCATACAGAAAAGGGCAAAGCGGATAACTTGAAACTACAGAAAGAGAATTCAGATAAGCAGTATGAACTGATTCAGCAACGTATCCGGTTTTACGGCGTGGTTGCTGCCTTCGCGTTGCTGACATTTCTGGCGGCTCGCTGGTATCGGGTACGCAGGCGGCGACTGGAAAATGAAAAGAAGGAAGCGGTTCTGGAGAACCAGCGCAGAACCTCGAAAAAGGTACATGATACGCTGGCAAATGACCTTTACCGGATCATGAAGACTGTTCAATATGGCTCGGTACCTGGGCGCGACTGGCTGCTTGATAATCTCGACGATGTGTACCAACGTGCCCGTGACCTGTCCTACACCATGGTAAATGACGCACAAGACTTTGAATTAAAACTTTCAACACTGCTGAAATCATTTGCTTCAGACACCACAAGAGTGGTGCTCGTGGGGAATAGCTCCGGATTTTGGCAAAAGGTGTCGGCCACGGCAAAGATGGAGTTGAAATACATTCTTCAGGAACTAATGGTCAACATGCAAAAGCATAGCCAGGCAACGGATGTCGTGATCCGGTTTGAACAACACGCAGATCTTTGCCGGATTACCTATATCGACAACGGTGTAGGCGTGCCAGGAGCGATTAATTTTAATAATGGTCTGACTAATACGGGAAACCGTATTGAAGCGATAAACGGGAAACTTACTTTTGATTCTGCTGCAGGCAAAGGCTTACAAATTGACATTACTTTCCCTTTCATGTAATACTTCTATGTTTAAAAACGTACTGATCGCCGAAGACCATCAGAGCATGAAGCTCTCCATAGAACAAACATTGCGGAATCTGGGAATTGTGGGTCAGAAATATGCATATTACTGTGACGACGCGTTGTTATTGCTCAAACACAGTTATCAAGAGGGCGATCCTTTTGATCTTCTAATCACGGACCTGTCTTTCGACAAAGATCATCGGGAACAGAAGATAAGTACTGGCGCAGGACTGATTGAAGCGTCAAAAACGTTATATCCGGATCTTAAAATCCTGGTGTTTTCCGTTGAATCGAACCCGGCCATCGTCCGCGACCTTTTTCATCATCTTGGAATCAACGGCTATGTACGCAAGGGAAGGGAGGATGCGATAGATCTAAACAATGCAATAACGGCAATTGCGGATCATCGGAAATTCATACCTGCAGAGTTCATGCAGTCTACCCGTGCCGCGAATGCGCATGACTTTAGCGACTATGATATGATGATCATTTCGCAGCTCGCTATGGGTACCCTTCAGAAGAATATTCCGGCCTATATGCGGCAGCAGGGCACCAAACCGTCCAGCCTGAGCAGCATTGAAAAGCGCTTGAATTTGATTAAGGAGGCATTCGGATTTTCGACGAACGAGCAACTGATCGCATACTGCAAGGACTGTAGAATACTTTAAAGGGTGGGGGAATAGTTTGAGAAACGATATTAATTATACTGAAACTTCCAGCTTTTAGCAAACCTCCTCTGTTACGGGTTCCCGTAAGGAAACGGTGTAGCGCTTACCTAATTTCGTCTTATTAATTAACCGACAGTATTATGAAGTATTACGTTAATAAGATTCGTCAAATAAATGGAGACCACGAGGTGCATGAAGAAATTTGCAGGTACCTTCCAGCGATTGACAACCGTAAGTACCTGGGTGACTTTTCTAATTGCAGGTTAGCGGTTGCAGAAGCGAGGAGCAATTATGTAACCGCTAATGGCTGTAAACGCTGCTCGCCGAGCTGCCACACGACTTAGTTGGTAAGCTGGTGTATGTGCGTTTCCCGAGGGGCAATTCGCGCCCGCTTTCAATAACCATCTTGTCGCGGTAGTTAAGTGCCACCTCGGCCCCCTTCACCAATACTTCTCCCTTTTGCGGAGTAGGTATGGGCAAATCCCTGAGCTGTAGCTTGTCTCTGCCGATTCCATCCATTTTCCAGTTCCTCATCGTTCCTGATATTTGATTCATAACTTTCTTGAGGGTGAATAACTGCTGGAAAAGCATACTGCACAAGAATGGACAAATTTATCTATACCGCCTTAAGTGCCGTTGCTGTTTATTTCGTAAGAGATATTGCTTATTTTTGATACATGGGAGGCACTTACAATGGCTTGTCCTGACATTACGTTAGATTCTATTATTCCACTAAACCGGCAACCAAGCGCCAAACCTGGTGACCAACTAAACCGGCAACCCTTAAAGCCAGACCAAATGAAAAAGAACGCAGCGATGATTATTGTTTTTCTGTTAATGGCAGTCGCAGCCTTCGCGCAGGTTGCTGTAAAAAAGAAACAACTTCACTCTGAAAAAGCGAAGTTTAAGATCGTCGGCTATTATCAGCTGAAAGCGATTCCAACAACTGATCTATCGACCATTCCATTTGATAAGCTGACGCACATCAATTTGTCGTTCATGAATCCAGATACACTGGGGAACTTCAAAGAGGATTATTCCTATGTTCTCCCTTTTATTAAGGCTGCTCATGCAAAAGGTGTCAAGGTTTTGCCGTCGATTTGTGGGGGTGGATCTCATCCTTACTACCATTTTTTGTTGAAGGATGAAAACCGCTCGCAGTTCATCAAGAATCTGGTGGACGTAGCTGTTAAGTACGGTTTTGATGGTGTAGATGTCGACATCGAGCGACGTGATATTGACGAAAACTACGAGAAATTTGCAACAGAACTGTCGGCGGCACTTCATGCGAAGAAACTGTTGTCGACCACTGCAATAGCTATTCTTTTTAAAGAATCCTTAACAGCTAAGGCACTTGCACAGTACGATTTTGTAAATATCATGAGCTATGACCGCACAAGTCCGAACCAACCGGAAAACCCTGGTCCGCATTCTTTGTACGCACATGCCGCGTATGATCTGGAGTACTTCCACGAAGTCATGAAACTTCCAAAGGAAAAAATGATTCTGGGTGTTGGCTTCTATGGTTATGGCTTCGGACCTGATCTTAAAACGCCTGGAATTACCATGAATTACAATCAACTGATCACCGAGTATCCTGGGGCGGAATTCGCCAATCAATGGTATCTTCCAGGTGGCAAAATTATCTACTATGATGGCATTCCCGGAGTTAAACAGAAAACGCAACTTGCAAAGCAAGAAGCCGGAGGAATGATGTTCTGGCAGTTAACCGGAGATGCGAAGGGAAAGAAGTCTCTGCTGAACGCCATTTACGAGGAGGCTTACGACAAGGAAGCGACTTACAAAAAGGAAACATCGAGCAAGGAACGAGCCTATAAAAAGTAAGATGAGCCGCTCGTGAAAATACCGTCTGCTATATTTTCGCTGATGATGCGATCAAGCAGGTCCGGAGGAATTTGAAGAACATACTACAGATCATAGATCGTAATACCGGGATTTTCCTAGCTTTGCTGAAGTTTATTTCCAACTAACTTAATTGAACGTATATGAAACCAGCCCGGTACCTTACAATAATGCTCTTTATTCTTTCCATTTCTGCATGCAACGTTTTCAAAAAATCAAGTGCGGCCGCTGAACAAACCAGTCTGATTACCGACCGCAGATGGAAGTTGGTTGAACTTGCAGGTAAACCGGTACCGGATCAGGTAAATGGCAAAGAGCCGTTCTTGATGCTGCATACGGCGGAAAACCGTTATTCCGGTTCAGCTGGATGCAATGGAATAGGAGGCAATTTTACACTGCAGGATAATGGCAGGATAAAGTTTTCCCAGGGAATGTCTACCAAGATGGCTTGTGAAAACATGGAGATTGAAAACGGGCTTACCGAAGCCTTAATTGCTGTCGACAACTACACGATGAATGGATCGGAGCTGTCGCTAAACAAAGCAAGAATGGCACCATTGGCACGCTTCAAAGCAGTGGATTAACTGGATAGAACCCTCGGACTAGAAAGTCTTTCAATAAAAAAACTCAAGCTGATCTTCCGCGAAAAATCAGCTTGAGCAATGTAAAAAATCGTCATTTCTGAACGGTTACAAAAACATTCCGCCGGAGATCTCTATCCGCTGTGCGGTAATCCACCTGGCGTCATCAGTACATAAAAAAGCAACCACACCGCCAATATCATCAGGCAAGCCAGCTCTACCGAGTGCGGTGTGCGAAGCGATTGCACTATTTACCTGTTCATTGTCACGGACCATTCCCGCGCCGAAATCAGTTTCGATCGCCCCGGGTGCAATAATGTTCGACCGGATTCCCCGGGCACCCAATTCCTGTGCCTGGTACCTCGTCAATGTTTCCATACCACCTTTCATCGCCGCATACGCCGAATAACCGGGGGTCGCGAAACGCGCAAGACCGGAAGAAACATTCACAATACCACCTCCATCATTCAACAGGGGCAAAGCCTTTTGAGTTAAGAAGAATGCCCCTTTAAAATGAATATTCACCAATGAGTCGAATTGCTCCTCTGTCGTCTCTGCGAAAGACGCATACACGCCTATTCCGGCATTGTTGATTAAGAAATCAAATTTATCCGTCTGAAACTCGGATTGTAGTAGGGAGGAAACCTCTGAAAAGAAAGAGTCAAATGTGTTGCTCTCTGCGACGTTCAATTTCAAAGCTGCGGCATTCACACCGAGCTTCTTAATCTCTTCGACCGTGCTTTCTGCTTCTTCTTTTTTCGACTGATAGGTCAGGATTACGTCAATACCTTTTGAAGCAATCTTAAGTGCTGCGTTTTTGCCCAACCCGCGGCTGCCGCCGGTAATCAGGGCAATCTTATTTTGTTTACTCATGTTTTTATTTAAGTGTCAGTGAAACCTGAAGATTTAAGTGTAAATGAAACCTGAAGACGTCTGTAGTTGATTTGCAGGCTTGCTCGGCCGGTGACCGATAGATGCTGTCCGGTCAATAACCCGGGCCTGTTTCAATGAGCATTGTTTAGGCAAACAGTACTTTCTTAAGAACGGCTGCTGCTTGCTGCACTGATGTTTGTATCGAAGGAATGTGAGCGAGTGGGTTCAGCATTCCATAATCATGAATAAAGCCTTTAAATTCGAGAATGGTGGTCGGAACACCGGCTTCATGTAATTTCCGGGCATACGCGACACCCTCATCGTGCAGAATATCATTCTCCGCAACCTGGATATATGTTGGAGGCAGGCCTTTCAATTCATCTAACGAGGCCTGAACAGGTGCAGCATATTTGTTTTTGCGTTGGTTCAGGTCTGGAAGATAGTTGTCCCACATCCACTGCATCAGCGGGGTCGTTAAGAACCTTTCTTGTGCAAATTTAGTGTAAGACTCCCGGCTAAAGTCTGCATCGGCTACTGGCCACAACAATACCTGTTGAAGCAATCTCGGCCCGCCGTTGTCTTTGGCCATCAAGGCAACAACAGTAGCCATATTTCCGCCGGCACTATTTCCGGCAACAGCGATTCTGCTGCCATCAACACCAATCTGATCTCCATTTTCTGCTACCCACTTTGTGGCCGCATATGCCTGGTTGGTGGGCACCGGGAACTGTGCTTCCGGTGAAGGGGTGTAATCCGGGAAAACGGCAACAGCTCCACTGCTCAGGACCAGATCCCTGACCAGCCTTCTATGCGTCGGATAATCGCCCAATACCCAGCCACCGCCATGAAAGAACATGAACACGGGCAGTCCTGCCTCAGCGCTTTTCGGCTTTACGATATGGAGGTTTACCGTTTCTCCATCCTGTGTGATGGTTCTTTCAGACTCTTCAACTTCGGAATAATCGAAGTCGACGGACTTTTGTGCGTTAACGAGCACCAATCTTGCGTCTTCCGGCGTCATTTTTTCCAGCGGGGTGGCGTCGCCACTGTTCAATGCTTCAAGAAAGGTTCTTGTTTCTTTGTTGATGTTCGGATCCTGCGCTGCAGGATTGTTGCTTGGATGTGCCATTGTGCTTAGGTTTTAGGTTTAGGTGAGTATAAGTGATTAATTATTATCGATTTAAGCTGTTGGTCAAATTTAGCTATAATACCATATACGGGAATGTCAAACACAACGGATCGCATGTGAATTTGTGCATCTCCAACTTTTAAAAGCAAACCATACAACTTAAATCACGGCCACCGACGCGCTCCGCGAATTTAAATCGGAAGATTACACGATCTCAATCTCTTTCTCCTCAAGTGCCTCGAATATCTGCGCGATGATTATACTTCTTGTAAGATCCGCCGTCGAAATATTTTTACACCAGAAATAGATCTTTATACTGCTGTTTAGTTTACTCACCGGACTGATCATAATTACGGGTTCTTTGTTCACGAATACGTTGTCGTTCTGCGTGATAATCTCCCTGATCTGCGTCACTACTTCAGATGAATTAAATGGTTTGGCAATGGTTAGCGCGATATCAATGCGCATTTGGTTGTTGCTAAGCGTCCAATTGATAATGTTATTCGATAATATGGATCCATTGGGAATGATAATCTCTGCACCCTCATCGCTAAGTAGCGTGCTCGCCCGAACACCAATCTCCTTAACCCTTCCTTTTTTATTGCTCAGCTCCACAACATCTCCGATACGGATGGTCTTGTCGAAGATGAGGATGATCCCGGACACGAAATTGCTCACGATATTCTGCAAACCCAGACCGATACCTACTCCGAGTGCACCAAGGATTACCGTAATCTTATCGATAGGCAGCCCGGATGCCGCAACAGCGATGAGGAATCCGCCAATTAATAGTACCAGGCGGGTGATGAGCAGCTTCGAACGTTCCCCTTTATTGTCCTCCAGTCCATCATCTCCTGTATCGCCAAAGAAATAAGCAATGTATTTCTGTAAAAAGTTCGCCGTCCAGATGATGCCTAAAAACAGCACGATGCCGCCGAACGTAAACGAGAAGTTTCCAATGACTCTTTTTTCCTTCAGGATTTCCATCAAAGATTCATACAGGCCGTTGAAAATATTCAGGTTCGTGGTGAATATAACCACCCAGATTAGGGTAGCGGCTACACCCGTAAGCCTTTTAAGTCCTGCAACTACAGGTTGCCAGTCGAAATATTCAGGATAACCCTTCCGGATTCTGCTGCTTTTCATTTGGAGCAGGAATGCCTCTACCAGTACCTTCGCCATCATAGTTAAGGATATCGCATTTAGCAACGCGTTGACGCCTGTGGAATAAAAAACCTGGGCAAGCGTAAAACGTCCAAAGACATTGCAAAAAGTCGCGACGAGCGCAAAGATCGTGTAGATGACGCCTGTGATTAGGATCATCCTAAATCTTTTTGCCTGCTTATCCAGCCGCTTCAAAATAACAATTCCAAAAATAGCTGAACTAAGGCTCAGCACAAAAAGAAGCCAGCGCTGGTATCCCGGCGGCATGCCCAGCAGGCGCAGAATGACTGGCGCAATAAGCAGGAGTGCAAAGACGCACCACGCATAAAATAGTTTAAGAGGTAGTTTTTTACGGAAAAAGGCTGTGAGCGAAACGGCGAGCAGGATGTGTACAGATTCAATATACAATGCCGGAGCCCGGAGGTCAAAGATAGGAGCCAGGGTAAAGAGCATGATGAGCGTGATTAAATAGGGTTGTGGACCAACCAGGGAAAATCCCTCAACGGCTTCCAGCCGGTCGCGTTGCTTCATACTCCGGAAATTGAAGAACACCCAGACAAAAAACGTAATGCAGGTAACGAGCAGTAATGCACGGCTGCTTCGCGTATACACGAAATAATACCTGGACATTTCCTTTTCACCAGTAATGAACTTACGAAAGCCGAGGCCGCCTGATCTATTTTTGGATGGCTCCCATAAATAACGCCGTTCCTTCCCAAAAGCCTTAATGCTTACCGCATCAAAATGTGCATCCGTAAGGTACATCAACTCCTTAATGTTAATCAGGTTCGCTGATGTTCTTGCCTGCAGGTCATTAATTGTGGTTGTGGTGGTCTTTAGCAGACTATCCATAACCTTAGCTTTTTTCTTCAACTCTGCAAACTGGTCTTTAAACATCACGCGCATTGCAGGCAGAGCAAAAAGCTTGGTCAGCACCGTATCCTTGCGTAACGAAAGAATTTCCGTCTTCAGCGCCCTTAAAGTCGTCTCATATTCATCCAGATCCGCCAGGCAATCTTTGTTGTTGGCCTGAAGCTCAGCAAGCAGGGTCTGGTCCATTTGAAGGTTCTGCAGGTTCAGCATCCGGTCCTTTTGCGTAAGCCTGCTTTTTAATAAGGCGAGGGCTGCTTCATCCTGCGCCAGATACTTTGTTACGGGTTTCAGCTTTGTGAAAGAACCAACGGTGACCGGAACCTTGTTTACTGTCTCAAATACTTTTTGAAGATGAACGAGGTAGTCGCCCTTGGTCAGGGTTGCAGAATCAGAAAGAATAGCCAGGTCAGGCCCGTCTTCCTGGGGGTTGGCTTTCTTGCTTTTTTGTGCGAAAGTGGAAATGGAAAA
>JARKUW010000026.1 GCA_029851965.1 Bacteroidota bacterium | reverse complement strand
TATTGAAGTGATTACCTCTGCAAGCTCGCAGGAGATTGACGAGACTTTTAAGGAATACAAAGATTGCTTCCAAAAGTATATCAAATGTACGGTGAACCACATCCACCACGACAAGCGGGTAGACCTGTATGAGAATGAATTCCTGGACCGCCTGCAGGCTGCCCACGCAGTGTTCATAGCTGGTGGCGACCAGCTGAAGCTGACGTCCGTATACGGCGGGAGTGGATTTTTGTTCCTGCTCAAACACCGTTACATTTATGAGAAATTATTGGTCGGTGGCACAAGTGCGGGCGCCATGGTGCTCTCTACACCGATGATCTACGCCGGAACAGGAGAAAAAGAGATGATCGCTGGTGCAATTAAAGTTACCACCGGCTTTGAATTTCTAAGAGACGTTTGTATAGACACCCACTTCGTTGAAAGGGGACGGACAGTCCGCCTTGCACAGGTTGTCGCCTCCAACCTCTCCACGATCGGCATGGGCATCGAGGAAAACACTGCGGTCATCGTTCGGAACGGTACAGATGCGGTCGTAACCGGTTGCGGGGTGGTGTTGATCATGGATGGCAAAGAGAGCTTCGGCAACAACATTACCAATTACGATGAGGAAAAGAAGATCTCCATACGCAACCTTAAAGTTTCCATTTTACCCAAGGGAGAGAAGTTTGACATTCATCAGCTCAATCCTCCACATAAATAACCTGCTACTGCCCGTCCGGCTATCCGACCGGGCACTAGCAATATGAATTAAAGGCGTATCTTTGTGGGAATGAAACACCTGGAAAACAGATTACTGGAGAAGCAGGTTAATTTAACTGCAATGCGCCTGCTGGTACTGGACTTTTTAGATAAGCAATCTACGGCGGTCAGCCTGACAGATATTGCACTTTCCATGGAGCATACCGACCGGGTGACCCTATTCCGTACCATAAAAACCTTTGAAGAACATGGTCTGGTGCACCGCATCGAAGATGGCACCGGCACAACAAAGTTCGCGCTGTGCCAACCGGATTGCGATGGGGTGAAACACCACGATCTTCATGTTCATTTTTACTGCAACATTTGCAAAGAAACATATTGCCTGCCAAAAACCCACATCCCCGAAGTTGTGCTGCCTCCCGGCTATCAGGCGCAGGAGCGTGAACTTATTGTTAAAGGCATCTGCGCAGCATGTGCCGGATAAACTTTGCAATACAATTGCAGGCTGCCGCCCCTTACATTTGTAAGAATGGAAAACAAGAGCAGCAACGCAATAGCAGATATAGATAGCCAGTCCGTACCCGATCATGACCATCATCACGATCATGAACACGATCACAGTGGCGGCAGCGGTAAAGTAACTTCGGTTTGGGCCGCGCATGGGCCGCTGCTGGTCGCATTTTTTATCCTGTTGGTCATGCAGATCCTGGAGCTTGGTTTTCAGATCACGTTCAGCAATCTGATCAGCCTCGGCATCTATGGCGCCGCTTTCCTCCTTGCGGGATACCAGGTTTTGAATCTGGCCTACAGAAAAGCCTTACGTTTCGACTTCTTCAATGAATTCTTTCTGATGAGTGTCGCTACACTGGGCGCCTTCGCCATCGGATCCTACAGTGAAGGTGTGGCGGTGATGGTTTTCTACTCCATTGGTGAATGGTTCCAGGATGCCGCTGTAGACAAAGCGAAGCGCAGCATTAAAGCTTTGCTGGACATTCGGCCCGACCGGGTAGATGTTATTCGTGACGGGCGGGTTTCTACCGTAAGCCCGGATACGGTGCTAAAAGGTGAGCATATACAGGTTAAGCCGGGAGAAAGAGTAGCCCTCGACGGCACACTGCGTTCCGAAACGGCTACGTTCAATACGGCGGCACTTACCGGCGAAAGCATTCCGGCTTCAAAAAATGCGGGCGGCACTGTACTTGCCGGAATGATCAACCTCAATCAGCTGGCCATCATCGAGGTTGGCGCTGCATTTAAGGACAGTAAGCTGAGCAAGATCCTGGAGATGGTTCAGGATGCGACCGCCCGCAAATCCAAAACCCAACTTTTCATTTCCCGTTTTGCGAAGATCTATACCCCTATCGTGTTTGTACTTGCGCTGCTGGTCGTTGTTTTGCCCTGGTTTCTGGTTGATGATTATACCTTCCGGGATTGGCTGTACCGCGGGCTTGTCTTCCTGGTCATCAGTTGTCCTTGTGCCCTGGTGGTTTCCATTCCGCTGGGCTACTTCGGAGGCATTGGGCTCGCCTCCCGGAATGGTATCCTTTTCAAGGGTGCGAATTTCCTTGATGTTATGAGCAAAGTAGACACCGTCGTTGTAGACAAGACGGGAACGCTGACTAAAGGAATTTTCGCCGTGCAGAACGTTTCCTGTAAAGACAGCAACGAACAGACATTTGTCCGTTTGGTAAATGCACTGGAGCGTAAGTCGTCACACCCCATTGCGCTGGCAATCGCCAGTTATGCGGGGGATGACCCGCAGCCTCCGGTGGTCACAGATGTGGAAGAAATTGCCGGCCACGGACTGAAAGGCACGGTGGACGGGAAAAGCGTTCTTGCCGGAAACCTGAAACTGCTGACCAGGTTTCACATCCCCTATGACCGGGAGGTTGAAAACATTGCAGATACGATCGTCGCGGTTTCCATTGACGGAAAATATGCCGGATACATCACCATTGCGGACGAAATTAAAGAAGATGCGCGGGAGGCCGTTGATGTACTTAAAGCCCGGAACATACAGGTCGTGATGCTGAGCGGCGACAAGCAAACGGTGGTTGCGAAAGTTGCAGATGAGCTTGGCATAGACACCTATTACGGGAATCTGCTGCCAGAGGAGAAGGTTGAGCATCTGGAAAAGTTACGTGCCGCCGGACGACGGATCGCGTTTGCAGGCGATGGTGTTAACGACGCCCCTGTCATTGCGCTTGCAGATGCAGGCATTGCGATGGGTGGGTTGGGAAGTGATGCCGCGATTGAAACGGCAGACATTGTAATCCAGAACGATCAGCCGTCGAAGATTGCTACAGCCATTCAGATCGGCTATCTGACCCGGCGTATTGTTTGGCAGAACATCAGCATGGCGCTGCTGGTCAAGATTTTCGTATTGGTCTTGGGTGCTGGCGGATTGGCGAATTTGTGGGAAGCGGTAATTGCTGATGTGGGCGTGGCCCTGCTGGCCATTCTGAATGCTGTACGCATTCAGCGTATGAATGTATCAAATCCGCGTGGTCACATCCATGCATTGCATCCGCAATCTACAAAGATCTAGCCCAGACGTAACAAAGACCAAACGCACACCAAGCGCACACAGAGTGTGGGTTTGGTGTGCGTTTGGTCTTTGAATTAAGTTGTATTATCTGCTTGTGCCACTTCCACCTGTAGTGCCACCTGTTGTTCCTGAAGTTCCACCAGTTGTTCCTGAAGCTCCGCCAGTTGTTCCTGAAGCTCCGCCAGTTGTTCCAGTACCAGATCCGGTTGTACCGCTACCTGTTCCTGTTGCGCCACCAGTAGAAGGTGTACCCGCTCCTGATCCAGTCGTGCCTGTGGTACCTGCTCCTCCTGTATCCATCATCGATGTGTCGCTCATTGTGGTATCCATCATAGCGGAGTCTGTCATGGCAGAATCCGAAGCCCCTTCACCGTTTGTGTTAGAGTTACATGCTGCAAAGACCATCCCGGAAAATGCAAGAATCATTAATGGTTTAAAGTTCATTGTTTTTGGTTTTATCGGTTAAAATTTAGTTGATTTTAGTCTGTTTATCACACTTGATACACTACTATAAAATACCATAAAATGTTTACCAATCGGGTTATAAAACAACTATTTCAAGTACAAACACTTGTATTCCAAGTATTTCCCACATCAACGCCTTATTTCCAGTCCAGCCAGGCACCTGCCGATGCCCAGGTATCAGAAGGGCCTACAGCACCCCGGAAGGATACCTTTGCAAATGCGCCAAAATCTTTATCGCTAAAGTCGGCACCCGTTAACGCCGGAGAGCCTTCAGCAGGCGCAAAATCAGGCGCCTCTGCCGCATACAAAGATTTCAGTTTCAGGTCTGAGATATCGGCGGCGGTTGTATTCCGGTTTAAGGATGGCACTTTAAATTTGCTTGCTTCGGCAATAACCGCCCAGGCAGCAACTTCCGTATCCGGCACAATGATCACCCCTGTGGGCCCATTGTCGAAGGTATAAGCCCTGCCGGGCTCATCCGCATTTACCAGATTGAATTTGAACACAGACCCTTTATTCTGGGTGAGCAAAGGCCGTGTTTTCGGGCACAGCATTAATCCACCATTGGAATAGCCGGCAACGATAGAGTTCTCTATGCTAAAGCGCGTGCTTCTTCGGATGTAGATCCCCTGACTTTGATCGGTTAGCGGTTGATCTTCACGCGGACCGATAATGGTCATGTTGGAAACGACCGGACGGGTAAGCGGCGTGCGATCCGAAGCGGCCTGGTCATTAAGACTTTCGAATCCATTGGCACGGATGGCAACTGCCGAAGGAACGGTGCGGTAGGAAATGAGAAATTGCAGGTGCCCGGTGTAGCCACGGTCGAAATCGAAATTATCATCGCCATTGTTGTAGGCCACCAGATATTTACCGTCGACAGTTCCGCCGACAAACTGAAAAGCGTCGTCATTTGAGTATTTAATCATGACGTTTTCGAGTACTGTTCCGGAACCAACACCATTTAAACTCAGGCCGCTAGCCTGATCCAGCGCCCACTCTTCTTCCAGAGCCGGATTTAGTCCGCCTGCATATTCGATACGCAGGAATTTGATAGAACCAGAATTGTCGTTATTTGTGCTGCCGCCAAATTCCATGTCTGCCGAGGATTGGAAGCCTGATACATGAAGCTTTCCATTGTCGCCATTCGTTTCTGCTTTCCCGAGCACGAGAATACCGATCCAGTCGCCCGGCGCCTTACTTGTTGCTGCTGATGTAAAAACGACAGGTTGGTCACTTGTTCCATTTACGTTGATCTTTGATCCCCTGGTAATGATCAGCGCCGCTTTATCCGCTGCAGTTGCATTCGGCTCAGCAGCGACTGTTACGCCCTGTGGAATGGTCAGTGTGGCATTGTTCTTCACAACGACCTTCCCTTTCAGCAGGTAATTGTTTTTAGGGTCCAGTTCCGTGTCGGTGGTAATATCGCCCGTTAGGGTTACCGTTTGCTTTTCTTCCGGAAATGGGTCTGGCGGTATGTTTTTCTCACAGGAAGAGAACAGGATTCCACAAAGAAGTGCCACCAGGGCTGTTGATTTGTACTTTAATGTCATAGGTCTAGCTGATTTGCGAACGCGCTGCAAAACACGAACCAACACCACCGGGAAGGCCGAGAACAGGTAGACTTGTATAAAAACGAGAAAAAATCAAACCGAAAAGCACAACGCTTCACAACCTTCCGGCAACTCAAAAAAGCCAGAGTATACAGGTTGTGTAACAAAACTGCGCAGGCTTGTGCCTTAAGCGAAATTATTCATCTGCGAGGCGGGAAGATTCAGGAGATTCCGAATCTGTTTTCAATGCCGGATCAAGCTCAACACAGCCGGCTTTATCTTTTTTGGAAAAGAGAATGGGATACAAGAACAACAAAGCACCAACAACGAAAAGAGCACCAGCGATGCTGAGTAAATACCGGCTTTCTTCAATTTCCTGATTGCTCATGATTAGGTAACCGATCAGGGCAATAACACCAAGTATAAAGGCAATAACGGCTTTTTGGAGTTTGAGAATCTTTATCATGGGGCAAGTAAATTTAGTAGTATTTGCCGAAATAATCGCAAAAATCAATCCAATCCCTGTGGAGCTTCATTTTTAAGCTCATCCTTACCGTTTGTCATTTGAAAACCGTAACTTTGCATCCTTAATTTTTGAAGATACTGGATTGATGTATAGGGAATTTAAACAATTGGAATTAGCCAAAATCGGCGAGGAAATACTTGAATTTTGGAAGAATGAAAAGATCTTTGAACAAAGCATCTCTTCGCGTCCGGAGTCTAAGCCTTTTACCTTTTTTGAAGGACCACCGTCTGCCAACGGAATGCCAGGGATTCACCATGTGATGGGCCGTGCGATCAAAGATATATTCTGCCGGTACAAGACCCTTAAGGGATTTCAGGTGAACCGTAAAGGTGGATGGGATACCCATGGCCTGCCGATTGAGCTGGCTGTTGAGAAAAAATTGGGCATCACCAAAGAAGATATCGGTAAAAAGATCACCGTAGAGGAATACAACTCCGCCTGTAAGGAAGAGGTGATGAAATACACCGACGTGTGGAACGACCTGACTGAGAAAATGGGTTACTGGGTCGACCTGAAAACGCCGTATATCACCTACGAAAATAATTATATAGAAACCTTATGGTGGATCCTGAAGTCGTTCTACGTAAAGGGATTGATTTACAAGGGATACACCGTTCAACCTTATTCTCCTGCAGCAGGTACCGGTTTAAGCTCACATGAGCTGAACCAGCCGGGCACGTATAAGATGCTGAAGGACACTTCCATCACGGCCCAGTTTTTTCTGAAAAGAAACCAGGATCACCCGCTGATACCAGTACTGTTTCAGGAAGATCAGGAGGAAACCGCCATTCTGGCCTGGACAACGACACCATGGACCTTGCCGTCCAACTGTGCGCTGGCTGTTGGCGATAAAATCAGCTACGTAAAGGTGAAGACCTTTAATCCATACACCTACTTACCGGTAAGTGTTGTGCTTGCGAAGGAGCTTGTTTCCAAACACTTCAAAAAAGAAGCGGAAGGACTTGCCTTCGATGCCTACAAAGGTGGCGATAAGCTGATCCCATGGAGCATCCAGGCTGAATTTTCAGGGAAAGATCTGGTTGGTTTGCGTTACGAGCAGCTGATGCCGTATGTGACCAATGCGGATCTGCTTGAAAATGCATTCCGGGTTATTCCTGGCGACTTTGTCACGACTGAAGATGGTACCGGTATCGTACATACTGCATCCATTTTTGGTGCGGACGATTTCCGGGTAGCACGTGAAAATGGTGTTCCCTCGGTCATGATCCGCGATGAAAATGGAAACGAACTGCCACTGGTGAATAAGCAAGGTAAGTTTGTAGATGAAGTAACGGATTTCGCCGGCCGCTATGTAAAGGAAGAATACTACAGCGATGAGGTGCGTAAAGATCCCGCGTTTAAACCTACGGACGTGCTTATCGCCATCAAGCTTAAAGAAGACAATAAAGCGTTCGACGTTAAGAAATACGAACACAGCTATCCGCACTGCTGGCGTACGGACAAGCCTATATTATATTATCCGTTGGACAGCTGGTTCATCCGGACCACTGCACTGAAGGATAAGATGGTGGCCCTGAACAAGACCATCAACTGGAAACCGGAAGCAACCGGTACTGGTCGCTTTGGCAACTGGCTGGAAAACCTGGTAGACTGGAATCTTTCGCGTTCCCGTTACTGGGGTACTCCCCTGCCGATCTGGCGTACAGAAGACGGCAAGGAAGAGATCTGCATCGGATCTGTTGCAGAGCTGAATGCAGAGATCGGTAAATCTATTGCTGCCGGATACATGGAAGCTGGATTCGAACTGAAAGACATGCACCGTCCATACGTGGATGAAGTTATCCTGGTATCGCCCAGCGGACAAAAGATGACCCGGGAAACCGATCTGATCGATGTATGGTTCGACAGTGGTGCCATGCCTTATGCACAATGGCATTTTCCTTTTGAAAACCAGGCTGCATTTGAGCACGCCTACCCGGCCGATTTCATTGCCGAGGGTGTTGACCAGACACGTGGCTGGTTCTTTACACTGCATGCAATTGCTGTGATGCTGAGTGAAAGCAGCGACGAGATAAAGGCGGTGAATGAAAAAAACGCCAACAAGGGTATTGCGTTTAAGAACGTGGTTTCCAATGGGCTGGTGCTGGATAAGAATGGAAACAAGATGTCCAAACGCCTTGGCAATGGCATTGATCCGTTCAGCACCATCAACACCTATAGTGCAGATGCTACCCGCTGGTACATGATCAGCAATGCATCGCCATGGGACAACCTTAAATTTAATATAGACGGCCTGGACGAGGTGCGCAGAAAGTTCTTCGGTACTTTATACAACACGTATTCGTTCTTTGCCCTGTATGCGAACATAGATAAGTTCGAGATAGATAAAGACAATGAAACGCCGGTTGCAGACCGCAGCGAGCTTGATCGCTGGATCTTGTCGTTGCTTCAGACGCTGATCAAGGAGGTAGACGAGAGTTACAACAGCTATGAGCCTACAAAAGCAGCACGGGCAATTCAGACCTTTGTGGATGAACACCTGAGCAACTGGTATATCCGCCTGTCGCGCCGGCGCTTCTGGAAAGGTGAGATGACTGCAGATAAAAAAGCAGCCTATGAAACTTTATATACCTGCCTGACTGGCATTGCGCAGATGATGGCACCGGTTGCACCGTTCTTTGCAGACTGGCTGTACCAGAACTTAACCGTTTCGGATGCAGAAGCATTTGCCTCCGTACATTTAACTTACTGGAAACCAGCAGATGAATCACTGATTGATTCTGAACTGAATGAACGGATGCAACTAGCTCAAAGCATCTCTTCGATGGTCCTTTCCTTGCGGAAGAAAACGGGCATAAACGTCCGTCAGCCACTGGCGAAGATCTTACTTCCGGTATTGGACCCTGGTTTCGCGGAGCATGTCGAGTTGGTTAAAGATCTTATCCTCTCCGAAACAAATATTAAAAATATTGAGTATATTACAGACACTGCAGGCTTCATCAAAAAGAAAATCAAGCCGAACTTCAAGGCCCTGGGCCCGAAAGTAGGTAAGGATATGAAGTTGGTTGCGGATGCGATCGTAGGGCTTGCCCCGGAAGGGATTGCAGTGCTTGAGCAAGCCGGAGAATTGGAGATCACGGTTGAAAACGGAGGTAAAACGAGCAGTTACCTGATTGCAGCTACGGACCTGGAGATTATTGCAGAAGACATCCCGGGATGGCAGGTCACCAATATAGGCAGCTTAACCGTTGCGCTGGATGTGACCATCACTGAGGAGCTGAAGCAGGAAGGGCTGTCGAGAGAGCTGATCAACCGGATTCAGAACCTCCGTAAAGAGCTTGGCTTTGAAGTTACAGACCGGATCGCGGTACAGTTGCAACGCCATGCGCTTATAGACAGCGCAGTTGCTAAAAATATGGCTTACATTTGCGCCGAGATACTGGCAGATGACCTTATATTGGTTGATACCATTGAGAACGGGAGCAAAACATCCATCGATGATGTGGAGCTAGAAATTTTGATTACTAAATTATAAAACGAAACATGGAAAAAAGCACAAAGACAAGGTATTCAGATGCTGAACTTCAGGAATTTAAGGAACTGATCCAGGATAAATTACGTATGGCAAGAGAAGAATTCCTGTCGCTGACGAATTCATTAAGCAGCCCAAATTCCAATGGAACTGAAGATACGTCCGGTACTTACAAAACTTTGGAAGATGGATCCGCTACGCTTGAAAAAGAGCAACTGAACCAATTGGCTGCCCGTCAGAAAAAGTTTATCGAAAACCTTGAAGCAGCATTGGTACGTATTGAAAACAAGACTTACGGCATTTGCAGGGAAACCGGAAAACTGATTCAGAAAGAACGTTTGCGCGCTGTACCGCATGCAACATTAAGTATGGAAGCAAAGCTTAAGCAAGCATAATGAAAGGCTATACTAAACCTTTGATCATAATTTTTCTGGTTCTTCTTGCGGATCAGGTGGTGAAGACCTGGATCAAGACCAACATGTTCATTGGACAGGAATTTAAGATCCTGGGCAACTGGTTTCTGATTCACTTTACGGAAAATAACGGGATGGCCTTTGGATTGGAGTTTGGCGGGGAGTTTGGGAAGCTGGCTTTATCGTTATTCCGCATCGTTGCGGTAGCAGGAATCGGGTACGGTTTACATTACCTGATCCAGCACAAGTACCATC
>JARKUW010000288.1 GCA_029851965.1 Bacteroidota bacterium | reverse complement strand
GTGTGCTCTTCCGATCTAGTCCTTTCTGGGGATATTCCAGCTGGCCTTATGGTGGCTACTATGGAGGTTACTATGGTGGCGGATATTTAGGTGGTTACTATGGCGGTGGTTACATCGTTGGAAACAGAGGAAACGTTTCTTACGGCGGACGTCCTTCACGCGGAAGAGAAAACGGAGCCAGCTATACTGGCGGAGGTTCCGGATTTGGCATGGGCGCTGGTGCGACCAGAACAGTCAATGGCAATGTCGTGAACGGAAGAAGCAGATCTGAACGCTATGGTGCCGGCAGAGGTGTATCTGGAATCAACCCGAACAGAGGTGCAACGCTTGACGCCAGGACACGTACCAACAACGGTGTAGGCCGTCCGACACGCTCGGGTGAAGTTACACCAACCAGGTCTACCAGACCACCGGAAAGATACAATGCACCGACCCGTTCAGAAAGGCCTACCTACAGTGCGCCTTCTAACTATGGCGGCGGCGGCAGGTCTATGGGTGGTGGCGGCGGTGCGTCCAGACCATCAAGAGGCGGAGGAAGAGGATAATTTTACTTTCAAAAACACACATGAAAAAATTTATTTCAATGCTAGCCCTGGCCACAGTAGCTGGTACAGGCACATTATATGCACAATATGCGCAAGATGCACTCCGGTTTTCACAAACCAATTACGGAAGTTCCGCCCGCTTTAAAGGGTTGGGTAATGCACAGATCGGTCTGGGTGGTGACATCAGTTCATTGGGCGGTAACCCTGCCGGACTGGGGATGTTCACCCGTTCCGAATTCAGCATCACACCGGAATTCAACAATACGACTGCAAATTCGAGCTTTCTGGGACAAAACAGTAAGGCAAACAAAGATCAGCTCAACCTGAATCAGGTAGGTGTTGTATGGTACAGCCCTATCGTTAAGAAAGCAGGGTCGGACCTGAATAAAGGTGCTGTGAGTGTGGTATGGGGATTGGGTTACAACCGGAACAACGACTTTAGTTCTGAGTTTAGCTATGGTGGCCGGAATACAAACAACTCCATAGCCGATTACTTCTCAGACCTTGCGAATGGCGCCGGACAACTTCCTGAAGATTTAGGGCGGGGAACATTGGAGAAAATGGCATTCGACAACTTCCTTATTGATCCCGTAGCTGGAAACAACACATTCTACCAACCAGCTACTGACCTGAACAATGACCAGATGCGGTATGAAAACAGGTATGGCTCAACGTCTGAGCTGAACGTGTCGGCTGCGCTGAACATCTCCAACCAACTCTATCTGGGTGCTTCCGTCGGACTTGTAAATCTACGGTACAACAGCAGTTCGGAATTTCTTGAATCCGGAAGAAACATATCAAGCGATCCGGAGAACGATATGGCCGGTGCAGATTACACCTTGTCTTACAGACAACATCAGGTTACTGATGGTGCGGGAATAAACGGACGTCTTGGTCTGATATTTAAGCCAG
Source organism: Bacteroidota bacterium (assembly GCA_029851965.1). GTDB lineage: Bacteria > Bacteroidota > Bacteroidia > Sphingobacteriales > Sphingobacteriaceae > Pedobacter. Next base: position 7,153 of record JARKUW010000288.1, on the reverse strand, counting down.
TTGAAAACGTCCGGGTTGGTGCAACATTCCAGACACCTACCTGGATGCATATTCAGGACAATACTGCGGAAGTTCTTGATACCCGCTACACCTCAGGAGGTACTACGACGGACTTCACCAATGTGGAAACCAACTACCCTTTTGAGTACAACCTGAGAACGCCTTACAAAGGTTCCCTGGGTGCAAGCGTGGTGATCGGAAACAATGCATTGATTTCCGCGGATGTGGACTATGTTGATTATTCAACGATGAAATTTAGTACTTCATCGAATTACGGTGGATATGAAACGGTCAATGCGAACAATGCTGCAATAAAAAGGGATTATACCAACACCATAAACTATAGAGTTGGTGCAGAATATAAGATCGGCCTGCTTGCCCTGAGAGCCGGTTATGGCCTGAATGGAAGTCCATATAAAGCAGATCCGGACAATGTGTTTGAGATGAAATATTACAGTGGAGGTTTAGGTTACCGGTTTGCAAATTACTATGTTGACCTGGCTTACCAGCGCATGGAGACAACCAATACATTCAGACCATACACGCTGGACGATCCAAATTTAACTGCGCCGCAGGCGAATATAGATGTTGCGAAGAACAATGTATTCCTGACTTTCGGTGTACGGTTCTAGGCTGATGGATATTTAAATACTAGCGACCACCTGGCTTATGCAATTATAAGTTTGTGATCGCGACATGTTCTCTTAAGTTAGAAAGCCCTGGCAAATTTGCCAGGGCTTTCTTTTTATACAAACAATATGTGTTCGTTGGGCTGGATGGTATGATGTTAAAACTGAAACCGGTTAATTCTGAGCTCCACCTCCGGATCTTTTATCAGTTCCGGTGCATGATGCGGCTTTTTCCTTGCATCAATGATCACCGGGCCTTCGCATCCCCAATGTTTATTCCTGGTGAAGCTGTTAATTCCATAGATGTCTGCAGCGGGATTGCTTCTCGTAAACGTTATCCAGACCAGATTGTTGATACTGGCCGCGGTAAACCGGGCGTCATCACAAAGCACGATCAACGCAATGCCGCTCAGATCTGAACCTGAAAGTTGGCTGTTAAGTGCGTTCATTTCGAGTTCCGTCTGATCTTCATTCTGGTATGGAGCTCCTTCCAGGGCAATGACGCCGGGGATGGCTATCGTTGCATTGGTAAATGGACTGTGATCGAAGGATGCTGGTAAATCCGGCGATAACACACGCTTAACCTCCCCTGCTGCTGCAAAAACAACTTTAGATCCTGCGTTTAAACCTTCTCCACTGTAGTCGAGCGTGTCTATTGTTGTTTGGGTATGGAAGTGCAGGTCGCGGGAGAAATCCATTCTGGACAAGACATGCTGCAGAAATCTGGAGGCATCATGTGTATCCAGGGCTTCATCATCTTCCCTTGCGGCTATAAAAACGTACTTCGCGAGACTGAGCTGATTTTTACCCAGAATGTGATTGGCTATGGTCAGTATCTCCTGAGGCTTCCTGTCCTGCAGATATGGCGTATACCTTTCGCTGCCTATGGCAAAAAGAAGCGGATGGACACCTGCGGCGTCAACAGCGTTTACTTCCTTCAGGCCGTGGATCTCCTGCGGCAGGGCAGATCCGGTAATTTCATGGATGAGGGCGCCGAAGCTGGTATCCTCCTGAGGCGGGCGCCCCACGACAGTGAACGACCATATGGCATCCTTGCGGTGGTAGACATTGTGAACTTTGAGGAGTGGAAAAGGATGGGTTAAACTGTAATAACCCAGATGGTCGCCGAAAGGACCCTCTGGTTTATTTTCATGAGGCTGTACGGTTCCTGTGATGACGAAATCCGCATCTGCAGAAATGCAGAATCCTTCTTCATCGTAAAAATACCGGAAGCGCCTGTTCCCCAGCCCACCTGCAAAGGTCAGCTCGGACAAACCTTCGGGCAGCGGCATGACTGCAGCGAGCGGATGTGATGGCGGGCCACCTACAAAGATGCTCACTTTCAAGGGCAGGCCTTTTGCATTTGCTTTCGACTGGTGTACACCAATTCCCCGGTGTATCTGATAGTGCAGGCCGATTTCCTGGTCCGGCACATAGTCGTTACCCGCGAGCTGAATGCGGTACATGCCCAGATTGGAGTTCATCACTCCGGGTTTGTCCACATCCTCAGTATATACCTGGGGCATGGTTATAAACGGTCCACCATCCATCGGCCAGTTGACAATTTGCGGCAGCTGACTGATGGTCGTCTTTTCAAAAGCAGATTTGAAGAGGCTTTGTTTAAAAGGTAGTGCAGACAAGGCCGTTAGGCCAGAGCCGGCATACTTTAACGGGTTCTTCAATGCTTTTATAGGATCAGAACGCAGGGCTACCAGCTGCTCAACGCTGCTCAAGCTGTCGCGAAACATGAATTTTGAACGCTCGAGTGTACCAAACAGGTTCGACACTGCCGGAAACTTTGATCCTTTGATGTTTTCGAACAAAATGGCTGGGCCGCCTTGTTCATAGATCCGGAGGTGAATTGCAGCCATCTCCAGGTACGGATCTACTTCTTCCTTGATCCTGATCAGATGGCCATGCTTTTCTAAATCACTGACGCACTCGGCTAAACTTGAATATCCCATTGGAGTCAAAGGTATTAAAGAATTGTTGCTTTAGGAATGGAGCCGACATGAAAAAGCCATGCACTTAAAGCGCCCTGGAAAGTTAATACTTGCGGGGTCGCATCAAGGGCATGGCCTTATATTATGTATTAGCGATTATTTTTTATCTGCAAACGAGCGCAGCATCCAGGTGTTCTTTTCTTTAAATTGCATGAAGCGGTTTACCATATCGTTTGTTCCGTCGTCACCAGCGATTTCTGTTGCTTCAAGAAGGTCACGTTCCAGTTCGATAAGCTTAGCCATATCTTCTAAAAGCGCATCCACCATAGCCATATCTGCCATTCCAATGGTATCAATTTCTTTGATCTGAGACTCTTTGATGTAGTCGGCGAAACGACTGTGCGGCGGTTTGCCTAAAGTTAGCACACGTTCCGCAATCTCATCAATGGTTGTTTGTGCAGCAGTGTAAAGCTCTTCGAATTTAACGTGCAGCGTAAAAAAGTTACTGCCTTTTATATTCCAGTGGCATCCTCTTAATTTTTGATAATGGATGTGATAATTAGCAAGATAGTCGTTCAACAGGTCAACAACTGGCTTTACTTCTTTCTCATCCAAGCTTATTTCTTTTGCGTCCATGATATATTATATTTTAATTTGCAATGTTTTTCAACAAGTAGCTATAACAAGTGACAGCCTAAATGGTTTTTGTTAAAAAGGCAAAACAGTACACTAGCAGCCAAATTTACACGTTTAGTATACAGTTTAGCTCTTACATATTATTCGTATACTTGTTCTACCAAATTTATAATCACTTAATGTATAAATATTTTAGCATCTTATTAATTGCAAGTCTAGCAAATATTTCCAGTTCTAAAGCAGAAATTCCAATAGATTCAATTGGTGTTGAAAACCTAAATGGAAAAAAGCTGATTATACACAAGATTGTTGCCCGTGACACGTACTATTCTATTGGCCGGAGGTACAATGTCTCCCCAAAGGAGATCATGACCTATAATGACAACAAATATCTTTCTATAGGCACCATCATCAAAATCCCAACGCTGATTAGTTTTAACGACGCCGGCAGCGGCTCTTCGAGTTCGGCAGCAGCCAGCTCAGCTGCAAATCCACCAGCATCACAACAGATTGAATACGTTGTGAAAGCGAAAGATAACCTGAATCAAATTGCCATTAAACATGGCACTAAGGTTAACGAGATAAAACGCATAAACAGTTTAAGTTCTTCTCATTTACATATTGGACAGGTTCTGCTGCTGCCTGCAAAAGCCACTGATGCGGCGGGAAGCGCAGCCACAACGCCAGAAACATCAGTCGCTTCAATGCCCATAAAGGTAGACTCGGCTAAGCGGGGAAAGACGCAGACAGGGTCACCTGCTACACGCAATAATTCTACGCCTGCCGCGGCTGTTCCGGCTTCCGGTACTGCAGCGAATTCAACTTCAAACACAGCAGCAAATACCCCTGCGCCGGAGCAATTTCTGGAACATACCGTGCGCTCAAACGAGACCATGTACTCAATCGCCACGACATACCACATGACGATGGATCAGCTAAAAGCGAAGAACAACCTGACGGGGAATTCCCTTCGCGTTGGCCAAAAACTGCTGATTCGTGGTCAATATGGACAAGTACCAGAGCAAGGAGCCTCCGTGCCACTCACTACAGGTGATACCACCCTGAAAGACCCTTCCTTAAGAGGGGCGCCAAGCAGATATGGTTTAAATCAGGTGGATGAAAAAGGTACTGCGGCCTGGATTACGGATCCGGACCTGGATCCTTCGAAAATGCTGGTGCTGCACCGCAGTGCACCAATTGGCACGATCGTGAAAGTAACAAACCCAATGACGAACAGGTCAACGTTTGCGAAGGTGGTCGGCAAATTCACGGAGAACGAGTCGACCAAGGATGTGATCATCGTTATGACGAAAGCAGTAGCAGAGTCTATAGGTGCCCTGGATAAGAGATTTTTTTGCAATTTAACATACAGTGGACAAGACGTTGAGCAACAACAACAGCAGTAAGAAGCCGTTTATAATAGGTGTAGCAGGAGGTAGTGGTTCGGGTAAGACATTTTTTTTGAAATGTTTTTTACACCATTTTAGCTCAGAAGAAGTTACTTTAATCTCGCAGGACGACTATTACCGGCCGAAATCGGAGCAGCAGGTAGATGAGAACGGATGGATAAACTTTGATTTACCGGAAGGTATTGACGACGGGAAGTTGTTGTCGGATCTTAAACGACTCATTGCGGGTGAGTCCGTAGAAAAAAAGGAATACACCTTCAATGTGAACGAAGAAAATGCAAGGCTATTGAAGATTCCTTCTGCGCCGATCATTATTGTGGAAGGACTTTTTGTCTTTCATTTTAAAGAACTTGCAAAGCTGTTCGACCTGAAAATATTTATGGATGCCGATGAGGAGGTTACCCTAAACAGACGGATTTCAAGGGATGGAATGGAACGGGGCTATTCCAGGGATATGGTTATGTACCAGTGGGTGAACCATGTTTTACCCGCGTACAAGAAATACCTGCTGCCTTATAAAGGAACCTGCCACAAAGTGATCCTGAATAATAAACATGTTGCAGACGATATCATTACCGCTTCGCAGGAAATTTCAGAAGATTTAAGGACCGTCCTATTTTCCTGAGGGTTCTATTTATAGAACCTATTTCTAAGCTTTTGAGAACCTATTTTAAAGCTCTTGACAACACTGGTGTGGGCTCAATAGCTTTTTTTTGCTTAATCAAGGTTCATCTCAGGAGCATCCTCGTCGGCAATCAGCCTCCCGGCAGTAGCATTCCTGATGTAATCAACAGACACACCCGGCGCACGCTCCACAAGCTTGAAACCGCCCCCTGGCATGACGTCGAGCACGGCAAGTTCCGTTACAATTTTCTTGATACACCTGACCCCGGTAAGTGGCAATGTGCATTGCGGCAAAAGCTTGCTCTCCCCTGCTTTATTAATGTGCTGCATGGCGACAATAATGTTCTTCGCAGAAGCAACCAGGTCCATCGCACCGCCCATACCCTTAACCATTTTTCCCGGAATCTTCCAGTTGGCAATATCTCCGGTTTCAGAGACTTCCATGGCACCGAGGATGGTGAGATCTATCTTCTGGCTCCGGATCATGCCGAAGCTCAGGGCCGAATCAAAGATGGAACTTCCAGGTAGTGTAGTTATTGTTTGCTTTCCGGCATTGATCAGATCCGGGTCTTCCTCTCCCTCGAAAGGAAAGGGTCCCATACCCAGTAAGCCGTTTTCAGATTGCAGCACAACCTGTACATCAGCGGGAATGTAGTTGGCAACCAGTGTAGGAATGCCGATGCCCAGATTGACATAAAATCCGTCTTTTATTTCTTGTGCGATTCGTCTTGCGATGCCGTTTTTATCTAACATGATTGCTTTCCCTGGCTCTTACGGTACGTTGCTCAATTCTCTTTTCGTAGTTGCTGCCCTGAAAGATCCGGTGAACGAATACGCCGGGCGTATGAATGTGATCCGGGTCCAGTTCCCCGGCAGCGACCAGATGTTCTACCTCAGCGATTGTTATCTTGCCTGCTGTCGCCATTACAGGGTTGAAGTTCCGGCTGGTCGACCTGAAGATCAGGTTGCCCGCGGTATCGCCTTTCCAGGCCTTCACCAGCGCAAAGTCAGCTTCAAAGGCGTACTCCATCAGGTATTCCTTGCCATTGAATATCCGTGTCTCCTTACCTTCTGCAACCTCCGTACCGACACCCGCGGGGGTGAATATAGCAGGCATGCCGTACCCTGCCGCAAGGCAACGGGTTGCCAGGGTACCCTGTGGGATGAGCTCTACCTCGAGCTCACCACTAAGCAGCTGCCGTTCAAACTCGGCATTTTCACCTACATAAGAAGAAATCATCTTTTTTACCTGACGTGTTTTCAGGAGGAGTCCGATGCCAAAGTCATCTACCCCTGCATTGTTGGAAATGCAGGTAAGTCCTTTCACACCCTTGTTGACCAGTGCAGCGATGCAATTCTCCGGAATTCCGCAAAGGCCAAATCCGCCGAGCATGAGTGTGCTGCCGTCCTGGATATCCTGGATCGCTTCTGCAGCGTCGGAAACAACTTTATTGATCATATATTTGGTTTCCAGCTAAATTATCGATTAAAAATTAATCCGCCTAATTGAAATAGACATACGTGATTCCATCGCCTCCGCGGTCCTGATGCTCATCCTCTACCCGGTTTACCTGGCTGTATTTCTTTAAATATTCTCTAATCAGTTTTCTTAATATACCATCGCCCTTACCGTGGATGATCTTTACGTAGGGAAAGCCGAGCATGATGGCTTTATCCAGGTATTTCTCGACCTCATAGATCGCACTCTCCCCGCGCATGCCTCTGAGGTCCAGCTCTGCATTAAAATTTGTGATTGCATCTGAAATCCGCCCGGAAAAAGAGTTTGCCTGAACGACCTTTTTCGCCTGCTTATTGCTGATTTTCTGCACGCGATCCTTTTTAACTACGGAACGCAGATCGCCCATGGCGAGAACCAGATTACCCCGGTTGATCTCTATGACCTGACCGGTAT
>JARKUW010000279.1 GCA_029851965.1 Bacteroidota bacterium | reverse complement strand
CTTGCTCAGGTGATCAGTAATCCGGATGTCAATTCAGAAACCTTAATCTTGCCCTTGGCTGGCGATCAACCGGAACTACGGGATTTTGTTGGCGGCGGATTCTTCAATTATGTTTTGTCGGGACATATACGGAGAAACACTGCACTTCCTTTAAAGGCTACTTTAACTGCGCAGTACACGATAACGATCGGTAAATAGCCTGTCGTTACAGGTTTAATTCTGGCTGCCTAAGCCTCAGGTAATTTTGAGCTTTCCCTTTCCGGTAACGAAAATTTTTCTTACCTTTGCAGAATAATAACCGCTATTCTCTAGCACATACCTGTTATTCAATCTCCTGATTAGGCACGAATCTCCCGGACGTAAAAAGCGTCGTCTTGAGATCTATTTTTTCCCGGTCAACTGCATCCTCAAATGCTACATGTTTTAAAGATTGACCAAACAGATAAACAGAGAGCAGCTATTTTTTTACTTAATACTTGAACATATGGCTAAGTCTCAGGCAACCTTCATGAAGAAGCAACTCGAAAAAAACAGGCAAAAGAAAAAAGAAGATAAAGAGCAACGTAAACAGGAACGTCAACAGAATGCTGGAGGAAGTGATTTAGAAAGCATGATGGCATACGTGAATGAGTTTGGTGAAATTGTTTCCACGCCACCAGAAAAGAAAAATACAGATAATTCCGAAAAATAAACCACTAACCTGGTCCTTTAATAAAGATGTTAGAGCCTGTCATCATTCATGATCAGGCTCTTTTTTATTTATACCAATTTTGGGACATTGAGGCAGTCCCGCTATATCATATCTGCTGGATTTCTACCCGCTCATTTTGTCGATAGCTGCTTATCGTTGTTTGTGAACTAAAATTCTTACTTGATCGCCGGCAACCCGCCGGATCATGGCAAATTGAACACGGAACAACCTTCGGAAAATAGACGGACCCTAGAGGCACCTTACAGGGACCTTACCCGCACATAACGCACACAAAGTGCGGGTAAGCTGCGGGTAAGCTGCCCGCAGGAACCGGGAGTGTTACCGTGTCAAGGTTTCGCCGTTAACATGAGTCCTGCGCCATAGAATCGTTATGGTAACTTTCAAAAAACCTGTTCTGCTTTCAAAGTATTTTTAATATTTATCGCCAACCGAGGTTAATACGTACGGAATCGTATATATCTTCAGTTAAATAAAGTTAATCGACGTTTAAAGTTGAATCGCGGCCCGCGTAATGAGAAACCGGCCGCTACACAAATGTAATCAAGTGTGATAAAACTCATTTTTATAGGTAAAAATTCGGTAAACACCTGAAATCGGTGTTTAGATACCCTTTTGAGTAGCAAACGGCAGTGTCTTATGCCGGATTGTTTAACTTTGAGCATCAAAACATAAAACTAAAAACATGGAAAACTTCGCCTTAATCGTTTACACTAATGACTCAGCAGACGTGCAATTGTGTTCTTCAATGCATGAAGTGGATAAAGCGATTATGACGGTGCGCGATGCCGGATATATTCCCCTCTGTATCGTAGATACAATAAAATTATTTCACACCTGGTTGGTAGCAGACCAGTCGACCTATTCGGCTTCTGTTCTCCACGTCATGAAGGAAAAGATTTTTGTTGACTGATATACTGTCGGCTTTCTTATCCGGTGATCATTTTCAATTCCGGAGCTGTTAACCGGAATTTCATAAAAGACACATTTCTACACAGTCGATTCTTTCAAGGGCTTAGCCCCGGTTAACCGAAAGCTAAGTTGTCCGGTCTGTTGTCGTCTTAATTTCATGCATCCCTGAGGTGTCAAGATCATTATAATACAGGCGTAAAAACCTTATCTGCAAGGGGACACTGGTTTTTCTTCCTGAAAACTGCGGCATATTCGCCCGGTGCAATTCTTATGCACTTATTTTATAAATAAAATTTTTATCTTAGCTCGACTGTGTAACGCTTATCAGTATTGCACACCACGCATCGTAATACGCTGTTGAAAAATGGGTAGAACCTGCAAAGTGCAAAACCTAGAGCAGCTGGTAATAATTTTATTTAACGTCTCCGTAAACTTATGTTCAATCATCGAACGACCGCAAACCTGTTTTCCGTCCAAGCTGCCAAAGCACCCGAAAAAATTGCGTTGGAATTCAACGATGAGCAACTAACTTACAGACAGCTTGACGAACAGTCTGATCAACTGGCCCAGTATTTATCACATCGGGGAGCAAAAAATGACACCTGCATACCAATTTGTCTAAATAGATCATTTGATATGATCGTCGCCATCCTGGCTGTCATAAAGACCGGAGCGGCTTATGTACCGATTGACCCACTTTATCCTGCGGCGCGAATCAGCTATATTCTCAATGATATTGAAGCTCCATTTGTAATAAGCAATACATTAAGCTGCAGCAAACTACACGGTGATATGATCCTGTTGGACGAGCCTGTTGTTGCGACAGACAAGGGATATACGCAGGAAACGACTGCAGCCTCCGATTTACTTTACATCATATACACTTCCGGATCTACCGGAACACCAAAAGGCGTCATGGTGGAGAACCGGTCATTGGTGTCGTACATTGATGCGCAAACCAGATACTTCCAGATTACTGAAAACGACAGAGTTCTTCAGTTCTCCAACTACTGCTTCGATGCGTCGATTGAGCAGATATTTCTAGCCTTGCTAAATGGAGCTTGCCTTGTTTTAATGGCAGAAAGCTTATTGAAAGATATCCAGTTATTTTCCAACTATTTAAAGGAGAAGGAAATCTCACATTTACATGCAACACCAGGATTCCTGGAGAACCTTGAGCCGGAGTCGTTTCCGCATCTGAAGCGCATTGTCTCCGCAGGCGATTTATGTAAGAAGCAATTGTTTAAGAAGTGGTTGGGGAAAGTTGACTTCTACAACAAATATGGCCCGACGGAAGCGACGATCTCTGTGGTTGAATTTCATTGCCCGGAAGAAGGCCTTGAAGACCTTAAGGTATTGCCCATCGGCAAAGCCATTGCTGGCAACACAATCTACCTGTTGGATGAACACCTTCAGGAAGTTGCTGCCGGCGAGATTGGAGAAATATGCATCGGTGGTGTCCAGCTTGCCCGTGGATACCTGAATCTGCATGAGCTTACAAATGAAAAATTCATTGAAAGTCCGTTCAGCACCGGAGAACGACTTTATAGAAGCGGCGATTTGGCGAGAATGCTGCCCGATGGGAACATCGAATTTCTGGGCAGAACAGATGACCAGGTGAAAATTAGGGGATACCGGATTGAACTTGGCGAGATAGAAAACACGTTAAGAGATGCACCGGGCGTAAAGCAGTGTGTTGTAATCGCGGATCAGGACTTCAGCCATGGTACCAGACTTATCGCCTATGTTGTGCCCGGGCAACGTTTCGAAAAAGAACCTCTGAAAGACTATCTGCTTTCTAAACTGCCGGAATACATGGTGCCGCAGTTCTTGATTGAACTGGACTCCATTCCCCTAAATGCAAATGCAAAGGTAGACCGCAGGTCGCTGCCCCTGCCGGATGCTTCCACACTTTTGTCGACTGAATTTGTTGCGGCCAAACACAGTACAGAAAAGCTGCTTTCGGAAATCTGGAAATCGCTGCTACACGTAGAACGGGTGGGCATTGACGATAACTTCTTTGAACTTGGCGGCAATTCCCTTCTGGCGCAGAAACTCGTCACGACGCTCAGAACACATCAGATACATTTACCCGTTACCAAGCTATACAGCAGCCCAACGGTTGCAGGCATTGCCGCCTTCCTGGATGGTAGAACCATCAACTCTGGCCTAAAAAAAGGTAACCACTCAGGCATTCGTAAGGAGGATGTCGATGTTGCTGTAATCGGTATGTCCGGAAGATTCCCGGGAGCCGATGATATCGCTTCGTTTTGGGAAAACCTGAAAAATGGAAAGGAAGGAATAAGCTTTTTCGAAGATGAGGAACTAGATGCATCTGTCGCTGCTTCACTAAAGAATAACCCCGACTATGTAAAAGCCCGGGGCATTATCAACAATCCCGAATATTTTGATCCTTCTTTTTTTGGGATCAACGCCAAACAGGCCGAGTTGATGGACCCTCAACAACGGATATTTCTTGAGGTCTCCTGGGAGGCACTCGAAAGCAGTGGTCATATACCGGGTAAATATGCGGGAACAATTGGCGTATTTGCCGGATGCAGGTTTAACACGTATTACAGCAACAACGTTAGCACAAATAAGGATCGGATCGAAAATGTTGGATCCTTTCAGGTGGGAACTGTGAGCGACAAAGACTATATCGCCACCCGTGCGGCTTATGCGCTGGATTTGACGGGCCCGGCAGTCAATGTGCAGTCGGCCTGCTCTACATCTCTTCTGGCAATTGCACAAGCGGTGGAAGCCATACGAAATGGTCATTGTGAGGTTGCACTTGCAGGTGGCTCATCCATTCTGGTACCGGTAATAAGCGGTCATCTTTACGAAGAAGGCGCTATTTTAAGCCGGGATGGACATTGCCGAACATTCGACGACAACGCGACAGGAACGGTCTTTAGCGATGGTGCCGGAGTTGTTGTGCTGAAAAGCAAAAGGTTGGCGGAACAGGACGGGGATACCATATTTGCTGTTGTAAAAGGTGTTGGACTGAGCAACGACGGAGCCGGTAAAAGCAGCTTCACTGCGCCAAGCGCTGAAGGTCAGGCGCGTGCGATCAGCATGGCGCTTCAGGATGCCGCCATTGATCCGGCCGACGTCTCCTATATTGAAGCACATGGAACGGCGACTCCAATTGGAGACCCGATAGAGATTGAGGGGTTAAATCTTGCTTTTGGCCAACAGACCAGGAAACAATATTGTGCAATAGGTTCTGTTAAAAGTAATTTGGGACATTTAACGGCAGCGTCCGGTGTAGTTGGTTTCATAAAGACCTGTCTGGCGTTGTATCATAAACAAATTCCTCCGACAATACATTACAAGCAACCAAACCAGCACATTGATTTCAGCGAAAGTCCTTTTTACGTTAACGATGTACTTCGCCCATGGGAATCCAATCAATCCAGGATTGCGGGTGTAAGTTCCTTTGGTGTCGGGGGTACGAATGTCCATGTTGTTGTGGAGGAATCAAATCAAATACCCAAAGAAACCGGTAACAGCAGACCTGTTCAGCTGTTGTGCTGGTCTGCAAAAGAACAGCAAAGCCTGGACGCATTTGGCGATCATCTAATTACATATATCACTAAGAAAGAACATGTTAAGCTGTCTGACGTATCGTATACATTGAACACGTCAAGAAAGGACTTTGATGTCCGGCGCTTTTGCATCGCTTCCAGCCCGGCAGCATTATCAGAGAAATTCGAGGATCAGCCCTGGGCAAAAAATACCCGTAAAAAGAAAAAGGGACAAGTGCCGGATGTGGTATTTATGTTTCCGGGACAGGGCGCCCAGTTTCTTGACATGGGAAAAGACCTGTATGAGTTGGAGAGTGTCTTTAAGGCCGCCATGGATGAAGTAACCGGCATCTTTTTGGAAGAGACAGGTGAAAATCTCCTGGACGTGATCTACCCACACACCGTTAATAAGGGTGCAGAAGATCTTCTTAGAAATACCAGGTACAGTCAGCCAGCATTATTCTGCATCGGCTATGCGCTGGCGAAGCTTTGGATGAGCTGGGGGATTTATCCCGCCGCATTTGTTGGACATAGCATTGGTGAATTCGTCGCAGCTTATTTTTCTGGCATCTTCTCCTTGAGAGATGCAGTCCGGTTAATTGCTACGCGAGGTAAATTGATGAGTGAATTACCGGAAGGTAACATGCTGTCTGTAAGAGCTTCATACGATATAATAAAACCTTATCTTTCTGAAGAGATTTCACTCGCTGCTGCCAATAGTCCGAATCTATGTGTCCTGGCTGGAGCTCCTGATGCCATTGACGACTTAAGTAAGCGTCTTGACGGGCAAGGGATCCTGAACCGTTTATTGTCAACAAGTCACGCCTTCCATTCTCACATGATGGATCCCGTGGTCGCTCCGTTTGAAGCTGTCGTAAGAGGTATTCAGCTAAATGAACCGGTTATTCCGATTTTATCAACCGTAACCGGACAGTGGTTAAAAGCGGAAGAAGCAACGAATCCTTCATATTGGGCCGGACATCTGCGGTCGACCGTGAAGTTTGCTTCCGCAATAGAAAAGCTGATTGAAACATCACATGATATTTTCCTGGAGGTTGGTCCGGGCAATACAACCGCCACCCTAACCCGCCAGCAAGCTGGTAAGTCACCGCTAACGGTACTTACATCGCTGGGCAAAGAAGCTGAAAACAAATCATCATACCACCATCTGTTGAACAGTCTTGGTGAACTTTGGATAAACGGCGTAGATCCAGACTGGGTCGCCTTCTATAAAGCAGAATCCAGAACACGGATATACGACCTCCCTACTTACGCCTTTAACAAAAAGCGGTTCTGGGTAGATCCGGTATCGTTTGAGCAACCGGAGATTAGGTCTTATGCGGACCTGAACTCTAATCCTATTCAAGATCATACATCAATATATATGAGAAAAAATCTACTGATAACACGGGTAAAGGAAATTCTGGAAAATGCATCCGGCATCGAGCTGGCCGGAGTTCCTTCAGACATGACCTTTATCGAAATGGGCCTTGATTCCTTATTGTTGACGCAGGTTGCGTTGATTTTAAAGAAGCAGTTTGCCGTTCCGATAACATTCAGACAGTTGAATGAAGAATATGGCACCCTGGATTTGCTGGCTTCTTATCTTGTTCAGAAACTTCCGGAGGAAACGCCAGAACCGGCGCCCGTGGCAGCACCCCCGAATGTACCTGTTGTGCAACAATCGTTTGTAAATTCGCCCCAGTATAACAACCAGTCTTTGAACGGACACGCAGCTAATGGTGCAGCGATCGACCTCATCAGCCAGCAGCTTCAGTTATTGGCCAGGCAACTTTCGTTATTGCAAGGTACACAGATCACTGTAAGCCAGCCCTCGGCGCAAGTAGTGGCGCATGCTGCTCCTGAACAGTTAAGGCCGCTGAACCGGTGAAGCAAAAGGCAAATCCGGATCCAACCGCGCAACTGAGTGCGGAAGAACAGATTGAGATAAAAAAACCTTTCGGTGCTGCAGCAAGGATCGAAAAGCAGTCTGCTACACTCAATGATACACAGCAGGCATACCTTGCCGATTTAATTGTGCGTTACAATGCGAAAACACTTAAGAGTAAAGAATATACGCAGGCCAACAGGGCACATATGGCCGATCCACGTGTGGTCTCCGGATTCAAGCCAGCCACTAAAGAACTTGTTTATTCTGTAGTGATTAACAAGTCTAAGGGTAGCCGCCTGTGGGATATCGATGGAAACGAATACATCGATGCGCTTAATGGTTTCGGCTCCAACATGCTGGGTTATCAGCCAGATTTCATAAAAGAGGCGCTGATCGACCAGATTGAACAGGGCTATGAGATTGGTCCACAACACGAGTTGTCTGGTGAAGTGTCTAAATTGATTGCTGAATTTACCAATTTCGACCGGGTAGCACTGTGCAACACCGGATCTGAAGCCGTAATGGGCGCAATGCGCATTGCCAGAACCGTTACAGGCAGGTCCACAATTGTTGCATTTACCGGCTCTTACCACGGGATTGCCGATGAGGTGATTGTACGCGGAAGCAAGAAAATGAAGACCTTCCCTGCTGCACCGGGCATTTTACATGATGCATTACAGAACATGCTTATACTGGATTATGGTACAGCCGAATCTCTAAGGATAATTGAAGAAAGATCATCAGAGATCGCTGCGGTGTTGGTGGAACCAATACAAAGCCGCCGTGCAGACTTCCAACCCATTGACTTCCTGAAGAAACTCCGGAAGATCACTGCAGATGCAGAAACCGTCTTGATCTTTGATGAGGTTATATCCGGTTTCAGATTCCATCCCGGAGGTGTTCAGGCGATTTTCGGCATCAAGGCGGATATTGGAACTTACGGAAAGGTTGCCGGGGGTGGTATTTCCATCGGCATTATCGCGGGCAAGAAGAAATACATGGATGCACTGGACGGTGGTTTCTGGCAATACGGTGATAACTCGATACCGGAAGTGGGCGTCACCTATTTCGCAGGAACGTTTGTGCGTCACCCACTAGCCCTTGCAACAGCGAAGGCATCACTTTTATACCTGAAAGAGGCGGGACCACAACTGCAGGAGTCTCTTAATGCGAATGGAAACTACATTGCCAATGCCATCAATGGATTATGTGAAAGGCTCCATGTACCTATGTTCATCGCCCAGTTCGGCTCCTTGTGGAGGATTAAGTTCATCGAGGAGTACCCTTATGCGGAACTGTTTTTCACACTGATGCGGTTGAAAGGGATTCATATCCTGGAGGGCTTCGCATGCTTTTTGACGACAGCCCACAGCAGCGCAGACATCCAGCGGATCATTCAATGTTTTGAAGAGAGTATCGTAGAATTAAAAGCAGTCGGATTGATCCCGCATTATGAACATCCGGCTAAAGCAGATGATAAACCGGCAGATTTTATGAATACCATGCCGGCGCCTAATGCCCGGTTGGGAAAGGATAAGTCAGGCAATCCGGCCTGGTTCATTAATGATGAAAGTAATCCCGGTAAATACCTACAGGTTAGTCTTTAAAACAATCAGAATGCCCAAATATA
>JARKUW010000275.1 GCA_029851965.1 Bacteroidota bacterium | reverse complement strand
CCAATAAGAACATCCCCTCCTCGGCACGGCTTTTAGTGGCCAATAATAACAGTCGTTGCCGGTCTGGCCCGGCAGCTGCCTCTGATGTAAAAGATGAGGGGCTTTTTCCGATAACTTCGGCACCCTTAAAAAGCTGGTAAGAAAAAGTGCTGTCGGCATTTTGTACAATCCTTAAATTTTGGGGATTATAGAGCGCGGTCAGTGCATCCTCCAGATCAAATGCGGCGTTTTCCGCACCCGGGTATTTCCTGGTGCCTTCCAGCAGCGACTTCTTGTTTTGATAGTCATGAAGGGAAAACCAATATTCATGAATGTCAGATCCGTTTACCTCATGCTGTATGAAGCTGTATAGGTTAACGAGGTTTCGCCGGCTGATGTTGTTGAAGCCCAGTAAGCGTTGTAATCTTTTCTCCAGTCCGCTGATGTTTTCGGTATCCCAGAGCTTCGTGCGATCTGCATAGTTATAACCGCAAAAGCGGTTGGAACTGTGCTCGGGGTAGTTTCTAAGAAAATCGATCTTATCCTGGATAATGTCTTCCGGCTTTACTACTGCCGGACTGACTACATCCTTAGGGTTGTTGCTGAACCCGGAATGCAGCACGCTGACATAGTCGAAAAAGGATTCGGAAAAGCGCGACAACAGATGATCCAGAAACAGGTTTCTACGCGTATAGAATGTTGCCTTGTCTTCAGCAGCAGCCTGTACATCGGCATCAATGGAGGCTTTGTTCACGAACAGGTCCTCTGCATCTTTGAAGCTCCTGACAGTCTGTGTAAAGCAAGTTGTCGTTTCCTGCTTCACGGAGAACAAACTGGAAAGATGGGACAACTGGGAAGCAAAGTTGGCGAGTTGCTGATCAAAAAAATACAGATAGCCCTGCAGTTGTTTTGCCTGTGCGCGGCGCTCCGCACCTGCATCAGCACGAAGGCCCCAATGGCTTATTCCATAATTTTTAGGGAAGTGGTTTTGAAAGGAATGATAGCTAGCGGTATTTGTAAAGGTGCCTGTATCGAAGGGAATGTCCTCCGTTGTCACCTGATCATTGCTCGTGATGTAGTTGGCCATCAGCGCATGAAAACGGTCTTTGATGATGTTCATATCCGGCCGTAGCGGAATTCCATTCTTGTAGATCAGCACATTTGCATCCGTAATGTTTACTACGGGTTGCTTTCCGGCCGCAACAGGAATAATCCACTTATTTTCCAATGCTGATATTTCATCAGAAGCATTAAACACGATATCCAGTATATTTTCGACGCCATCCACATCTAATATTTGCTGCATGACGTCGGAGAGATGAATTTCAGTTTTCAATGCCGAATTTTGCAGCTCTTCTTCCTTGATAAATCCATGAGTCAGCAGCGGACCTTCAAATAGGACATCTGCAGTGTACCCCTGGTGTAAAAGATCCTTCAGCGCATAAAAGGAAATCAGCGGGGTGAGATAAAGCTGGATGTTGAAGAACATCCGGGCGACGGTCTCAAAGGGATCTGCTCCTGCCTTAAGCTCCAGCTCTGCACACAGGCGAAATTGCTGTTGCGTAACCTCCGTGACAGACTGAATATCTTCACACAGATTCCGGTTTTGCAAGAGCACCGTTCTCGCAGATTCCCGAATGCTGTCTTTTTCTGCTTCGGCGACGTTGGTATCAAACTCAAGCAGGACATCATAGTAGCCACCCACGTTTACAGGCGCCCAGGTTGTACTTTCCGGCAGTGTAAACTGTAGCTTTTTCCTGGTGATGTCTGCATAAAGCGGCATGGTTCTCTTTTGCAACCATGCATTTTTTACCCCGACCAGGTCAATAAGCAATTTTCGGTAGTCGCTAATGGTAACCGGCTTGTTGGGAAGTATGTTTGTCGCGGAGAAGAAATGGCTGTGCAGATCGGCTTTGCTATCGGCAGATGTTGCCAGGAGGTCGGGAATAAATACGGTGGTTCGGTAGCTCATATCAGTGATGACATAGCACAGCAACTCGAGGATGGTAATCCCAGGATCGTGGACGTTATAATCTGTCCACAGCGCCGATGCCGTTTGTTCAATATGGGCAATACCCATTTTCCTTAACTCCTGATAATCAAGGGCAGGATGTTCCGGCTTTTGCGTAGAGATGGTTTGTGAAGCATCCATAGATCAAAAACTTTTTATGTCATGGCGGACCGCAGAAACCAGGATGGAGGCCGGGTTTGATGCTTCAATAACTTCCAGGTTCCTTCCCGGTGTTCTTCTCCCGGGGTAGAACTTCTGCAGGGAAAATGCGGTCAGATAGTCGATATAGTCAATATCCTCCAGGAACTTGATCACCATAGATTTAGTGACTTTCCCGCCAAAATGAACATCACTGCTGGAATCGTAGATCCAGGGCGAGAGAAACTTTTGTAGTTTCTGATCAATGATCTTCTCGTAATAGCTGAACTCATAACCCGCCTTGAGTTTAAGCTGTACCGAAATCTTCAGGGGTTCATACATTGGATTGATCACCCGAAAGGTTGTCCAGGCAGATGAATGTTCTGTAAGAAATGCCTCAATTTGTTCTATTGTAAATTTGTCTACCCTTGGTTTGTACGGGTCGACAGCATTGTGATTGGTCAGATCAGGCACAACGATCATGAGCACATTTCCCGGCGAATAAAAGGATGTAGGTGTTGCATGATTGATGCATTTCACTTTATGAACGGCCGGGAATTTCTCCAGCACCATCCGTTCACAATCCCAAATGCTGATACTTCTTTGCTTGTGCCTTAGGCGCTCACTCACCCGGATGTAGAAATCACGATCGCTTTCCGCCAAACGTCCTCCGAAGGAGGAATAAGGCTGCGTAACCTTCTTAATCTTCCCGGATTCCATCTGTAGCTTTGAAATTGAATTCGGCGGCAGCGCATTCAGAAGATGTTTAGGGTCATTGTCCTGATTTCGGAATATCGTCACTGCAGCGTTGGCCTGGATGTCGATCAGGTCACAAACGGCGTCGCTGTCCTTTACCACTGCTGCTTTGATCCACAGCAGGCCATCTGCCATTAAGCTGTTGGAAGTTGTTGCTTCCCGGGGGATGACAATTTTCACAACGCCGCTGGTTAGCAATCCCTGGGTGGTATCGAATATCAAATCCTCTTTGTTTAGCGTCTTCCAGTAATTGTCACAAAGCACACTCCAGGCGATAGCAACACCCGGTTTATCGGGATTTGCACTTCCTTCGGCAACCTGAAACAGGAGGCACACAGCATTGTCTGCTTTCAGTCCGCTCAAACCGATATACAACGTGCCTTCGTGGGTATATGAAGGAAACAATTTGACCATGAGATGGTCCAAGAACCGGTGCTTACTGCGTGGATATGCATGCTCGCGCATCTGACCGAAGGCGCCCAAATGGAAGAATTCAATCTCCTGATGGAGATAGTCGTTGAGTGTGGTTCCACTAAAGTTAATTTTCGCAGTTGTGGCGGTGTATGCCAGTTGCAGCGACTGGATCTCCGGTGCAAATGGTTCTGCCGGCAGTTTCAGCGTGCCTCCCTCCCTTCCATATCTCAGAATCTCCGCTGTGTACTTTTCACGGTAATCTTTAAACAGAAAGCTATGATCCAGCCGGAGCTGCAGCTGACCCTGCCGAATATCTTTATACACTTTAAAGATGCTTTGCAGCATTGGTTTATACAGCTGCAACGTTGCGGCTGACGTTATGTTCCGGATGGCAGCACTCTTCTGTAAACCTGAGAATTCTGGCATAAGGAGGGACATGTTGCCGCTTACTGATTGTTGCAGGGAGAGGCCTGGGTTCAGGTACGAAGATGTGCGGAAATTTGGCAGGACATACAAAGGCAACAGAACCGGGAAAGCTGGATTGCTAAACGTCCAATTGGTTGCAAGTTGCGCGTTTGATGTGTTAAAAAGCTGTACATACTTAAACTGTTCCTGCCAGGAGAAGCCATCTTTAAACGACGCGACGGCTTTGAAGTCTGCATTTTCATTATCCGGCTGATTGTAATTGGCATAATATCTCTTCAGGTCGGAATCCGGGATATTTTTCCATTCGACATCAAGGGAAAAGCTTTTCAAACGTTTGGAAAAGGCTTCCCTGTCGCGGACGTAGAAGTTTGCATTTTTCTCTGCAAGCGGGCCGAATGGCGTGAACGGCTTCTTAGCATTTATAGTACCGAAATCATTTTCCAACTCCAGTGATTGGATGCCGGCTACATTCACCGCTATAGTTGCGTCGATCAACTCGGCATTGAGGAGGTTGACATATCCATAGTCGCTTTTTTCCGTATTCAGAACAACTTTCAGGATTGGATGAACGGTATCGAAGTTGCCGCCATGCGTATCCTTGTTATAAGCGACCACTGCAGGTTCTTCTTTGGTCGCCGTAAAGTTGAGCTTTAAGTTAAACACCTGATCGTCTGCCGACGAGAACACGGCAGAGGCCGGTTTCGGTCCGATCCATCCTTTTTCTCCAGTAAGACTAATCATGAACAGGTCTGATGTAAGCACAGCAATCTTTGCCGTTACCTCTAAGTTCCGGACGGTTAGATTGATGGTAACCATCCGGTCACCTTCCTTCATCAGGAGGATATCGGCCGCAAGGCAGAAGCCCACTTGTGCTTTGGGAAGGTCTGTGCTGCCAAATCCCTTCCACTTTGGTGTGGATGGATCCAGAACAGCACCTATGCCATCATCTGAATTGGCAATGGGCGCATAATAAAGATTATTCTTGTTTGATGGATTGACGTACAAGGAATTTATTTGCACCACTTTCGACTCATTTACCACGATGTCGTGTGCCAACACATAGTTCAGGTCCTTTTTGCTCGCATCCTTACCTGCAAACAGCGTTGTTCCTTGTTCCAGCAGGGTTGGCTCCATATTCTTTTTAAGCTCAAAAAGAACATGTGCCGTGTCAGCGACAGCGGCGCCCCGGCCAAGCCCAAGCACCTCTTGATAATAAAAGTCGAGGTGGCGTTTGGTTAGCGTGTTCATCAAGGCCTTCGGCTGCTCCATGAGCTCCAGAAAACTATGAACCAAAGCCAGGTGAGCCGGCAGGGAGGCCTGTTCTGCAAGGCTTTTACAATCATTGAAGCTTAAGCCGAGGAAGCTTTCCCAGGTGCCGTTTTCAACCATCTTTTCACCTGAAGGATCATAATCATAGAATTTGATCAACTTCGCGATGCGCTGCAGGTATTCGTATTCCTCCTTCCTTGTATGCTGATCCAAAGGCACGAGATCTGGATTGAGCAATTCAGGCATGCGCTGCTGCTGGGTTTGTCCGTCCCGCTTCAGGATGACTTTGTAATCAATTGCCTTGTTACTCATAACAATCCGGTGTTGGCTTCATTGATATAAAAAGGATAAACAAGATTGATCCTTGTGTTGGTGGTAATCACCTCATAGTCAACAGAGATATCTATTCGGCCTTCTGCTAGAAAGTCGTTCAGTAAATTCACAGTGAGCAATTTAATCCGGGGTTCGAAAAAGAGAATTGCATTTTTAACCGTTATTTTTATTGCTGTCTCTGTTGATGTATTCATGGCCTCAAATACGTAATCTTCGAGATTGCATCCGTACGCAGGCTGCAAAAAGCGCTCACCAATGGTTGTTGAAAGCAGTATCTCGAGACTTCTCGTAATATCATCTTCATCGGCCGTAAGTTGAACCGCGTTATTTCTTTTGGAGAAAGCCGGCGGAAAGCTCCAGCCACGGCCGAGAAATGAACGTTCAGAGGGCTGCGTTCCAGGTTCCATAATTAACATTTAACTTATCTAATTCAGTTTCCGGAGATTTCAACTACCGCGTTATAGGGCGTTCCATCAAAGGTTGTTTTAATGACGAATGCCTCGGGATGATCCCTGAGGTGCTTGATGACACCCCGCGAAATGGCGACAAATAGAAGCTGCATCTGCTTACTGGACGGCGGCGCCGCAGTGCCCATTACTTCCGGATAATAATTTGTAAAAGCGTTTTGAATCTCTTCTGCCATGCTTGCAGACAAGTCTGAAGGTGTGCCAGCTTTAAGTGCCATATTAATCAGTTTTAACTTTAAACGATAGTAAGGCCGGAGTTGGTGGAGGCATTGGTGGTACCGGCGGGGCCGGCGTGACCGGCAATGCCCCGAGTGCAAGTTCACCCGGATGCATGTGTGTCTGGTAAATGTTAACAATTTGATTCAAATATGTGAGAAGCTCATCGCCGAAGACCAGAGGATGGGTAGCACCGTCCACCAGCTCGATTTGCGGGGCATCTACAATGACCTTCGAATTGCTCTTTATATTGATTATTCCTGCATTTACATCAATATGGATCTCATTACTTTTTGAATCTTTGATGGTGATGGCATCAGGTTCTGTCGTAATGCGGTGGCCATTCTGGTCTTCAAGGCTTATCCCAGTTTTCTCATCACTAACAAAAAGCTTGTTTCCTGCAGGCGTTTCCACAAGAACCTCCTTTACCTCATCATCAAACGTCAGCTTAAGCTGTTCCCTGGACGTATAGCCTTTTTTGAAGTTGGCATTTTTAGGATTTATCGGAGGAACCTTATTTGAACTGTGGAACATGCCCAGTATCACAGGTTGGCGGGGATCGTCAAAGAGAAAGCCCAGTACAACTTCATCATCAATTTCCGGCCTGAAGAACAAGCCCCGGTTCTCACCCGCATCTGCCAGTGCGATTCGTGCCCAAACCCCGTCATCCTCCGGATTTATGAAGGGCATTTTAACACGTACCCTTTGCTCCCCTTCCGGATCTTCATTGTCGGTCACCTTACCAATGTGCAGGCCAACTGCGCCGGGCAGCAGTCCGCCTGCTTTGGGGGCGGTAATGTTGTTCTCCTCAATGAACCAGTCGGGGGTATTTCCGAATTGTATATGCGTTTTCCAGCCATCAACGTGTGTATGTTCCTGCCGGACGCCGCTTACAAAGGCTTTGCCGTTGAAGTGGGCACCGAGACCAGACAGTTCCAGCACGTCGCCCGGATTTATACCTGCCCTACCCTGAATCTTAATTCTTCCGCGTATTTTGGAAAGTCTTGACTTAAATAACTGGGCATCGGCCCAGGCCTGCATTTCGCCTGCCGGGACTGCTCCCGCATGATTTAATTGAAGCTCAGCGAGACCGGAAATGCTGGCAAGTTCATTTATTTTCAACGAACCCTCCTCCTGAAGATCGCTGGGACGAGCCGCAGCAAACTCGCTGCGTTCCTGCTTTGACA
>JARKUW010000274.1 GCA_029851965.1 Bacteroidota bacterium | reverse complement strand
TATTAGAATTTTTGAAGAACTGCTAGCCTGAATAATTGGTCTTGGAACATTCGGCAAAAACGATTTGCATATTGTGCAGTTTCTAACTTCTGAAAGTATTTTTTCCATCTTCTATCCTTGTACTACCTTCAACCATCAAGTTCGAATGTTATCACTTCTCTTTATCCGGAAAAAAGATATCATCTACTCCGGCATTTGTCGACCCGCTAAGATTTCGCCTTCGCTAAACTTTTTACCATTGATGCATATGCAGACTGTCGGCTAACAGTTGAGATCCGATCCTTTAAACGAAAATAGGAACGCTACAAATACAAACAGCCCTTAAAATATTCTTTGCCAGTTTTTTAAGTAGAGGGTAAATAGTTGATGTGACATCAGCTTTAGCTGTTTGGATTGCAGGTGCTACAATGCGCGTGAGATTTCACCTCATTTATTTAGGAATCCGAATGCACGTGCTTACTGAATTAGTTTGTCCCTAAATTACAGCTTTCATTTTATCAATGAAAATCTATGGGCCGAATCGGAGAAAGGGAGCAAAACGATGCCCGTTAAAACAAGTGGGACGCCAAATCTTAGCCTCCATGTAGAATTTTATTTTTTGTTTACGCCCCTTTAAAAAATAAAATTTTAAATCCCATTTTTTTTACTATCTTTGGATATAATTTAAATACAATATAATGCAACAAGGAACAGTAAAATTTTTCAATGAGACAAAAGGTTTTGGATTTATCGTGCCAGCTAATGGTGATGCCGAAATTTTTGTTCATTCATCTGGCTTAATGGACAACATTCGTGAGAATGATTCTGTAAGCTATGACGTCGAGCAAGGTAAAAAAGGCTTGAACGCAATTAATGTTAAGATCAGCTAATTAGAATCCTTCATAAATTGGTAAAAGCATCTGTCTTCGGGCAGATGCTTTTTTTTTATGCTCTTTTTATCTTTACACTCGTTTTTGCGGTGTCGTCTATCTGAAGACTGAACTTGTTATAAAAAAGCCGCTTCCAGTAAATAGAAGCGGCGTTGTAGATAGATTTGAAATCATTCGTTATTATCCGCCAGTTACCTGCCGGATTACACGAAGCCAGTTTAGGCCGAGGATCTTCTTAATTCGCTGATCGCTATAACCCAGCTTTTGCATCGCCAGCGTTATCTGCGGAAAATCGCTCATGTCCTTAATTTCATGAGGGAGTTCGGGTCCGCCATCCAGATCAGATCCCAGCGCCATGTGATCCTCTCCTACAAGTTTTACCCCGTAGTCGATCACTTTAGCCAGCTGATCTACATGCATCCAGTACTCCTCGGGGATGGTTCCTCTAAAATTTAGTGGAACCTCTTTGAGCAGTTCCTTGTCTACATCTTCAATGGTTTGCGTGGCTGCCCGCGGTATTAAGGAGTCCGGTGTAGTTCCTTTCGGTACGGTCTTTTTAGGAGTAGCAGGCGGTTTTTGCCATGCCCAATATTTTGGATTGTTAAAGAGACTTCCGAAATGGATGCCGATTACGCCTCCTTTTGCCGCCACAGCCTTTGCTGCTTCGTCAGATATACAACGCGGGTGATCTACAATACTGTAAAAGCCGCCATGACTGTATATTACGGGGTGTCTACTCGCCTCTACCGTTTGCAGGATGGCATCGTTTGATGCATGGGCAATGTTTATGACCATACCCAGGTTGTTCATTTCGGCGATGATCTTTCTTCCAAGATCATTGATACCACCCCAGTAGCTGATGTCATTGCAGGCATCAATAAAAGCATTGGTGGTGTTATGTGCGGTAAGTTGCATGGATCTAAGGCCCAGGCGGTAGAGTGCGCGGAGCAGGTTTATGTCGCCTTCCAGGTCGAACCCGCCCTCCAAATCCAGGAAAGCAGCGATCTTTCCTTTCTTATTGATGCGCTCGATATCAGATACATTGTATGCAAGCTCTATTACGGCATTGTTTTTTTTGATCTGATCCAATGCAAGGTTCACCACGCGAAAGGTATTCTTGGTTTCAAACCGTCCCGGGTAATAGTGTTCAGGCGTATATACCGAAAAGAACATCGCATCCACTCCGCCTTCTTTAGCTCTTGGAAGATCGACGTTCCCATCGGGATATCGCTGACCGATATCGGTTTTCATCAACAGCTCGCGGGTCATTACATGCGTATGTCCGTCCATTACAAATGACTTACGATGCAGATCAGGCATGGGTTTATCCGGGTTCTGCGGAGTCAACGGAAGGCTGTTTCTGTCAAAGGGAGCAGCAAGTAGGGATTCTATAGGGAGAACACTTCCGGCAAGCGGAAGTGTCAGGCTTTTAATAAGGTCTCTTCGTTTCATTGGTTAATTCGTTCATTGGTTAATTACGTTCACTGAACTCACCGGAGTGGTCAGTGTGTGGCACGCGCAGCTTCTAGGTATCGAACCCGCGTATGTAAGGAACATTCGGCGGGCGTTGTCCCTTTTCAAACTGCGTACCCCTGGTTGGACGATAGGTCATGTTCATAAATGGTGTTTCGAGGCGGCGGCCGACATCAGTATAGCGTCCATTTTCCCAGTTTGATTCCATGTTGTAGGCAACAATCCCGGTTGAAAGCAGCAGCCGCTCCGCATTGAACGGCTCTTTTTTAGTCACCATCATCTCCGTGATCCAATGCGGTTGCGAGTTTGATGCATGATACTGGGAGAATGGACCCGGCCAGCCGAGCATGGAAACAATCGTTGGTTCTTTGCGTCCTGCGATTTCACCGGCATAGGTCCACCCTACGCCCCTGCCAGAAATAACTGCAGCTTTGGTACCGTCATTGTACTCTACGATACAAACATTGGGACGGGCGATCTCCTGGAAGTGCCCTGCTTTGAGTTCGAATTTCTTCCGCACAGCATCAAGCAGGTTTGATGCCCAGGGATTGCGTTCAACCCACTTCCATGTTTCCTGACCCCGGATGCACTGTACCGACCTGACGCCGGTTTCACCTCCCTTGCGTCTTTCGACAAAGGCTTGCAGTACGTCCACAACATGGAAAAGCGCTCCCTCATCTGCCGTGTCTGCAACCATAATGGACGTCTTGATGGGTGTATCGTTATCCAGTTCTATTTCCGGCGTACGGAAGTAAGTCGGGATGGATGAGCCTCCGGTTAAAGGAAAATTCAGTTCTCTGGATTTGTCGAACATCCACTTGGCTTCATCCCAACTGTAAGAAAGGTGTTTATCGTTAAAAACGGGCACCGAGCGCTTGCTCTTTTCAAAAACCCGGATAACCTGCTGATAGATCCACCAACGCGGCAAGAGCCACTGCCCTTTGAGGTTGGTTGGGTATTCACCGTGCTCCGCGACAATGACCACGCCGTCTACAGCGAGTTCCTTGCCACCCAGCGAGACCGCCTCACCTACCGTCTTGAAAATGGGAATGCCTTTCGACTTGCATATCTTCTGACCAAGTTCACTTTCCTGAAGTTGATGAATGTAGACGGACACGACTTCCACCCGGGATTCTGTATGGGCACCCTGCCACCAATAACCATCCATCAGCTTGGCAATGATCCAGTCGGCATGGGATCTTGTAGCTCCCCAGTAACTAACCAGACACGCAATCCGAGGTCGCTTCTGCACGGTTTGTGCGACAGCACCCGGCGCGATCCCTGTTAAAGCCGCAATGCCGGCAAGGCTTGCGATCCCGAGCATTTCGCGCCGGGTGAAGCTCGGGTTCAGCTCCATAATTTCATTGATCGGAAAGGATTCTTCCGCTTTGGATATAGATTTAGTTGGTTTTTCTGCCATACGTGTGAGGTTTCGACGTTCAGGAGCATACGATGTCCCGGTACTAAGGCTAAATCTACACAACTGGTTAAAAATAAATCCGGAAGCTCAGTAATATTTTCGTGGCTAAGGGAACATGCTGATTTCAGGGCAGCAATCCGACAAAACCCAGGCGTAAACCTAAAGCAGTGCAACGAATGCCTGATAATCTTCCTGAAAGCCTTCATCTAAATTCAGGGTTCGCGCCGGCATTGACTTACATTTGAACAAGTCAACGGATATCGACAAGTCCTTTTCATGTCACTAGTATGTAAAAAACTTTCCTGCCTAGTATACTAATCTTCAGGTGCTTTTTATTATATTCGTTTGAACCAGCGCTATGAAATCACTCGAAACTTTTTCTGACGCAGAGCTTTTAGAACTTATCAAATGTAATGACTGCATAGCATTTGCGGAGGCTTACGAGCGATACTGGATGGTCATGTACAGTCATGTTCGTCGAATGCTGAACAATGAAGATGATGCGAAGGACGTGGTGCAGGAAGTTTTTACCACGCTTTGGTTGAAGGCTGGTCTTATCCAGGGAGAAACGAACTTGCCTGGCTATCTCTATACCACAGCCCGGCACAAAGTGATCAACCTTGTGCGACATGAGAAGGTACGGAATGGCTACATCGGTTCTTTACAAGTTTATTTAAGTTCCACCAGCAATGTGACGGTTGAGCAATTAGATGAACGCGATCTACAGGATGCTGTAGAAAGAGAAGTGCAGACTTTGCCCGAAAAGATGCGTCTGATTTATGAACTTAGCCGTAAGAACAACCTGAGCTACAGGGAAATCTCCGTCCAATTGAATATTTCCGACAAGACCGTCAAAAAGCAGATTAGCAATGCCCTAAAAATTCTTCGTTTGAGGCTTGATTTCTGGGGTTCCATTTTCTTCTGCCTGACCTCACTGCTCGTCTAGCTCTATATCGATATTCTTTTGCGTCGGACATACCTAAAAAATTTATTTCTGACACCTCTACTACTTCGGCTCAGCTAAGGTGTTTTGTAATAAAGGGACCTTACATGCCGCAACCTACAGCAGAGGAATTACTCAACAAGTATGCAGAAGGAAAATGCACTGCAGAAGAGCGCGCGATCGTGGAGCGCTGGTACCTTAAGGAATCCCTGGAACGGCCTGACGCACCCGACGTAGTATCTCCTGAAATTCTTAAATCAGAGATCTGGGAGGGCATCATAAATGCTAACTCAGTTGCTTCCCCTGGAAAACGCCACAAGCTATCTTACCTCCTTACCATTGCAGCTTCCGTCATCGTTGTCCTCGGGCTGGCTCTCATTTTCTTTACCAAGGTTACACCAATTCAGGCCAACAAGCCAAAACAGGATCTCGCAAAAACAGCTGACATCAATCCTGCTGTGAATAAGGCTACACTTACCTTATCAGATGGTTCGAGAATATATTTAGAAGATTGTGGCGAAGGCTTAGTTCGAAATCAGGCTGGTGTACGTATTCACAAACTAAGTGACGGTACCATAAATTATACACGTATTGGAGGTATAGCTGAAGTGGGGAGAGCGCCTACCTTTAATACCATTGAAACCCCGAATGGTGGCAAGTCCCAGGTTGTTCTTCCTGATGGGACTAAGGTGTGGCTAAATGCAGCTTCTTCTCTTCGCTTTCCGACAAAATTCGCTTCCAATATTCGTGAAGTACACCTTACAGGGGAAGCCTATTTTGATGTGGCTTCCAATAAGAAAAGTCCGTTTTATGTTCATGCAAATGATATGAGCATCCGTGTGAGCGGCACCCAATTCAATGTTATGGCCTACAGCAATGAAAATGTAACAGAAACAACCTTGGTAGAAGGAGCGGTTGAGGTTCAACATAAGTCACAGCGCATGTACTTATCCCCTGGAGAACAGTGTACGAAGACGCAGCAAACAAACCTTTCCAAAAAGTCAGTAGATGTTGACGGAGCCATTGCATGGAAAAATGGATTGTTTCATTTTGACAATACAGAGATTGGGAGCGTTATGAACCAGATTGCCCGCTGGTATGATGTCGCAATAGAGTATCGTGCGGGTATTCCTGACGCTCGGTTTGGCGGATATATTTCCCGGCAATCCAAGCTCTCCAGTGTTTTAAAAATGCTTGAATTAAGCGGCATTCGCTTTCAAGTTCTGGATAAAAGGATTATTGTGTTACCTAAATAAATTGCCTATGTAAAAGCTAAACACCGACAGACCTTTAGAATTTAAAAAACCGAAAACGTTGGCGCGTTTCCGGTTTAGTTGTAAGGGTAAACTTAAAAATTCAAGCACTTTTCATTCACCCTAAATCATGTAAAGCTATGCAAATTACTACTTTTTGCAAAAGGGAACCTGTATTTCAATTTATCAGGTCAAGAAAGACCCATGTCCACAAAATTCTTATTGTTATGAAGTTAACTATGAGCATTATACTTACCGCATGCCTCCAGGTAAGTGCAATCGGGTATGCTCAAAAGATTAGTCTGTCGCGAAGCAATGTTCCTATGGAATTAATGCTGAAGGAGATCAAACAACAATCCGGCTATCTATTTTTCTACAACCAGGATTGGATCAAACAGACGAGATCTGTAAGTATTAAGGTTAAAAATGCAACACTGGATGAGGTTTTGAAACTCTGTTTCGTTAATCAGCCTATCGAATATACCATTGTTGATAAGACGATCATCCTTTCACAAAGGGGTTCTCCGGTCTTAAATAAGGAAGGCAAGCCCGCAGCGTCAGCAATTAATCAACAAGCGGTCAGGGGAAAGGTAACCGATTCCCGCGGTGCTCCACTTGCCGGTGTCAGCGTGCATCTGAAAGGCAGTACCATCGGAACAACAACAAATTCAGACGGTGAATATGCGATAAACATTCCTGAAGCCGGCACACTCACCTTTAGCTTCGTCGGCTTCGAGCCTCAGGAAATTGCATTGAATGGCAGATCCATCTTAAATGTAATCTTACAGGAAGATCAACAGGCGCTAAGTGAAGTTGTTGTAATTGGTTATGGTGTACAACAGAAAAAGGATCTGGTTGGTGCAGTTGGTGTTGCATCACAAAAGGATTTTGGCGATGTAGCCGTGTCCAACACCTCCCAATTGATCCAGGGCAAATTATCGGGCGTGCAGGTCCTGAACAATAGTGGTGTACCCGGTGCAGGGGCACAGATTGTGGTCCGGGGTACGGGATCATTCACCAACGCTGCCCCCTTGTATGTAATTGATGGTATTCAAAGTGACGTGGGCACTTTTAATTCCTTGAGCCCGTTTGACATTCAAGACATCAGCGTTTTGAAAGACGCCTCCTCTGTCGCCATCTATGGTGCGCAAGGTGCAAATGGTGTGGTTATTATCACCACCAGGCGCCCGAAGACCGGCGCTCCGCATATTTCGTACAACGGATATGCCGGAATTTCCAATCCCTGGAAGCAGTTCGACATGTTAGATGCTGCTCAATATACGGACCTGGTTAAAGACTGGTACACCAACTACGGGCAGCCCCTTCCACCCCGCGTAGCTACGCCATACGCCCTGGAGACGCGGACAGACTGGCAAAAGGAGATGTTTAAGACCGCGCTCATGACTGAACACCATGTGAATTTGGGCGGAGGAACAGACAAGATAACCTACAGTGTGTCTGCAGGGTTCACAAAGCAGGAAAGTCAGGTTGTAGATCTGGATTTTCAGCGTGCAAATATTCGGTTTAATCTGGAGGAACGACTGGGTAAACGTATCAAGCTTGGTCAGCAACTAAGCATTCGGCATCGGGTGACCAATGGCGTCACTGCAAACGTATTAAATGGACTACGCATGCCGCCTTATATTCCTGTGTATGATGAAACTAACCTTCTGGGTGGTTTTGGAATTGTCACAAGTGCTCTGGATGGAAACGATACCCAAAACCCTCTTATTCAGCCGAATCTGCGGGATGCTAAGGTTAGAGAACTGAACAACTACCTTCAGCTATTTGGAGAGCTAGATATCCTGAAGGGATTGAAGTTCAGGTCCCAACTGGGAGTCACTTACAATTTCGGACAAAATTACAACTACAATCCAACCTTTGCTGGAAATCAATTGATCACTCAAAATCAGGTATCAGAAGGTTACGCCTACAATTTAAATTATATTCTGGAAAACTACTTCACGTATAACACCCAGATTAAAAACCACTCATTGAACTTTACGCTTGGTAATTCTTACCGGGATTCGGGCGCTTCGCGCTCAGTCAATTTAGTAGGAAGTAATTTTGCAAATAGTGAGATTCACCAGATCGGTGTTGCAAAGACAGTGAACTTCAGCAATGGTTTTGCAAATTCCGGAGCCTCCTTTATTTCCTATTTCGCGCGGATGAACTACACCTACAACGATCGCTATATTCTGACCTTAACGGGCCGGAGGGATGCAACATCTTTATTCAGCGAAGATAATCGTGTAGGATATTTTCCATCCGTAGGTCTGGGCTGGAGAGTATCGGAGGAATCATTCATGAAAGACGTAAAGTTTATCTCCGATCTAAAGTTACGTGGAAGCTGGGGCAGAACAGGGAACTCGAATATCAACGGTTTTACCTACCAATCGAATGTGTGGACAGGTTCTGGGAATAGCGTAGTGTATCCTTTGGGGCCGGGCGAAACCCTGGTAAACGGGGCTACTGTGGCCATTGCGTCTACGCCGGATCTAAAATGGGAGTCCACTACCACTATGGATTTCGGGATAGATGCCTCTTTCCTGGAGCGGAAACTTAGCTTGAGCGCAGGGTATTACAACCGTAAAAATGAGGATCTGCTGGTAAATGTACCGGTCGCCTTGTCCACCGGATATGGAGGTGTAAGTGGTGCAGGCCGGAGTCAGTTAATTAATGCTGCTTCTGCCTACAACAAGGGATTTGAAATTTCCCTTGGCTATACCCACAAGATTGGTGATTTAAGCTACAGCATCAATGTAAACGGGGCATACAATAAGAACGAAGTCACTTCTCTTGGTACCCAGGGTGCCGTACCCATTATAAATGGCGCCTTCTACTCTGTTCCTGCGATGACCAGAACCGAAGTTGGTCAGCCGATAGGTTCATTCTACGGATACGTATATGATCACGTGGCGATTGATGCTGCTGATGTGGACAAGTACAATCAAATTGCACGTCAGAAAACCGGCGATCCAAATGCTGTTTTTCAGCCTGGATTATTACCTGGGGACCGAATTTTTAAAGACGTAAATGGCGACGGAGTCGTCGATGTAAGTGACCAGACTTTTCTGGGAAGCCCTATTCCAAAATACAACTATGGTGTTAACCTGAATTTAAGTTATAAAGGCTTTGACTTTATGGCTGCCCTTCAAGGCGTTGCGGGTGTAGAGCTGATCAATGGGATGAAATATTACCTGGAAGGCGTAGCATTGCCGTTTAATGGGAAGACTTCCGTGCTGCAGCGCTGGCAAAAGCCTGGAGACATCACAGATATCGCCCGTGCAGGACAGAATTACGGAACAGGCGCCAACCTTCGCGCGTCCTCCTGGTATGTGGAAAATGGTGCTTTTGCACGCTTACGTAGTGTAACGCTGGGGTATACAATTCCTGCTCCTAAGATCACTTCATTGACGGCGAATACAATCTCCAGCCTGCGTGTGTATTTCACCGGCCAGAACTTATTTACTTTCACCAAGTACTCGGGGTATGACCCAGAAGTAACAACGAGCAATCCGGATCAAAGTAATAATTTCATATTTCAGCGTGGTATTGATCTGGGTGCTGTACCACAGCCCCGAACCTTCATCCTTGGGTTACAGGTTGGATTTTAATCGAGTTGTTAACAATAAACTTATTGACATGAAAAAGAAACTTTGTCTTTCACTCCTTATACTTCTTCTTCTGAGTAATGCCTGTAAAAAAGAACGTCTGGACGTCGTTAACGAAAACACCTATACAGATGAATCGTATTTTAAAACACAAGTACAGTTTAATGAGTCGATCATAGCAACGTACGCCGTCTTCAGTCACAATGGCATGATGGCCCGGGAATGGTACTTTATCTTTGACCTCCTAGCGAACGACGCAGAAAGGGCCTCCCCGCTTGTAGGTACCGAACTGGAACTAACGGATTACAGCTTCACCAACAACAACGAAGACATTGTTAATCTTTGGGCTTCGCTGTACCGCATGATATTCAGAGCAAACCTGGCCTTGAAGGTAATTGACACCTGGGCTCCAGCCACTCCTGCAGAGGAAAACCTGAAAAAGCAATACATTGCAGAAGCGCACTGGCTTCGCGGATTTGCCTACTTCAACCTGGTAACGAATTGGGGGCGGGTGCCTGTAAAATTAACTTACGAGGACTCGAAGGTGAATTCCACGCCGAGATCATCTGTGGAGGATGTATGGAAGTTGGTTGAAAGTGAATTCTCACTTGCGGCAGATGGCCTTCCGGTACAATATAGCGCTGACCAGAAAGGACGTGTGACGAAGGGAGCTGCGATCGCCATGTTGGGGAAAGCATACCTTTATCAAAAGAAATACGATCTTGCTGCTCCACAATTTGAGCAACTGCTAAACGCTCCCTACTCCTATTCATTGGATCCGAGCTATGACAATCTGTTTAGCGAAAACAACATAAATAGTCCGGAGGTAATTTTCGCGGTCAATCATGTGTACACGACTTCGAACACGCAGTACTACATGTTCGGTGGTCAGGAAGGTAGCGGTGGGAAGACTTTTCACACCGGCCGCGCACAAGAGTATGGGTTCAATGACTGGCAGAACGTTACTGCTTCTAATTCGCTGGTTGCCGCCCATCATTATCCGAACCCAGCCGGAGGAGGCACCTATGTGGATCCGAGAGCAAAACTTAACTATTACGGAAGTCCGGAGAGTGGTGGAGATGCGAAGTTCTGCGACAATTGCTCCGGTGGTCCGATTAACTACAACTTCAACTTTTTTGGAAACAGCTACCGGAAATATGAGCCCTACGAATTTCAGGAATTTACTTCAGCACCGATGAGCGGAATCAATACGCATGTCATTCGTTATGCTGATGTATTGCTATTGCTCGCTGAAACCTACATAGAGCAGGGCGGAACAAACGTGAGCAAAGGTATTGGCTTGATCAACCAGGTAAGGAACCGCCCGACTGTATTAGCTGTTCCACTTCCAGCCACATTAGACCAAACGGCCGCACGCCTGGCGTTGCGGAGGGAGCGTCAAATTGAGCTTTCCGGAGAGCAATCCCGTTGGTTCGACCTGATACGCTGGGGCATTGCAAAGCAAACGTTGAACGCAGAGCACCCAGCCGGCCCGGGTCAGTTTCCATTTCTTGATAAACATGTGCTGTTTCCGATTCCGATAGATGAACGGAACTCAAATCAGGCACTATCCGGAGATATCGCTAACGACTGGAACTAACACATTGATTTTAAATTTAAGTTTATGCGCTTGTTTAGGTTAGTTATGCCCGCCTTCCTCTTACTGAGCTGTTCCACCGAAAGGGTGACATCACGGCTGATTGCAGAAGACCGGCGATTATATAAGATTCAGCTTGGTAATCAGGCATTAGGAATTGATCCGGCCATAGGAGGTCGGATCAATTCCTTAACCCTTGACGGGAAGGACTTCCTTACTGACAGTGCGGTGAACGATTTCAACTGGGGTTCTACCTTCTGGTTTAGCCCACAAAGCGACTGGAAATGGCCACCTTCCGCAGAGATCGACAATAAGCCCTATCAGGTGAAAATTGACAAGTCAACGGTGATTCTGCAAAGCCCTGCAGATCCTAAGACTGGTCTCGAAGTCACCAAGAAAATTTCCGCAAAAGGAAAATCACAGTCTTTCCGCATTCAGTATACGATTCACAACCCGTCTAAGAAGACGCAGAAGGTTGCCCCATGGGAAGTCACCCGCGTCCAGACCAACGGGATCGCTCTCTTTCCAATAGGTAAGGGCGAGCGACGTGGCGGTCTGGTTCCGTTTACCATCGAGCGTGACGGAATAAGTTGGTTTGCATACCATACAGATCAACTACCCTTAAAAGGTGACCGGCAATTGTATTCAGATGGCTCCGAGGGGTGGTTGGCGGAACTTAATGATGGAATGGTGTTGATTAAAAAATTTAAAGACACACCGATGGAGAAAACTGCACCTAACGAAGGAGAGATTGAGTGGTATGCCAGTCCCGTAGTTCCGGGAAAAAGTTATGTAGAAATTGAACATCAAGGCCCCTATGAAACGTTACAACCCGGAGGTTCTATGCTTTGGGAGGTGGAATGGATACTTAGAAAATTGCCTGAAGGCCTGAAAGCGGAGCCCGGCAATCCTGAAATAGGGGAGTGTAACGTGAACTGTGTCACTTTTAAAATTAACGCCTCTCAGAAGCCTCTATTTTCTTGAAGAATTCTGTCACCGAATTTAATATAAAGTTGTGAGAATGCCAGTCCCCAATTATGGATTGGCATTGTCCATTTTTTACTGATGTTTTTAATGACCAGGTACATGAGCTTCATCAGTGCCTGTTCTGAAGAAAACGCACCTTTGGTCTTGGTTATTTTACGGATCTGGCGGTGGACACCCTCAATCGGATTGGTGGTGTAAATAATCTTGCGGATCCCCGCGTCGTATTCAAAGAATGCAGAAAGGTTCACCCAGTTATCCAACCATGATTTGCAACTCAGCGGATATTTCTTGCCCCATTTTTCTTCAAACTCCAGCAACCTTTCATAGCCCTGCTGCTCATTATTTGCCTGGTAGATAGGTTTCATATCGGCCATCACCGCCTTTTTATCTTTTTCAGGAACATAACGCATGGAAGAGCGGATCTGGTGAACAATGCAAAGTTGCACTCTGGTCTTCGGAAAGATGGCCTCTACTGCTTCTGGAAAGCCTTTCAACCCATCTATGCAGGCGATCAGGATATCTTCCACGCCCCGGGTTTTTAGATCAGTTAACACCGAAAGCCAGAATTTGGCACCTTCACTTTCAGCCGTATAGAGGCCTAGGACATCTTTTTTGCCTTCAATATCCACACCCAGGATATTGTAGATCGCACGGGTTTCCACCACACCATTTACCCTGACTTTGAAAAACATACAATCCAAGAACACAAACGGGTAAACGGCTTCTAGCGGCCTATTGCGCCATTCCTGCACCGCTGGAAGCACACTGTCGGTAATTCTTGAGATTTCAGCTGCAGAAATATCCATGGCGTACATTTCCTGGATATAATCGCGCATAGCACGCGTGCTCATGCCCATAGCATACATGGAAAGGATATTGCCTTCCAGTTCCTCTGTAATGATCAGTTGTCGTTTGGGTACAATCTTGGGGTCAAAAGTGCCAAGGCGATCTCGTCCGGTTTCCAGCTCAAACTCCCCGGAACTTAAGCTGCGCACTGTCTTTTTACTTTTGCCGTTTTTACGATTGGGCTGACCAGCTAGTTTACTCTCGGATATGTGATGCTCCAGTTCTCCGGTCATCATTGATTCCAGAAAGTGTTTCATCATCGGGGCTAATACCCCATCTGTGCCGGTCATTTTCTTGCCGGCATATAAGCCAGCGATAGCTTCCTTTTTGAAGCTTTCGAAATCAAAATCTTCTTGTGTTGCCATGTTCATGTCGATAGTTTAAAGTTACACTATTGACACAGTTCATGAAACACCCTC
>JARKUW010000267.1 GCA_029851965.1 Bacteroidota bacterium | reverse complement strand
TCAACGCCCTATTAATACCTGTTTAACACCAGGTGAAATCAAATGCAATCCTCAATTTGCTTCCCTCCCGCACTATAGTTCCTCCCCATTCGTTTGAAAGGAAACGATTTAATGCTTGTAATATCCCCATTTAATTTATTTTACTAGCTTATATTTTTTATTTTCGCAAAACATAAATAGAGATACATGGAAGAATTTGAAGTCAGTGACGCTTCTAAAAAGACTAAAACCATTTACATATCTACCATTTTTAGTATTGCATTGGTATTGGTTATGCTTGGAATGTTAGGCCTTATTTTAGTTCATGCGAAGAACCTGTCCAACTACGTCAAAGAAAATATCGTACTGAACATCATTGTGGATGAGGGCGCAAAAGAGACAGATGTGCTCCAGTTTCAGAAAGACCTGGATGCCAATCCGGCCATAAAACAAACACAATACGTGAATAAGGAGCTTGCGGCGCGCAATTTAACCAAGGACCTTGGTGAGGACTTCGTGAATTTCCTGGGCTACAACCCACTGCTCTCTACCGTGGATGTATATTTAAAAGCAGATTACGCCAACAACAAAAGCATTGAAGCACTAAAAGCACAGATTGGCCAGAACCCGGTGGTTAAAGAAGTGATCTACCAGAGCTCTCTGATTGACATGGTCAATAAGAACATCAACACCATCAGTCTGATCATCCTGGCTTTTGCCGCTATCCTGATGCTGATTTCCATTGCCTTGATCAACAACACCATCCGTCTGGCCATTTACTCCCAGCGTTTCCTGATCAAGAGTATGCAGCTGGTGGGTGCCACAAGAAGCTTCATCCGCCGTCCGTTTGTACTTATTGCCGCTTTGCACGGACTGATTGCCGCAATTATCGCGATCATTATCCTGCTTGGCATTTTATACTATGCACAAAGGGAGATCCCCGAGATCATCATCCTGAGAAACTATACGGAGTTTGGCTTTGTCTTACTTTTTCTGGTGGGCGTGGGCATCTTCATTACCGCAATCAGTACATCGTTTGCAGTGAGCAAATATTTACGACTTAAAATTTACGATCTTTACAGATAATGGCAGATAAAAAATCAACTCCTGTACATCAGGACGCAAACAGTGAACTGGTATTCACAAAAAAGAACTACCAGTTGCTTCTAATCAGCATCGCAATCGTTGTATTGGGCTTTGTTTTAATGAGCGGCACAACCGACATCTACGATACCAGGAAGACGTTGATTGCACCTCTGGTGGTTTTATTTGGGTTTGGATTCGGTGTATACGCTGTTTTAAAGAAATAGAGTAATACATGAATTATTTACAGGCCTTAATCCTTGCAGTTATTGAGGGATTAACAGAATTTCTACCGGTATCCTCTACCGGTCACATGGTTATTGCCAGTTCCATCATGGGCATCGGCGATGACGAATTTGTAAAACTTTTTGAAGTTGCCATACAGCTGGGTGCCATCCTGGCCGTTGTCGTCCTATACTGGAAGAAGTTCTTCGACTTCAGCAAATGGCAGTTCTACATCAAGCTGATCATTGCCGTGATACCGGCTTTGTTTTTCGGCTTTCTGTTAAACGACTTTATAGACAACACGCTGGGCAATCCAATCTTTATTGCGGTGGTTTTACTGGTCGGTGGAGTTGTGCTGTTGTTTATCGACCGCTTTTTCAAACAGCCTACCATCCACAACGAACAAGAGATCAGCAACCTTTCCGCCTTCAAAATCGGTTGTTTCCAGGTACTTGCCGTGGCCTTTCCAGGCTTGAGCAGAAGTGCAGCAACCATTATCGGTGGTATGCAACAAAAGCTTACCCGGAATGCCGCAGCAGAGTTCTCGTTCTTTCTTGCCGTACCAACCATGTGTGCAGCAACAGGATATAAACTCTTAAAGGGTTATGAGCTGCTCAACGGCGACAACATCAAATTGTTACTTTTTGGTAATGTTGTTGCTTTTATCATTGCCATCCTGGCGATTAAATCCTTTATCGGCTATTTATCTAAACATGGATTCCGTATTTTTGGCTGGTACAGAATTGTAGTGGGCATTGTAATATTAGCCCTCTACTTTGCAAATGTGCCATTGGTGGTAGGATAATGACGGAAACGACAGAACAAACAATAACAATAAAGGAATTCCCTGAATTCAACTTTGCAGAAGGTGAACTGCTGCTGATCAATAAACCATACGAGTGGACAAGCTTTGATGTGGTCGGCAAGATCAGGAACTCGCTGAAACCCCTAAAACTGAAAGTGGGCCATGCAGGTACGCTGGATCCACTTGCAACAGGATTGCTGATCATCTGCACCGGGAAACTGACCAAGCAGATTGACACCTTCCAGGCACAGGAAAAAGAATATACAGGTACGATGATCGTCGGTGCCTCTACCCCCTCTTTCGACCTGGAAACGGTTGTCGACCAGGAATACCCGATCGATCACATTACAGACGAACAGGTTCATGCCGCAACCGCTGCCTTTACCGGTGACATCCAGCAGTACCCACCGGCACACTCTGCTGTTAAGGTAAACGGGGAGCGCCTGTATGTGAAAGCACGCAGAGGTGAAGAGACAGAACTCCGCCTTCGCTTCGTGACGGTATCAGAATTCCGCATTACGCGGATCGCTTTGCCGGAGATCGACTTCAAGATCGTTTGCAGCAAGGGAACCTACATCCGCTCGCTGATCTCCGACTTCGGCACGGCCCTCGGCAGCGGTGCATACCTGTCCAGGCTGACCAGAACCCGCAGCGGCGACTTCCTGCTGGAGAATGCCTTTGAAGTGAAGGAGTTGGTAGACCACATTCGCAGCAAGAGATCGTTATGAGCCGCAAACCACGTGACAAAAAACTACAACTGTTAAAAGAGCTATTTTTAATTTCTTGTGGCATTGTTTCTGCGTGTTTCGGCTTAAAAAGCTTTTTGATGCCTACCGGTTTTATTGATGGCGGCGTGACCGGAATTTCCTTGCTGCTCAGCAGGATTACTCCACTTAAACTGCACTACCTCATCCTGGTCATTAACATTCCCTTTATAATTCTGGGTTACCACCAGATCGGCAAACGCTTTGCGCTGAAGACCTCCTGCGCCATTCTGGTGCTGGCGCTCATGATCGCCTTTGCGCCCTTCCAACCCATTACCCACGATAAGCTCCTGATTGCATTCTTCGGCGGCTTGTTCTTAGGCGGCGGAATCGGCCTTGCCATGCGTGGCGGCTGTGTCATTGACGGTACAGAGGTACTCGCGCTCTACATCAGCCGGAAGAGCGTACTGACGGTAGGCAATATCATTCTGATCCTGAACATCCTTATTTTCTCCTTCGCCGCGATCTTCCTGACGGTGGAAACAGCATTGTACGCCATCCTGACGTACCTGTCCGCCTCCAATACCGTAGACTATATTGTTAACGGTATTGAACAGTATACCGGCGTAACGGTGATCTCTGAGCACAACGACGAGATCAAGGCTTACATCATTCATGATATGAAGCGCGGTGTAACGATATACAAAGGTGAAGGCGGTTATGGCACGAAAAAGGATATCGATATTCTTTACACCGTGGTAACCAAGCTCGAAATGAGCAAACTCCAGACGGGCATCAGGCACATCGACCCGGATGCCTTTGTGATTCAGCAACAGATCGCAGACATTAAGGGCGGTGTTGTTAAAAAGCATGTTTTAATTTAATTCCAAGGTTTTGAAAATATACCATCATCTTTCTGACTTCAGTAAGTTGCCCAATGCGGTAGCCGCCATTGGCACTTTCGACGGCGTGCATTTTGGCCATCAGAAAATTATCAGACGGCTGTGTGAGATCGCTGATGCTACAGGTGGCGAAAGTGTTATCCTGACGTTCTTCCCGCACCCGCGCCTGATCATAGATCCGGAAAACCAGGACCTGAAGATGATCAACACCATTGCGGAAAAAGCAAGGATCCTGGAAGAGCTCGGCGTAGATCACCTGATCATCACGCCTTTCACCAGGGATTTTTCCAACCTTACTGCCGAAGAATACATTACGGAGGTACTGGTGGGCAAAATCGGCATCAAACACCTGATCGTGGGTTACGACCACCGGTTTGGAAAAGACCGGAAAGGTGGAATGGCGGAATTGATTGCGTTTTCCGAACCATTAAACTATACGGTGGAAGAAATTCCAGAGCAGGACATCAACGATGTGTCTGTATCCTCTACGAAGATCCGGAAGGCCCTGCTCAGTGGTAATGTTGCTTTGGCGGCGAAGTTTCTGGGCTATCCGTTTTCCTTACATGGAAGGGTGATCAAAGGAGATAAGATCGGACGTACCATCGGATACCCTACAGCAAACATCTTCATTGAAGAAAATTATAAGCTGATTCCTTCTGACGGGATCTATGCCGTGACCGTTGCGATGAATGGCAACACTTACAAAGGAATGGCTTACATCGGTCAGCGGCCGACGATAAATGGGATGACGCGCAATATCGAGGTTAACATCTTCGACTTCAACCAGGAGATCTATGGGCAATATGTAACCATGTATTTCATGGAATTCCTGCGTCATGATGTTAAATTTACCGGCCTGGAAGCCCTTAAAGACCAGCTTAAAAAAGACAAGGACGATACCATCGCGTACTTCAACCGTGTTGAGGGAACGTAAAAAAGTGGGTTAAATTAATCTGCAAACGTGCTAATTTGCTTATTTTACCGCAAATCACGCTGCTTATGATCCACCTTCCCGTCCTGATTTCCGACCTGGCCCTGATATTGGCCGCTGCGGCGGTTACTACGCTGCTGTTTAAATTTATCAAACAGCCACTCGTACTCGGCTACATTTTAGCCGGTTTTCTGGTCGGACCCCACATCAATTTTATCCCGACGGTTACGGACAATGACAGCATTCACATCTGGGCAGAAATTGGCGTAATTTTCCTGCTTTTCAGCTTAGGGCTGGAATTTAGTTTCAAGAAGCTGGTGAAGGTTGGCGGATCCGCATCCATCACGGCCGTTGTAGAGGTCGTATGTATGCTTCTGATCGGTTTTCTCGCGGGCTTAGCCATGGGATGGTCTACGATGGACTGTATCTTCCTGGGTGGAATTCTATCCGTCTCCTCCACGACCATCATCATCCGGGCCTTCGAAGAGCTCGGCATCAAACATAAGAAATTTGCAGGTCTGGTGTTCGGCGTACTGATCGTTGAAGATCTGGTGGCCATTTTACTGTTGGTGTTGCTGTCTACCGTTGCGGTGAGCCAGCAGTTTGCTGGGGTAGAAATGCTCACATCCATACTCAAGCTGTGCTTTTTCCTGGTGCTGTGGTTTCTGGCCGGCATATTCCTGATACCGACCTTCCTAAAGAAAGCAAAGAACCTGATGAATGACGAGACCATGCTGGTGGTTTCCATTGCCTTGTGCCTGCTGATGGTGGTTCTGGCGGTTAAGGTGGGCTTCTCTCCGGCGCTGGGTGCGTTTATCATGGGCTCTATCCTTGCGGAGACGACGCAGGCAGAACGGATTGAACACCTGACCATGTCTGTAAAAGACTTGTTTGCAGCGATCTTCTTTGTTTCGGTGGGTATGCTGATCGACCCGAAGGTTTTGGTCGATTATGCGGTGCCGATACTGATCATCACCGCGGCAACAGTTGCCGGAAAATTCCTGAGTTCCGGGATCGGTGCACTGATCTCCGGGCAGCCGCTGAAAACGGCGGTACAAACGGGTTTGAGCCTGGCACAAATCGGGGAATTTTCATTTATCATTGCGACACTGGGGTTAAGCTTGAAAGTGACCAGCGACTTCCTCTATCCCATCGCCGTTGCAGTATCGGCAATCACCACATTTACCACACCTTACCTCATTCAACAATCTGAACCTTTCTACCGCTTTCTGGACCGGATACTACCAACGAAGCTCACCGCTGGAATCCGGCGTTACAGCACGTCCACTGCAGGCATAACCACGTTGAGCGACTGGAAGGTTTTGCTTCGCGGGTATACTTTTAACACCATCATTCACGGCGTGATTTTACTGGCGCTGGTGCTGTTTGGATCCAGGTATATCCAGCCATTTGTCACCTCACACCTAATCAACGGAAACAATGGGATCGTAATCAGCCTGGTGTTCACATTCATCCTGATGGCGCCTTTCTTATGGGCACTGTCGATCCGGAGGATACAGAAATCCGCGTATTCGCACCTGTGGCTGAATAAGAAGTATACCCGTGGCCCGCTGGTGGCACTTGAAGTGCTGCGGATCTGCCTGGGGAGCTTCTTTGTTGCCTTTCTGATCTACCAGTTTTACGACACCTTTATGGCACTAGTTATTGCATTGCTGGTGATCATTACCGCCTTATTTGTGTTCTCCAGAAAGCTTCAGGATTTCTATGACCGCCTGGAGAATCGCTTTTTAGGAAACCTTAACGCCAGACAGCTGCAGAATGCCCAGCCGGAAATCCTGCCCTGGGACAGCCATTTAACGGAAGTGACTGTTGCACCAGAATCTTCTATCGTCGGTAAGACCCTGGTAGAGCTTGCCGTGCGGGAGAAATATGGAATCAACATTGCGCTGATCGAGCGCGGCAGAATCATGATTCCCACCCCGAACCGCGAGGAGCGGCTCTACCCTCATGATAAACTGCTGATCATCGGAACGGATGAGCAGCTTGCCGCGGCAAAGCAGGTTTTTGAAGCGGGAGCCGTAAACGAAGAATCTATTTTCCCTAAGAAGGATATGACGCTGCAGAAAGTGGTTATAAACAGCAACTCACCGGTGTTCCACCAGACGATCCGGGACTCCGGTATCCGTGAAAAAACGCAGGGGCTAGTGGTCGGCATTGAACGGGACGGCCAGCGCATTCTGAATCCGGACTCCAACCTGATCTTCGAAAGCGGCGATATTGTATGGATCG
This sequence comes from Bacteroidota bacterium, assembly GCA_029851965.1. GTDB lineage: Bacteria > Bacteroidota > Bacteroidia > Sphingobacteriales > Sphingobacteriaceae > Pedobacter. The sequence goes on along the minus strand of JARKUW010000267.1, from coordinate 8,168 downwards.
TTGGCAACAACAAAAAGATACCAGACCTGTTGAATTATTAGAAATTGTTGCATATTTAACAGCTGAACCCAGTTGGTAGGAATGAAAGTAGATCAGGAAAAAAGCGATTTCTTAGACGAGATGCTGTCTCATTGGAAAGAGGAGCACTTGCTGACGGAAGAGGACGTTAAACGTCTGAAAGGCAGCTATGAAGCGAAGAGTTTCGACTGGCGGCGGCTCGCACAATATTCTTTCTGGATCGCGATGGCCTGTGGGGTAATTTCGCTGGGTGCCCTGCTGATCGACAAGGACATGCTGACGTATCTGGAACGTTTGTATGACACCCCGGACAGCATCATCAGCCTCCTTTCTGCAGTAATTGCTGGCGTACTCTACTACTACAGCTTTAAACGCAGGAAAACGCATGTACGGCAGATCTTCAGCAACGATGCCATGATCTTCTCTGCGGTAATGCTGACGGCGAACGCAATTGCCTACCTGGGTAAGAGCATCGGCAGCGGCAGTGCCCACTTTTCGTTACTGATTCTATTCTCTGTATTCATATACGGCATTCTGGCCTTCGTGTTTAAGTCGCGCCTGATCTGGATCTTTGTCCTGATCTCTCTGGGCGCCTGGTTTGGAACGGAGACGGGATATTTGTCCAGGGGCAACTGGTACTTTGCGGGCATGAACTACCCCCTGCGGTTTGTGCTGTTTGGGCTTGCCGTTACACTGATATCGCTGCTGTTAAAGCATTCGAGGAAGTTCAGCCTGTTCTATGAAACCAGTTACATTTGCGGGATGATCTACCTGTTCGTCTCGCTTTGGCTGCTGTCTGTTTTCGGCAACTTCGGCACCATTGAGGAATGGGCTGTCGTTAAGCAGATCAGCTTGTTTTACTGGGCCATCATTTCTGCAGCGGCCTGCGGCATCAGCATTCTGGTTGGATTGAAGTTCCGGGATGATATCGCCCGGGAGTTTGGGATCACCTTCCTGTTTTTAAACCTGTATACGCGCTACTTTGAGTATTTTTGGGACACCTGGCACAAGGCCTTGTTCTTCTGCGTACTGGCGGCATCTTTCTGGGTGATCGGACGGCGCGCGGAAAAGATCTGGAATGTAGAGTTTCTGAAGAAATAGGGTTGTTTACATTTTAGCTAGCTTCAACTAGGGAGCAGCTGTTGCGAATTGCAGGGTAGTCGGTTGATACTTACAGGGACAGCTACTTAATGAATTTTAGCGTACTCATTGGTACTTACAAAGGAAGCAGGTAGCGAATGCAGGGTAGTTACTTAATGAATTTCAGCGTAGTTGTTGATACTTACAGGGGCAGCTACTTGATGAATTGCACGTAGATCACTTTAACAATGTGGTATGCCGACAGGGCGAAGAACAATATGGCGATCGATTTATTAACGATGTAGCTGCTGAAGGTAAATTTCTCCTGTATGTATCGGGCAAAGCGTGCAAAAGCATAAAGAACCAGGCCTGCGCCAATCCCGGAGCCTATACTGAACACAGAAAGCGACAAGAACCCGTCGCTCACCCAATCGTGAGACATCAGGTAAGTACCGACGAAAAGCCAGTACGGAATTTGCATCGGGTTTAATACGCCGAGCAACAAACCGTACCGGATACTGTCTTTATTGGAAGGATCTGTACTGGGCATTTCTTTTCTGGAGCGCCGGGTAATGACGCCCAGCACCAGGAAGACCACGATCATTGCGACATCAATGATCTGCTCCAGGTTAATGGTGTTGGAAAGCCATTGCACAAACCGCATCACCCCGAAGGTAAACAGGATCTCCATCGAAGAAAATGCAACAATGAAGTAATAAGCCTGCTTTATGCCTTTGTTGAGGGTGATCTGTACCGCCGTAAGATTGATATTGCCCGGGGGAATATAGCCAATTGCGTTGCAAAATATACCCAGGAGCAGTGTCAGAAAAAGCATGTGCGAAGATACAATTATTTCAGGTGGCCAATAAGGTACTTGCCGGTATAGGAATCTTTTGCCTTCGCAAGATCTTCCGGTACCCCCTCAAATACGAGATGCCCACCTTTATCCCCGCCTTCCGGACCGATATCAATGACCCAGTCGGCAGACTTAATCATATCCATGTTGTGCTCGATAACCAGGATTGTATTTCCCTGTTCAATCAAGGTATTCAAGGCAACAAGCAGCTTCTTAATGTCGTGGAAATGCAGCCCGGTCGTCGGTTCGTCAAATATGAACACGGTTTTCTCTGCATTATTCCCTTTGATCAGGAAGGAAGCCAGCTTGATCCGCTGTGCCTCACCACCGGAGAGGGTGTTCGACGACTGACCCAGGTGTACATAGCCCAGACCAACATCCAGGAGCGGATTCAGCTTGTTCAGGATCTTCGGCTCGTCCTTGAAGAAAGTTACAGCTTCGTCTATGGTAAGATCAAGAATATCCGCTACGTTTTTGTCCTGGTAGGTTACATCAAGTACCTGCTGTTTAAACCGGCGGCCTCCGCAGGTTTCACAAGGAAGGTAGATGTCTGCCATAAATTGCATTTCTATCTTCACTTCCCCCTCACCCTGGCATACATCACACCGGCCACCTTCTACGTTGAACGAGAAGGCCGCAGGTTTCAATCCACTGGCTTTTGAAGCCGGTAATGCGGCAAACAAGGCCCGGATATCATCCCATGCCTTAACGTAGGTAACCGGGTTAGATCTTGAGGACCTTCCGATCGGGTTCTGGTCTACAAGTTCCACCTGGCTGACCAGATCCGTATTTCCGGAGATCCCATCGTAGGCACCGGTTTGTTCACCTGCGTAATTGCCGATGGCTTTTTGCAGGGCCGGGTACAGGATCTTTTTAACCAGACTGGTTTTGCCGGAGCCTGAGACGCCGCTTACGACGGTGAAGACCCCTAGCGGGAACTTCACATCGATGTTCTTGAGGTTATTCTCCCTTGCGCCTTTAATCAGAATGTGATCCTTCCAGGGCCTGCGCCGTGTAGGGATGGCGATACTTTCTGATCCCGCCAGATATTTTCCGGTGAGGCTCTTTTTATCTTTAATGATCTGTTCGTAGGTTCCGCTGAAAACGAGGTTACCGCCGTGGGTACCGGCTTCCGGACCGATATCGATGATGTGATCGGCTGCCTTCATCATTTCCTCCTCATGCTCGACCACGATCACGGTGTTGCCGACATTTCTGAGCGACTGGAGTACTTCAATGAGCTTATTGGTGTCTCTTGGGTGTAATCCGATGCTCGGCTCATCTAAAACGTAGATGGAGCCGACCAGGCTGCTTCCGAGGGAAGTGGCGAGATTGATCCGCTGCGACTCGCCGCCGGACAGCGTATTGGATAGCCGGTTTAAAGTTAGATAGCCCAGGCCGACATTGTTGAGGTAAAGCACCCTCTTCTGAATCTCTGCAAGAAGCCTTTTGGCGATCTTCTCGTCGTTTTTACTGAGGTTCATGTTCTCGAAGAAATCAAGAATGGTAGAAAGCGGCATCAATACCACATCGATGATGGACTTGTCTTTTATCTTGACATACGAGGCGTCTTTACGCAAGCGCGTGCCTTTGCAGTCCGGGCAAACGGTTTTACCGCGGTAGCGTGACAGCATAACACGGTATTGAATTTTATAGGTTTGCTCCTCGAGTTCCTTGAAGAACGCATCAAGGCCCTGAAAATACTTGTTTCCGGTCCAGATCAGACGCTGCTGTTTCTCGGTGAGTTCGCTGTAAGATCGGTGGATGGGGAAGTCGAACTTGTCTGCGTTCTTGATTAGTTTATTTAACCATTCGCGCATCTTCTCTCCGCGCCAGGGCGCAATGGCGTTGTCGTACAAGCTCTTGCTTTTATCGGGCACCACCAGGTCTTCATCAATGCCGATCACGTTTCCGTAACCCTCGCACCTTTTGCAGGCACCATATGGATTATTGAAACTGAAGAAGTTCGGTGTAGGCTCCTCGAACTTGATGCCATCAAGCTCAAAGCGATCGCAGAAGTGCGTGGTTTTACCTTCAACTTCCACATAGCAATCGCCCTTACCTTCAAAGAAAGCAGTTTGTGCGGAATCCGCGATGCGGCTTAATGTTTCCTCATCATCACTAACGACGATGCGGTCGATCAGGATACGCACTCTGGAGGAATCTGTTAATTCTTCGTCCTTAAAAGACTCATCTTCCAGTATGGATTCGATCTTGCTAAGCTTATCGTCGAGATAAACGCGGAGAAATCCTTTCTGCAATAAGACCGCAAGCTCCTCCTTGATGGACCTGTTGTTGTGCGGATGGAGCGGGCAATATAATGTAGCCGTTGCATCATTACCCAACTTGGATACGAAGTCGACAACGGTTGATACAGTATCTTTACGTACGACGCGTCCGGATTCCGGAGAGTAGGTTTTACCGATTCTGGAATACAGGAGTTTGAGGTAATCGTATATTTCTGTAGAGGTACCAACCGTTGAACGTGGGTTGGATGTGATTACTTTTTGTTCTATGGCGATGGCGGGCGCGATGCCTTTGATGTAATCTACATCCGGCTTATTCATTCGGCCCATAAACTGCCGCGCATAGGAAGACAGGCTCTCTACGTACCTGCGTTGCCCTTCGGCATACAAGGTATCAAATGCGAGGGAGGATTTTCCCGAGCCGGACATACCGGTAATTACAACCAGTTTGTTTTTGGGAATGGCAACATCTATATTCTTAAGGTTGTGTACTCTGGCACCTTTAATGATTATATTTCTATGTGGATCTTTCTCTGTTTCTTTACTCATTTACCTATCGTAAGATTTTGCAAATATAACCCAAATAACGCAATTTAAGTTTTTTAGCAAGGATCGATAAAAGTGTCTAAGACGTAGATTTAGAATTTTTTAACACTTTTATTGTGGCATTTTGATAAAAAAATGCTTCTTTTGAAAATAATAAGCACAATAAAGTGTACCCACCATCTAAAAACCCAAAAGGAGAAGCGCTATAGAACAAACATCTACTAAATAAATTTAAGCAAACAGCAAGGAATTTAGTATGAAAACTCCTATGAAATTACAGTTAAATAGTGATCAGGATTTAGTGAAGTTGTATCTGAACGGTGATGAATCGGTTTTAGAAGAACTGTTGCGTAGACATAAATCAAAAATATATACCTCCATTTATTTATTGGTAAAGGACCAGTATCTTGCAGAAGATATCTTTCAGGACGCTTTTATCAAGGTGATAAATACATTGCGTTCGGGCAGATATAATGAGGAAGGAAAATTTCTACCGTGGGTGCTCCGTATTGCACATAACCTGGTCATCGATTACTTCAGAAAAGAAAAACGCACGCCGGTTATAACCAGCGCTGACGGGACGGATATCCTGAGCATGATTCAGATCAATGAGGAAAGTGCCGAAGACAGACTGCTCCGCGAACAGACCCATGCCGACTTACGTACGATGATCCATTTGTTACCCGACGAACAGAAAGAAGTGCTGATTATGCGTCATTATGCAGACCTGAGCTTTAAGGAAATTGCCGATCTGACGGAAGTAAGCATCAACACCGCGTTGGGGAGAATGCGCTACGCATTGAGCAACTTACGGAAGATGATGAAGGTAAAAGAGGTGACCTAACGATTGTAGAGAATCTTAATATTATTTTCAGTAGTAAGGAAAATAAATGTTAAATTGTTTCGTTTTCATATAAAACTTAAAACAATTTAATGCTTATGATAAAAACCTTTACTTCAACTAACAATGTAAATCATTTACATGAACAGCCAGAACCATTTAAACCTGAGCTTATGGACGAGTCTGTTTCCAGCTTTTACGAAACGTTAAAGCCTGAATTAAACAAGCTGATCAGAAATCCTTCTGACGAAACCATACAGCGGATTCTGGCCTACGGCAAAAAAAAGTAATTTGAAATGCAAGCTGCCCGCACCGGCAGCTTTTTCTTTTTAACGCGTATTTTTGCCCATGTTACTGCTTATCTTTGGACATGCTTAAAAAAGAGAGGTATCAGCAATTTGTTTCTCATTTTGCGGCGAAGCAGCCTGATGCCGAGACAGAACTTCATTACAACAATCCTTATCAGTTGCTGGTGGCCGTTATCTTATCTGCGCAATGTACCGATAAGCGGATCAACCAGGTTACCCCTGCCCTTTTTCAGCGCTTTCCTGATGCAAAAGCACTCGCATCCGTGACGCCGGATATTGTGTTCGACTATATCCGTTCGGTTAGTTATCCGAACAACAAGGCAAAACACCTGGTCGGCATGGCGAACATGCTGGTCAACGAGTTTAACAATCAGGTTCCTTCGGACGTTAAGGAACTGCAAAGGATGCCGGGAGTCGGCAGGAAAACGGCAAATGTTATTGCTTCGGTAGTCTATAATGCGCCGGCTATGGCGGTGGACACACATGTTTTCCGGGTCGCCCGGAGAATAGGGTTGACAAATGGAAAAACACCGCTGGCTGTAGAAAAAGACCTGGTGAAGAATCTCCCCAGGGAAACCATCTACATTGCACATCACTGGTTGATTCTGCATGGACGGTATGTATGTGTAGCGCGCTCGCCAAAATGTAGTATTTGCGAGATCACACACCTATGCAGGTACTATGAAAGATATGTGTACGCTAAAAAGATTAGTTTACCACAAATTCTGGAAGAATAATTCAGGAAATATTGTTTTTTATTTGCTAAATTATTATTACTTTTGCTAAAGTATTTAGCATTAACAATTCGAATTCAGGTCTTAAAGCCGATAACACACTACTTTAGTCTGCTAAAGCAATTGGCAACAATAGTTAGAATTATTATTTTTTAAGACAATAATTATTCTATATTTACGAAAAGAGTTTAACAAAATGAATCCAAACGCAGAAAAATTAAAAGCACTACAACTTACGCTTGACAAGCTTGAAAAATCTTACGGCAAGGGAACAGTTATGAAGCTTGGTGATAAAGCCATTGAGGCGATAGAGTCTATATCTACCGGTTCTATAAGTTTAGATATTGCTTTAGGCATCGGGGGTGTTCCAAAAGGAAGGGTAATTGAAATTTATGGCCCGGAATCTTCTGGTAAGACAACCCTGGCGACGCATATTATTGCGGAAGCACAGAAGAAAGGTGGAGTAGCTGCTTTTATTGATGCAGAACACGCTTTTGATAAGTTTTACGCACGCAAACTGGGTGTGGATGTGGAGAACCTCCTGATCTCTCAACCGGACAACGGAGAGCAGGCACTGGAGATTGCAGACAACCTGATCCGTTCCGGAGCAATTGACGTAATCGTGATTGACTCGGTAGCGGCGCTGGTACCAAAGGCAGAGATCGAAGGAGAAATGGGTGATTCTAAAATGGGGTTACAAGCCCGTTTGATGTCTCAGGCATTGCGTAAGTTAACCGGTACCATCGCAAAAACCGGATGCTGCTGTATATTCATCAACCAATTGCGTGAAAAGATTGGTGTGATGTTCGGGAATCCGGAAACAACGACCGGTGGTAACGCCTTGAAGTTCTATGCCTCTGTGCGTCTAGACATTCGCAGAACGTCTCAGATTAAAGATTCTGACGAAGTATCTGGTAACCGAATTAAAGTTAAGATCGTTAAAAATAAAGTGGCACCTCCTTTCCGTATTGCCGAGTTTGACATCATGTTCAACCAGGGAATCTCTAAAGTTGGTGAGATCATTGACCTGGGTGTTGATTTCAACATCATTAAAAAAGCAGGTTCATGGTTCTCTTACGGAGATACCAAGCTTGGACAAGGTCGTGATGCGGTAAAACAGTTGTTACTGGACAACCCGGAATTATCAGACGAAATTGAAACAAAGATCCGTGAAGAAGTGACCGGAGAAAAACTGGAAGAGAAACTGTAGTCTGGATTCAACAGCATGGACGGTGGCAGCTCAATTGTTGCCGTATGCATATGAAGCTGTTTCCGTGGCGAGATATGATTCTATTTGAGTTAACAGCGAAGGCTGTTTGCAATTTTGCTAAAAAGGCTTGTCAATTTACATTGACAAGCCTTTTTAGCGTAATTGGGTAAACATCCAAATGAATGCGTATTAAGGTGTTGGATAGACGCATCTATTTCCTTCGCTCGAACGTTATCGGGTTAGAAGGCCATTCTTGAAGTCGGTGCGACATCCTGAGCGACGAAATCGCCTTTGAGATATTTAAAGTGTGCGGCCATCGCGATCATAGC
>JARKUW010000220.1 GCA_029851965.1 Bacteroidota bacterium | reverse complement strand
TGCTTCCACAGTGTGCTTCATCCCGGCGTCGTATATCGCCAGATCTTCTTTGGTAAGCACAAAGCTGACAGTCTGGGTCACATTTGCCTTCAGGTGAATGCGTTTAAATGCTTTAAGTTGTTTTATCGGCACCACTACCGAAGCCACCTGATCCTGCAGGTAGATCTGGACGACTTCATCTCCGTCCACTCCGCTCTTGTTTGTTACGCGTAAGCTTACTTTTACAGATACGTCGTCTCCCTCTGCAGGCACAGCGGTCAGGTCTGCATACTCGAAGGTACTGTAACTTAATCCATAGCCAAAAGAATATAGCGGATGGGCCGTACCTTCCACATAGTTATGCTTTGCCGGACTCTTGTAATTGTAATATACCGGAAGCTGTCCCACTCCTCTCGGGATGGATATCGGCAGCCTGCCAGCCGGGTTGTAGTCGCCAAATAAAACATCAGCAATGCCATTTCCGCCCTGCTGCCCCGGATACCAGGCATTCAGTATTGCCGGTACATGGGCAGCAGGCCAGTTCAGGTTTAAAGGTCTTCCGCCAATAAACACCAGAACAACAGGTTTACCGGTTTTTACGATCGCTTGTAGCAGTTCAAGTTGCTTACCCATCAGGTCAAGCGTTTCCCGGTCGTAACCCTCACCACTTTCCATATCACTGATCTTCTCGGATGTCTGCTCAGAGACATTTGCTGCACCTGTACTGATGTATTCCGTTTTAAAGTCACGCGCACTGGATCCACCAAGCACAACAACGGCCAGCTCAGATTCCTTTGCAGCCTGTACGGCTTCTGCAATGTTGGCATCGGTGGTATCCCTGATGGCACAGCCTTTTACGTAACGCAGCCTTGCGCCGGAAGGCAGCTTGGCTTTTATACCGTCTAATACCGTCACAATGTTTGATCGTTCCTGAGGAGCGGTATAGTCGCCAAGCTGGTTGTATATATTATCAGCATTGGGCCCAACAACGGCTATCGACTTAATTTTTTTGCTTAGTGGCAAAGTTTGATTGTCATTTTTGAGGAGGATCACGGATTCCCGGGCCACCTGACGCGCTAGGGCAACTGCCGCCTGATCCCGTACGGTCTTTCTCGCTTTTTCCGGGTCTACATATGGGTTTTCAAAAAGGCCCATGCGGAACTTCAACGTAAGTATCCGGCTTACGGCCTCGTCCAGTTTCTTTTGCAGTGCTGGCGACTGTTTAATGGCTTCCCGCAGAGGACCGTTGAATGCTGCTCCGCCAAGGTCGCTATCCACACCCGCCTGAATGGCCAGTGCCGCCGCCTCCGCCATGTTGCCGGCGATGTGGTTGTTGCCCATCAGCCCATCAATGCTGCCCAGATCCGATACCACAAATCCATCGAAATTCCATTGCTTACGCAGCACGTCGGTGAGCAGGAAAGAACTTGCCGTGCAGGGAACGCCATCAACAGAGTTGTAGGCAGACATCACGGAAAGGGCACCTGCTGCAATTGCGGCTTTGAAAGGCGGAAAATAACTCTGGTAAAGTTCCCGGGTTCCGGTGTTCACAATACCACCGTTATGCCCACCTTCTGCGGCACCATAAGCAGTAAAGTGTTTCAGGGTGGATATTACATGCTGACCGCTATTCAGGTTTTCTCCCTGGAAGCCTTTAACCATCGCGACGCCCATGCGCCCGTTGAGGTAAGCGTCCTCGCCATAAGTTTCCTCTACCCTGGACCATCGTGGTTCCCGGGCAAGGTCGAGCACCGGACCATAGCCGATGTGGGCGCCCTGCAGGCGTGCTTCTTTTGCAATGACGGTAGCCATCTTACCAATCAGCTCAGGGTTCCAGGTACTACCCTGCCCGATCGCGGTCGGAAAAACGGTAGCGCCAATGGCCATATGACCATGCGGACACTCCTCGGCAATAAACACCGGGATCTGCAGGCGTGTATTTTCGAGCACATACTTTTGCAGCATATTGCTGGCCTTCGCAGCCAGATAAGGATCTAGTCCTGTCGCCAGTGTTTTCTTGGTCCAGGGATCCGCGCGGAGGGTTGCCCATAAGCTACCCAGTTTTTGTTCCGCGACGGCTTTTTTAAAAGCCTCCGAAGCTGTTACCTGTTTTCCTTTCTTATCATACATCTCCCAGCCAAGCAGGGTGACAAGCTGCCCGGTTTTTTCCTCCAGCGTCATCCTTTGCAGCAGGTCATTTACCCGCTCTGGTATGGGCGCACGTGGATCTTTGTAACGCGGTTTTTCCTGGGCAGTGCTTGTCATCACGCCCCCAACAAAGATGGATATCCAAAGAATAGAGGCGGTTATAAAATGTTTGTTCATTGTTTAGAGAAAAAGATTTAAAATTTGGTTTTTACACGGGTGATGCCGATCTCGGCAGCGGTAATTCCGTTACCTTTGATGGTTCTGCGGCCGCTGAAGCGAATATAGCGCGCTTGGACCGGTGTGTTCAGCCGGATCTCCTGCACGATCGTGTTTGCCCGGATGTTGGAGAACTCCCCCGCAGCAACTTCTCTGAAGTTTACGCCATCGTCGCTCACAGAGAAGGCGTAAAGATCCACAATACCATCGCTTTGCTTATCCTGCCTTGGCAGATAGCTGAATGCAGCAATGGGTGTTTGTTCATGCAGGTCTATACTGATTTGCCCTTCCTTAAAGGCGCTGGTTGTGTCTGTGGATAAGGTGCTCCAGATTGTCTTCGGATTTTCATCCAGGGCATACGTCGGCTGTTTTCCTACCGAGTCCTTCATCAGCGTCCATTTGGCTTTGCTGACATCGAACGTCTGTGAGGCAAGCTCACTGATCTGATTTCCTTCGACGGCAATTGCGCGAACCTGTCCGCCTTGCACAAACGGAAATCCATCTCTATATGCAGGAGATTTTAGAGTCGGCACACTGCCGTCCGTTGTATAATGCAGGCCGGATACCGGAGCAAGCGTGGATATGGTAACCTTTCCTTGCTTATCTCTGGAGATTACCGGTGCGGTCAGATGTACCGGCTCTTTGTATAACCCGAAGTCGCTTAGTGCGATTGCTACCGGTGATTTTGCAATTTTAAGCCTAACCCTGCTGGTGGTAATGGTTTGCGGCAAGCGGATCAGACGATTGGCGCCGATGCTTGTTGCCGATGCGATCTTCTGCCATTTATCATTTAAGAAGGCCTCAATTTCGACGGCTTCTATACGCTGCCCCAGCTTGATGTTCTCCCGCATGCGAATGACGTTGAAGCTTTGAACACCTTTGAGATCCAGGGTTAGCGAAGGGGTAGTCACCGCGTCGTCAGTGCTCCAGTAGGAGTAGCGGTCCCCGTCAAGCAGGAACTGCGGCCCGAACTTTGCCTTGTTCCCACCACGGACATTGCTGGCCTGAAGCCTGGCGCCTTTCGCCAGGTTTACTGCGAAAGTTTTCTTCAGCAAGACGCCGAACCCTTTCAGCGCATCCACATCTGTGGTATCCAACAGGCCATCACGGTTTGGTGAAAGACCAAGATCCAGGTTTGCACCACGACCCACACTTTTATAATACAGGTCCAATAGTGTATAAGGCGATTTCACCTGGGCATTCTGACTGGCATGGTAAAACCATCCGGGGCGCAGGGAGACGTCACACTCTGCAGGCATCCAGTATTTACCATTCCGGGTACCTTCCACACCAAGCCAATGCTTTACATATCCGTTTGCAGGGATTCTACCTGCCTCAGGTGCCTCTGGCGTATAGGTTGCCCAGCTGGTTTCTCCGGCATGACCTTCTTCATTGCCAACCCAGCGTACATCCGGACCTACATCCCCGAAGATCGTGGCGCCGGGTTGTAGCTTACGGGTAATTCCCCAGGTGGTAGGCCATCCATAGTATGTGGTGTGGTCAATCTTGCGGGTTTCATTTTTACCGCCGTAATAGCCATCTCCTCCATTGGCGCCATCATGCCAGGAGATAAACAGTTTGCCATAATTTGTGTACAATTCCTTCAGCTGTTCGCGGTAAATCTCCACGTATTCCGGCATTCCATACTGCGCATTGTTTCTGTCCCAGGGAGAGCAATAAAGTCCCATCTGCATGCCCAGCTGCTCACATGCTTCCTGATATTCTTTGATCATGTCGCCTTTTCCATCTCTCCAGGGAGTCTTGGAGATGTTGTGTTCAGTTGTCTTCGTCGGCCAGATACACAAGCCATCGTGGTGTTTGGCGACTACGACCACCCCCTTGAACCCACCGGCTTTTGCGGCGCCAACAATCTGACTGGCATCGAAGTGTTTGGGGTTCAATATTGCTGGATCTTCATCACCGAAGCCCCACTCTTTGTCGGTATAAGTATCTACACCGAAGTGGATCAGGCAATACATCTCCATTTCATGCCAGTTCAGCTGTGCTGCAGTAGGCAACGCACCATAAGGCTTTGGAGCGGTCTGGCTCCAGCAAATGGCCGCCTGGATACCGAAGATAAATGTAAGAAACAGCTTTCTCATGTGGTTATACGGTTTTTATTTGGCTATTAATTCTTTAATGTTTCAACCATTCAGAAGCTTCGCCGATGTTGGGACAGAAGCAAGGCAGCGAAACAGCTTTTATCAAATTATTTCTCATGAATGTTATTCTGATTGGTCAAGAATTGGATGGTCCGGCGTTGTAATCCCGGTGTGTCCGGACTTCAGCTGGTCGAATACCACAATTTCATTTCTTCCTTTTTTCAACCATACCGCCGGTACGTAAATGGTTTGCTGCGGACCAATGGCCCAGTATTTTCCAAGATTATGGCCATTCAGGAATACAAATCCTTTCCCGAAGCTACGCATATCCAGATAGGTGTCGGCAACATCATTTAAATTAAAGTTGCCCCGGTACAATGCCGGCTGGGCACTGCTCACAACTTTACTGGTATACTTCGTTCCTTGTAGACCGGTGAAGGGCAGCTTGTAGTTTTCCCAGTTCTCCACCCGCGTGCCATTCAGGGATACGTATTCCGTAATCCCATGACGGTTGTCGGTCAGAAACGGACCATAGTTCACACGTCCATTGTTCTCCACCAGAATGTCCAGCGTCGCATTTTTGGGAACATTCAACAGGATAATGGAATCCGTCTTAGTTCTCCGGTCCAGAATACCCACCTGCTTGCCGTTCACATAAATGCTTGCATAATCCCGCAGCTCCTTAACCTTCAACAACCCGGAGGCAGACACGGTGGTCCTGTACAACACAAATCCATAGGCCTGATCCAGATCTTCAAAAGTCATAGGGAACTTAGAAAGGACCGGCTTGGGCAAGTTTGCGAAAACCGGTGCGTAGCTTTCCAGTTTGATGTCCTTAATCACCATGCTGCGCTTCTTCTCCGGCACGTCTGGCAGTACTTGCCCTGCTGGCAGGTGTTTCTGTATCACCTCCCGGAACTTCATAAACTTCGCTGTCGGATTTCCCGCCTCATCCAGCGGCGCATCGTAATCGTAGCTGGAAACCTGAGGTGCATAGGGCTCATTAACGTTCAGGTTGGCACCATTCATAAACTCACGGGTGGTACCGCCATGGAACATATACATGTTTATGGAGATCCCGGCAGCCAGAATAGCATCCAGTTTTTGCGCCGACTGCTCTGCCGATACCCGGGCATGTTTTTCACCCCAATGGTCGAACCAGCCGGGGTACCATTCCGCCACGTAATAGGGTCCTTTACCGTTGTGGTATTTGTTGATAAGTGCCTTTACTTCTGCGGGATTTTCCAACCCGTTTACCGCAGGAAGATATCCCGGCAGGTAGCCTTTAGACATCTGATCTGCACCATCACAGGTAAACAACACCCCATCAAAGCCGGCTTCGCGGAATATTTTCCGGTTCAGGTCCATGTAACTTTTGTCGTCGCTATAAGAACCGTATTCGTTCTCGATCTGGATCATCAGGATGTTTCCACCATGTGTCACCTGCAAGGGCACCAGCTGTTTCGCCAGCTGCCCGATGTACCTGGTGTAGGCATCGATAAAGCGCGGATCTTTGCTTCTGACTTTCAGCGTGCTGTCTTTAAGCAGCCACCATGGATAGCCACCGAACTCCCATTCTGCACAGGCATACGGACTTGGCCGAAGCACCACCCACAATCCTTCTTCCTGTGCAATCCTGACAAACTCGGCAATGTTGTTGTTGCCACTGAAGTCGTATTTCCCTGGCACCGCCTCGTGGGCGTTCCAGAATACATAGGTACCGATGGTATTTAAGCCCATAGCTTTAGCCATCTTCATGCGGTCGCGCCAGTAAGCCACGGGAATCCTTGCACAATGCATCTCCCCGGAGATCATCTGCAGCGGCTTTCCATCAAGCAAGAAAGCCTCATCACCCAGCGTAAAGGTGTGCCTGGCGACCTGTGCTTTCAACGATACTGAGGCAGTTACTAAAGAAATTAAGAATATATACCGGAATAGCTTCATGTCTGATTTCCTGAATGATTTATCATTTGATGCCTTGACGCATACCTGTGTATCGGCCTTTTGACATTTAAGCGGTTGTAGTTTCATACATTATTCACTTAACTTTAAAGATCTTAATTTTGCCACGTTTAAAGGCGCTCAGACCACCAATAAATGCCGTTTTTGGTTTTTGATAAGCATCATGATGATGACAGGTATTTTATCGCTCCGTAAATTGTTAAACTTAATTTAAATGGAAGTTGTGTAATCTCCTCAAGAATATGTACAAAACAAACATCGTATGAACAGGAAGATCAGTGAGGAAATCAAGATAGATCCATCTGACGTACATCAATATTTTCAGGATGTAAACGTAAAGTTGTTTTGTTGCCGCTATTGGATTCTGGAGGAGTGGGAATGCAATGACCTCAAGGCACCGTTCTGGAGAATGTACCACAACTCTATCCCGGGATCAACCATCCGGTTCGACAACCAAACGGTACAGCTTGATGAAGAAAGCATCATCATTATTCCACCCAACACCTCTTTTTCTTCCAGGCTTCAGCAGCAGGAACACCAGCAGGATGAATCAATAAAAGGCAGAAAGTTTGGCATCATGGACGATATTGACACGATCGAAGCCGCAGGTAAAGTGGACCACCTGTTTATTCACTTCTCCCTTGGTTATCCCCTCGACTTCATCAAAAGCGGCATTATAAAACTCGACTGTAACGCTAGCCTGCGCAATCTTCTCGAAAAGGTGAAGACTTCCTGCATAAAAGAGAGGATCACCAGCTATTCGGAATGCCTGTGCACCAAACAGCTGATCTCAGAATGCCTGCTGGAGCTTCCGTACGACATCTGGGAATCGGGAAATCTGGACCACCGGGTACTTAAAGCAATCAAATATATAGAGGCGAACTTTCATACGCGCATCACCAACGAGCAGCTTGCGGAAATCGCAAATATGGCGACAAACTCTTTTGCACGTCTGTTTAAAATGAGCACAGGGATGCCTGCCCAACAGTATATACTGAAGCTAAAAGTAGAGGCCTGCTGCACGTTGATGCACCATACCAATAAGTCATTCGATCAGATCTCTTACGATTGCGGGTTTTCCGACCGCCATCATTTCTCGAAGGTCTTCAAGAAGATCCTTAAGATCAATCCTTCAAACTATAAAAGGCAGTTGATGTTCGATCTGGTCCATTAGCCTAAGACTCCTCGGCAGCTTCAATGGCAACAGGATTGATGGCCAACAGATACTTCTCTTCATCAAACTCCTTTTCACTTTTAGCAATCACGATGGCGGCGATTCCATTGCCAATCATATTGGTGATCGCCCGGGCTTCCGACATAAACCGATCCACGCCCAGTAGAATGGCGATGTGCTCTACCGGCATAATGTTCAGCGCAGCGAGCGTCGAGGCCAGCACAATAAAGCCACTTCCCGTAACACCAGCGGCACCTTTGGAAGTGACCATCAGCACGGCAAGAATGGAAAGTTGCTGGCCAATGGACAAACTGATGTTGAAAACCTGTGTCAGAAAGATCACCGCCATGGACAGGTAAATGGCAGTGCCGTCCAGGTTGAACGAATAGCCTGTTGGAATCACAAGGCCCACGACCGACTTCTTACAGCCGATTGCTTCCATTTTCTGCATCATGCTGGGTAGTACCGATTCAGAAGACGATGTGCCGAGTACGATAAGAATTTCCTGACGGATAAACTTCAGGTAGCTCCAGAGGCTGAACTTGTATGCCCTGCAGATGCCGTTCAGCACCACAAAGATAAACAGGAAACAGGTCAGATAAACAGAGCCCATGAGCTTGGCCATCGGCAGAAGCGCATGCAACCCATACGTCCCCACACTGAAGGCCATACCGCCAAAGGCACCCACCGGAGCAAGGCGCATCACAACCTTCATGATGTTGAAGAACACCTTAGACACTTTATCCAGACCACGCAGTACCGACTGCCCCTCTGACCCCATCTTGTTCAGGCCGTACCCAAACAGGATGGCAAAAAACAAGATCTGCAGGATATCCCCCTTTGAAAAAGATTCGACGATGTTGCGTGGTATGATGTGGAAGAAGAACTCCAGCCAATTGATGCCTTGTGCCTGCTCCGCATACGATTCGATCTTGCTGGTATCTCCGGCAGCTGCATGTACACCGACGCCCGGCTTAATCAGATTGGCCACCACCATGCCGATTACGATGGCGAGTGTAGAAACCACCTCAAAGTAAAGCAGAGCCTTGCCCCCTACCCGGCCGACTTTCTTCATGTCCCCCATGTGGGCAATACCAAGAACGATGGTCAGAAAGATGATCGGTGCAATCAACATGGTGATCATGTTGATGAAGCTCTGGCTGATCAGTTTCGCGATGCCCGAAAACTCCGGAAAAAATGCACCAACCACTATCCCCAGGCTGATGGCAATAAGCACCTGGAAGGTCAGGTTGGATACAACTTTCTTCATATGGTCTGTCGCGTGTTAGCTTTTGGTTTCAATACCCCCCGAGTAAAACTGCAGATCGTACAACCGTTTATAATAACCATCAATTTTAAGCAATTGCTGATGGGTACCTTTCTCTTTAATCTCCCCTTTATCCAGCACAATGATCTGATCTGCCTTTTGTATCGTCGACAGCCGGTGCGCAATGACGATGGCCGTGCGGCCATACATCAAATTGTCAATCGCGCGCTGGATCAGCATTTCTGTCTCCGTATCTACAGATGAGGTGGCTTCGTCCAATACGAGAATCGATGGATTGTACACCAGTGCCCGGATGAAAGAGATCAGCTGTGCCTGTCCCGCCGACAGCGTTGCCCCACGTTCCATTACGTTGTAATGATAACCGCCCGGCAGCCGCTCAATAAAGTCGTGGGCACCCACCTTCTTCGCTGCATCCACCACTTCGTGCATCGTAATGGATGGGTTGTTCAGCGTAATATTATTGAAAATTGTATCCGAAAACAAGAAGACGTCCTGTAACACGGTTGCGATATTCTGACGCAGGAAGCTGAGTTCATACTTGTGAATATCCACGCCATCAATTTCAATCTGGCCCTTCTGGATGTCATAGAAGCGGTTGAGAATATTGATCGTGGAAGACTTTCCGGCACCTGTCGCCCCAACAAGCGCTATGGTTTGTCCGGGTTTTACTTCAAAAGACAGATCCTTCAGCACATACTGGTCTTCTTTATAGGCAAACCAGACCTTACGGAAAGATATGGATCCCTCCATTTTTGCCGGCGCATAGCTTCCTGTATTATCCGTTTTTTCATCGGTATCCAGCACCTTAAAAACACGTTCCGCACCAACCATACCCATTTGCAGGGTATTGAACTTATCGGCAAGCTCCCGGATGGGCTTAAACAGCATACTGATGTACAGCAGGAACTCCGTAATGGTGCCAGGTGTCACATCAA
The DNA here is from genome assembly GCA_029851965.1 of Bacteroidota bacterium. GTDB lineage: Bacteria > Bacteroidota > Bacteroidia > Sphingobacteriales > Sphingobacteriaceae > Pedobacter. The sequence goes on along the minus strand of JARKUW010000220.1, from coordinate 6,008 downwards.
GTGGCTTTGTGAGGATGCTCTTCGCACCATACCAAACCAGGAGGCCCATGGACATGGCAGAGATGATCTCCACCACCGGAAAGAAAATGGAATAATACCAGTTGGACCGGATATTCGCATCCCGGTAACGGGAGTTAATCTTCACAAACTTCTTGTATTCCTGCTCCTCGCGGGCAAAATACTGGATGATGGAAATTCCGGTAATGTGTTCCTGGAGATAGGTGTTCAGGTTGGACACCTCTGTCCGAATCTGTTGAAAGGCAGACTTGATCGCTTTTTGAAATATGGACGTGGCCACCACCAGCAGCGGCAAAGGCAACAGCACCACAATGGTCAGGGTAAGATCCCGGTAAACCATCACGCCGATGATCACCAGAACCATCAGGATGTCGCCAATGATCACAATGAGACCCTCAGAAAAAATATCCGCAATGGTCTCCAGGTCGGAGACCGTCCGCGTGATGAGCTGCCCGATCGGCGTTCTATCGAAATACCGCAGCCGGAGCTTCGTGATGTGATTGAAGACGGCAATGCGCAGGTCTTTAATCGCCGACTGCCCCAGGGTGTTGGTTAATAAGGTATGGCTGTATTGAATCACACTCTGAAGGATCAGTAAGACGATCATCAGGATCGTCATGCTCACCAGCCCTTTATATTGCCCGGTGAGGATATAGTTATCAAGTGTGTACTTGATGATAAATGGTCTTACCGGTGCGATCACCGCCAATAGGATGGTTAAAACAACGGAATAGATGAATATGATGCGGTAGGGCTTCACGTACTGAAAGACGCGCTTCAGTAGGTTGATATTGACTACATCACCAGTTATCTTGGACATACTATTTTACAAACGGATAAGTGATATGGACCAAATACAAGCCACAGGCTGGCACAGACTGCCCGGCATTACTGCGGTTCTTGCTTTCTATTATATTTATGATTTCCGACTCCGGGATCTCCCCTGCACCAACACGAACGAGCGTACCCACTATGGCGCGGACCATGTTCCGCAAAAAGCGGTCCGCCTGAATCGTAAAAACAAGACCATCTTCCATCTCCTCAAAGTAGGCCTTCGTGATTGTACAATTGTTGGTGAAGGTCTGCGTGTTCGACTTACTAAAACACGAGAAATCGGTATATTGTTGGAGGATTTCTGCTGCTTTATTCATCGACGGCACATCCAGCTTTCCCTTATACAACCAGGAACGGTTTAGTTTAAACGGATCTTTATGGAAATGCAGGTGATACTTATAGGTTCTTGATGTTGCATCAAAGCGGGCATGTGCTTCATCCCCTACCTTAAAGACGGTTTTCACCGCAATATCATAGGGCAACAGCGAGTTGATTCCTGCAATTGATCTCTCGATTCTGATACCCGCTGCCAGCTGCAGGTCTGCATGGGCAAAAAACTGCGTGGCATGCACCCCGGTATCTGTCCGCCCGCAACCCAGCGTCGCCACCGGCTGCCGGAAAAAAATCGTTAGTGCTCTATCCAGGCATTGCTGCACAGTGATTGCATTCGGCTGTATTTGCCAGCCATGGTAAGCGGTACCATTATATGCCAGTTCTATAAAAAATCTTTGTGAAATCAAGGCTGCAAAAATACTTTTTTATCATATTAACATCGGGGTTTTTCTTCGTTTTAATATCTTTGATAAATTTATTGAATTGATATGATACAAAGAATTCAAACCGTTTGGTTATTTCTGACGAGTCTGGTGCTGCTTTTATTGTTGCTTATTCCCATCGTTACCCAACAGGCCAATGGAACCGACTACTGGATTGTGGCCACCGGGTTGTATCAAAAAACAAATCAGGCAAGCAGCCAGATGGAAAGTTTCACACCACTGCTGATTTCCACCATTGCTACCGCGATCCTTGCGCTGGCAAACATCTTCAACTACACCAACCGCAGTCTGCAGAAAAAGCTGATTCTCGTAAACATGGTGTTTATCGTTGCTTTGTCATTTTGGATCTATGCTGCCGCAAAGAAAATACCCGGCGGGCTGGAGCATGCGTCTTCCAACCTGGGTGCATATTTCCCTGTTCTTGCCATGATCTTTCTTGCTTTAGCACTGAGAGGCATCAATAATGACGAAAAACTGATTAAATCGGCAGACCGCCTAAGGTAACAAACGGGCTAATCAACTGATCCTGATTGCATAGCGCAGTCCATGGAAGATTGTGTCCGCAAATTTTTTATTTACTTCGTTACCAATCAAATACGAAAAATAACCGTACCTTTGCGGCTTAATTAAAATAGTTAAAATGAATAACCCATTCAAATTATTGGGGATAAGTGATGACGTTGTTAATGCTGTAACGGATTTAGGTTTCGAAAATCCAACACCTATTCAGGAGCAAGCTATTCCTGTTTTGTTAGAGGGCAATAACGATTTTGTTGGTTTGGCCCAAACAGGAACAGGGAAGACAGCCGCATTCGGTTTGCCCCTGATTGAATTGATCGACTTTAAGAGCAACAAGCCTCAGGCATTGATTTTATGCCCGACCAGAGAGCTTTGTTTACAGATTGCGAGCGACATCAAGAATTACTCAAAAAACACACCTGGTGCTAGTGTTGTTGCCGTTTACGGTGGCGCGAACATTATGCAGCAATTGCGTGAGATTAGAAACGGTGTACAAATTGTAGTGGCTACACCGGGCCGTATGTTGGATATCATTGGTCGTAAGGCAATTGATTTCACGAATGTGAAATATGTTGTACTTGATGAGGCGGATGAAATGCTTAACATGGGCTTCCAGGAAGACATTAATGATATTTTGTCTACAACGCCTGACGATAAAAAAACATGGTTGTTTTCTGCTACGATGCCTCCAGAGGTTAGACGTATAGCGAAAAACTACATGGACAGCCCTACGGAACTGACCATGGGTACCAAAAACACAGGTAACGTAAATATCGAGCATGAGTACTATACTGTACGTGCAAGAGATAAATATGCTGCTTTAAAACGTATTGTCGATTTTAACCCGGAAATTTTTGCAGTTGTATTCTGTAAAACTAAACTGGATACCCAGGATGTTGCAGAGCACCTGATCAAAGATGGCTACAATGCAGACGCTTTACACGGAGATTTGTCTCAGCAACAACGTGATAAGGTCATGCAGCGTTTCCGCGACCGCAACATGCAATTGTTAATTGCGACTGACGTTGCTGCACGTGGTATCGACGTAAACAACGTTACACACGTAATCAACTACTCTTTACCGGATGAGATCGAAAGTTACACACACCGTAGCGGACGTACAGGTAGAGCTGGTAAAACTGGTATCTCCATCTGTATCATCAACTCCAAAGAGATTGGTAAAATACGTCAGATTGAAAGAATCATTGGCAAGCAGTTTACCAAAGCTGAACTGCCTACTGGTTTTGATGTTTGTGAAAAACAACTTTTCTCGCTGATCCACAAAGTAAATAATGTTGAAGTGAATGAATCTCAGATCGAGCAGTACATTCCACGCATTATGGACGAGTTTGGTGACCTGAGCAAAGAGGACATCATCAAACGTTTCGCATCTTTAGAGTTTAACCGCTTTTTAGAATATTACAAAAACGCACCTGATCTGAATGCAACTGCTGATGATCGTGGAGAACGTGGTGTAAGAGGCGAAAGAACAGAAAGAGGATCAAGAGGAAGCGAAGGGTATACCCGTTTGTTCATCAACCTTGGATCTGTAGATGATTTCACCAGAGGCGACTTGTTGTCTTTCGTTTGCAACAACGGTAAGATCAGCGGAAAAAGCATTGGTAAAATCGACCTTAAAGGTGTTTACTCGTTCTTCGAAGTGGAGAATGACACGGTAGATTCATTGTTCAACAACTTCAAAGAAGTTCAGTTCAACAACCGCGGTGTACGGATTGAAAAATCCGGTGATGCGCCGGTGAGCTCCGAAAGAGGCGAACGCAGAAGCGGTGGCGGTGGCGGTGGCTACGGCGGCGGAAGACGTGAAGGTGGAGAAAGAAGAAGCTACGGCGGTGGCGGCAGACGTGAAGGCGGTAACAGCGGTGGCGGTTTCAGAGATTTCTCTGGACGTAGCCGTGACGACAAAGCCGGAAGTACTGGTGGCAGACGTGAAGGTAGCGGAGAAAGAAGACGCAGGTCTTAATTCCCAATATAAATAGCTAAAAAAAGGTCCGGAATTAACTTCCGGACCTTTTTGCGTTAGGGTATTTTAACTTAGAAATTCAGTGCAAGTCTGGTAAATACATATCTTCCAAGGAAACCAAATTGTGGCGCCTGGTTTGGATATAAGATACCTGATGTTCCCTGACTTCCCAAAAGCAATTCTGCAGGATACACATCGAAAAGGTTGTTTGCACCCACGGTGATTTTAAGTGCTTTGGTCAGATTATAACCGGCACCTATGTCGGTGATCACTCTCCCCGGCAGATCCTGCCGGTTTGCAACCACGTTGGTCGGCTGAGAAACCTCGCCAAAGTAAACGTTACGCAAAAATACATTCCACTTGTTCAGCGTGTAATCCAGGCTTAAGTTGGACTTGATGCGTGGGGTCACCTTCTCAATCAGGATCCGGCTGGCATCGTCCATATAGATGTTTTCTTTACCCGCAAGCAGCGGTGAAGAATGGATGTCACCCACAATCTCTGTCTTGGTGAATGTCGTTGCCAGGTCCGCGCGGAAGGTACCGTTCGCCAGCGGCGTGCTGTAGCTCAGCACCGCATCAATCCCCTTGGTACGGGTATCCACGGCATTGGCAAACAGACGTGCGGTAGTCGCGTTGGCCTGTCTCAGCAGATCATACAATTCTCTATCCTGTGGTGTTGCATTTGGCGCATTGCTGCCGCTAAACTGACCGGTATACACCACACGGTCGTTGATGTTGATCAAATAGCTGTCCACCGTTATCTTGAATTTGCCCAAATTACTGGTGAATCCAAGGCTGTAGCTGGTTGATGTCTCCTCTTTTAACTTCGGAATACCCAGCAGCGCGGCCACCCGGCTGTCATTGCCAAAAGTACCCGACTCTACAAACTCACCATCAATGAATACCGTTGAGGTGGAGTTGAAATAACGCTGGTGTAAGGAAGGTGCACGGAAGCCGGTACTTACGGCACCACGCAGCAAGAATTTATCGGAGAACTTATACCGCGTCGCGATCTTACCGTTCAGGGTAGAACCAAAATCAGAATAGTTCTCAAAGCGTATGGCTCCATCAACCAGGAACTTATCTGTAAAGTTGAATTCCAGATCCGCATAGCCGGCAACAGAATTCCGCGATTCGTTGGTCAGGTTGGCTTCACTGATTCCCGGGAACCCTTGTGCACCACCTGCATAGGCCGCGCCGTTCGCCGCGAAACGGGTCGGTATATTACCGTTCGGACTCGGCACATAGATCGGGTTTGCTACTGTGCCGACGTTAATCGCATTACCGTAATTCACGTAAGATGCTTCTTCTCCCGGATTGATCCTGTAGTTCTCCACCCGGTTCTCAAATCCAAAAGCAACGTTGATCCCTTTGAATGGCGATTCGAAGAAGCGGCTGAAATCCAGGTTGGTTGTGTTCTGGGTGAAGTCGTAACCTCCCGACTCAAAGGATGTTGGTGATGCCGTCAGCATCGATGCATTGATGGTATTTTGTGTGGCAAATTCCACGACATTGCGGCCGTAGCTGTTGCTAAAGTCCACTTTCCAGGCACCCAGTGTCCCGCGGATACCGGCGGCCAGGGATTGATCCAGGTTATTGGTATTGATCTCCGGAAGGAAACCATTTGGATAGATCGTCTCAATGTTCTGCGTCAGCTGTCTTGGCGTACGGTAGAAGGCCGTAGATGTACCATTCCGGTAGTTTACACCACCAAAAGCATACACTTCAGCACCATTGGATACCGGCACAACAGAGTTGAAAAACAAGGAACCACCACGGTTCTGCGACTGACCGATGTTTGGAACAAAGTCGCCACGGGTAAGCCCCCTGCGCGCGAGCTCTGCGTCGGTAATATCCGCCCCTGTCGGTGCCGGATAGAG
>JARKUW010000257.1 GCA_029851965.1 Bacteroidota bacterium | reverse complement strand
ACAGGTTATTCAATCTGTCATTTAATTAATAATCAAAACATTTAGAAGAAATATGGCAAGGATATCAGGTATTGATTTAACAAGAAACAAAAGAGGCGAAATAGGTCTAACGTACATCTTCGGAGTAGGCAGATCTACTGCACAACGTATTTTAACGGAAGCAGGTATCGATTTTAACAAGAAAGTTCAGGACTGGTCTGATGAGGAATTATCGGCAATCCGTACAATTATCAATGACGGAGTGAAAGTTGAAGGAGCTTTGCGCTCTGAAGTTCAACTGAACATCAAACGTTTAATGGATATCGGTTGCTACCGCGGCCTGCGTCACAGAAAAGGTTTGCCGGTTCGTGGACAACGTACTAAGAACAACTCTAGAACTCGTAAGGGTAAGAGAAAAACAGTTGCTAACAAGAAAAAAGCTACTAAATAAAATTAGTATCACACAATAATTATGGCTAAGAGTAAAAAAGTAACTAAAAAGCGTATTGTTGTAATTGAGTCTGTTGGTCAGGCACACATCAATGCGACTTTTAACAATATCATCATTACCCTAACAAACAATAACGGTCAAGCGATCTCCTGGTCGTCTGCAGGTAAAATGGGATTCAAAGGTTCAAAAAAGAACACGCCATATGCTGCAGGACAAGCCGCTTCTGATTGTGGTAAGGTAGCGTATGATTTAGGTTTGCGTAAAGTAGAAGTATTTGTAAAAGGTCCAGGTTCAGGCCGTGAGTCTGCAATCAGAACTTTGCAGATTGCAGGGATCGAAGTGACTTCGATCAAAGACATTACGCCACTTCCACACAATGGATGTCGTCCACCTAAGAAAAGAAGAGTTTAATTTATAATTTTTAAAGCTAAGAGTCTGCAGCTACAGGTTGCACGATACTTTAAAACAAAAGAAAATGGCAAGATATACAGGACCAAAGTCCAAAATCGCGCGTAAGTTCAGAGAGCCTATTTTTGGCCCTGATAAGGTATTAGACAGAAAAAACTATCCTCCCGGACAACACGGTGCTTCGAAAAGAAGAGGAAAGCAATCTGAATATGCAGTACAGTTAATGGAGAAACAGAAAGTTAAATACACTTATGGTGTATTGGAACGTCAATTCCGTAACTTGTTTACTAAAGCATCATCACGCCACGGTATTACCGGTGATAACTTATTACAATTATTAGAAGCTCGTTTAGATAATACAGTATACAGATTAGGTATTGCTCCTACACGTTCAGCTGCTCGCCAGTTAGTTAGCCATAAACACGTAACAGTGAACGGTGAAGTAGTAAATATTCCATCATATCAATTGAAAGCTGGAGATGTTATTGCGGTTCGTGAGAAGTCAAAAACATTAGAAGCCATCACCAATTCAGTAGCGGGAAGAGTAATCAATAAATTCAATTGGTTGGATTGGAACGCAGGTGAGTTGACAGGTAAGTTCTTAGCTTATCCAAATCGTGATGAGATTCCAGAAAATATCAAAGAAAACCTTATAGTAGAGTTATACTCTAAGTAATGAATTTGAATTAACTGCCTCGAACGGGGCAGTTAATTTTTTGCGTTACAATATTTAATAACGATCTAAAAACATTATAAATGGCAATTTTAGCATTTCAGAAACCCGATAAGGTGATCATGCAGAAGTCAACCGATTTCGATGGCATATTTGAATTTCGTCCTTTGGAGCCCGGTTTCGGAGTAACCATTGGTAATGCCTTAAGAAGAATCTTGCTTTCTTCGTTAGAGGGTTTTGCCATTACAAGTATCCGCTTTTCCGGTGTATCTCACGAGTTTTCTACCATGAAAGGTGTTGTAGAAGATTTGACTGAAATCATCCTTAACTTAAAACAAGTTCGGTTTAAAAAGGTGGGTGACTCTGGTGATTCTGAAAAAGTCTTCATCATCGTAAATGGTCAGGATCAATTTAAAGCTGGTGACATCACTAAATTCTCCAATAATTTCGAAGTTCTTAACCCGGATTTCGTGATTTGTAATATGGAGAAATCAGTTACTTTGGAGGTGGAATTAACCATCAATAAAGGACGTGGTTATGTTCCTGCTGAAGAAAATAAAATTACAGATGCTGTTGTTGGTGTGATTGCGATTGACTCGATCTTTACACCGATGAAAAATGTAAAATACACGATCGAAAACTATCGTGTTGAACAGAAAACAGATTATGAGAAATTAATTCTTGAGATTTCCACCGACGGATCTATTCACCCGGAGGAAGCATTGAAAGAAGCTGCTAAGATATTAATCCAACACTTTATGTTGTTCTCTGACGAGAACCTTGTATTGGAATCTCAGGCTAAAGAGGAAACTAAGGAAGTTGATGAGGAAATTTTACATATGCGTAAAATCCTTAAAACGGAGCTTGTTGACCTTGATCTTTCTGTACGTGCGTTGAACTGCCTTAAAGCAGCTGATATCCGTACTCTTGCTGATTTAGTATCTTACGATGTTGCTGACATGTTAAAGTTCAGAAACTTTGGTAAGAAGTCATTAACCGAAATTCAGGAATTGGTTAAATCTAAAAGCTTGTCTTTTGGAATGAACCTTTCTAAATTCAAGTTGGACGAAGAATAATATAACAAACATAACTATTGTTAACCGTGCGTAATTCCCTCAGATGAAGATCAAAGAGACGGTACGCACTGAATAAAATCAAAAATGAGACACGGTAAAAAGAATAACCACTTAGGAAGAACGGATTCCCATCGTAAGGCGATGTTAGCCAACATGGCTTCATCATTAATCAAGCATAAGAGAATATCTACAACACTTGCAAAAGCTAAAGCTTTGCGCATGTATGTTGAGCCAATGATTACAAAGTCTAAAACAGATACTACACACTCCCGTCGTATTGTATTTAGCTACTTACAGGATAAAGAGTCTGTTACCGAATTATTTCGTGATGTTGCAGCGAAAGTTGCTAACCGTCCAGGTGGTTACACTAGAATTATCAAATTAAACAATCGTTTAGGAGATAACGCGGAGATGGCATTAATCGAGTTGGTAGATTACAACGAGGTTTATGGTAAAGATACTGCAGCTGCAGAGAAGAAAACAACTCGCCGTGGTAGAAGCAAGGCTAAGAAAGCTGATGCACCTGCTACTGAAGAAGCTGTTGCTGAAGCGCCTGCTGCTGATGCTACTCCTGAGGCTCCTGAAGCAGAAGAGGCTAAAGAAGCATAAACATATCTATTGAGATATCGAAAGGCCCTGCTGAGCAATCAACAGGGCCTTTTCTATTCATTCTTTATTTAAATTGTAGCCGTATGTCAACACTACATCCCATTATCCAGTTCAGGACACATATTGAAACAGCGATTGATAATAAGTCTTTTCTTAAGATCTCACTTGGACACTATAGAGGGTCGGAGCCCGACCTTAAGCATATTTTCGTGCGTCCTGTAGTAATTAAAAGGGAGGAAATGCTGAGCTTCACTTACAGGTATAAGACCCGGGATATTGTTAAGAACTATGCTGTTCCTGAAGGCATAAACTTGGTTTCGGAACAATTGGAAAGTGGATTTAAGGTTGCGACATTGTTTACCATCCAGTTCGATTTTATTCTTCAGCAGGATAAGGAAGGACTGTTTAGAGTAAACAGTACAAAGGCAACACTTAAGGCAACTTCGCCAGGGCACGATAAGGTAAAGCTGCGTCCGCTGGAACCACAAGGAAAGGGCTATTTGCATGCGCTTCAGATCACAGACGCGGCCGGTACTGTTTTTAAAAATGCCCAAGATAAGTTCAAACAAATTAACCACTATATAGAGCTTCTAAGCCCGATGCTCAAAACCTTGGCTGCAGCGGAGATCCGGCAGGTGGTCGATATGGGATCCGGTAAGGGATACCTTACGTTTGCCCTGTATGATTATCTACATTCCGTGCTCCAAGTAGATGCCCGGGTCACAGGAGTAGAATATAGGGAAGATCTGGTGCAACTCTGCAATAGAATCGCCAAGGAGTCTGCGTTTAACAAGTTGAACTTTGTTCAGGGAACGATTGACGATTATAACAGTTCATCTATAGATCTGTTGATTGCGCTGCATGCCTGTGATACAGCTACCGACGATGCCATATCGAAAGGCATACTCGGCGGCGCAAAGTTAATTGTAGTTGCGCCATGCTGCCATAAACAGATTCGCAAGGAAATGACCAGGAACAAAAGGAAATATCCCCTCGGCTTTCTGCTTGATCATGGTATTTTCTTCGAACGTCAGGCCGAAATGGTCACAGATGGACTAAGGGCACTTATCATGGAGTATTTTGGTTATAAAACAAAGGCAATTCAATTTATTTCAGACGCACACACAGCGAAAAATGTCATGCTCATCGGAATAAAACAGCCAGTAACATCTTTAAGGCAGGAAAAGCTATTGAAGGAGATCAATGAGACTAAAGAATTCTTCGGAATAAGCTACCATCACTTGGAACGGCTGATGGGACTTCAATCTAAATCTGTCAACCTGTCATAATTTCTGGAGATCATCTTTTCCATTTTAGCAGGTAAGTTATCTAGAGATGCCATAAAGCTGACAAAACACGATTGGCACAACCATTGTTTGGTACCACATATCGAATTAGTAAAACATTAAAATAATAAATAAAATGGGAAAAATTATTGGTATAGACTTAGGAACAACAAATTCTTGCGTAGCCGTAATGGAGGGTAACGAGCCTGTAGTTATAGCCAACAGTGAGGGTAAGCGTACAACGCCATCTATTGTTGCATTTGCAGAGAATGGCGAGCGTAAAGTTGGTGAGCCGGCTAAACGTCAGGCGATCACTAACCCGACAAAAACGATATCTTCTATCAAGCGTTTTATGGGTAGCAGCTTTGCGGAAGTAAGCAAAGAAGCTGGCCGTGTACCTTATAGTGTAGTAAAAGGAGACAACAATACGCCGCGTGTTCAAATCGACGACCGTAAATATACTCCGCAAGAACTTTCTGCAATGATCTTGCAGAAAATGAAAAAGACTGCAGAAGACTTTCTGGGTCAGGAAGTAACTGAAGCGGTTATTACCGTACCAGCATATTTTAACGACGCACAACGTCAGGCAACTAAGGAAGCTGGTGAAATTGCCGGTTTAACTGTTAAACGTATTATCAACGAACCAACTGCGGCTGCACTAGCTTACGGTCTGGACAAAGCACACAAGGACATGAAAATTGTTGTGTTTGACTGTGGTGGTGGTACGCATGACGTTTCTGTATTGGAACTTGGAGACGGTGTTTTTGAAGTAAAATCTACTGACGGTGATACACACTTAGGTGGTGATGACTTTGACCATATCATCATTGAGTGGTTGGCTTCAGAGTTCAAAGTTGAGAACGGTATGGATCTTCACCAGGACCCAATGGCGTTACAACGTTTGAAAGAAGCTGCTGAAAAAGCTAAAATTGAGCTTTCAAGCACAACTTCTACTGAAATTAACCTGCCATATATTACTGCTGACGCAACAGGACCAAAGCACTTGGTTAGAACATTAAGCCGTGCTAAATTTGAGCAACTGGCTGCTGACTTAATCAAACGTACAATTGATCCATGTAAATCTGCATTGAAGAATGCTGGTTTAAAAACCTCTGATATTGACGAAATCATCTTAGTTGGTGGTTCAACCCGTATTCCTGCGATCCAGGACGCTGTTAAAGCCTTCTTTGGTAAAGAGCCTTCTAAAGGTGTTAACCCTGATGAGGTTGTTGCAATTGGAGCTGCTATCCAGGGTGGAGTGTTGACAGGTGAAGTAAAAGACGTATTGTTATTGGATGTTACCCCACTTAGCTTAGGTATTGAGACTATGGGCGGAGTAATGACCAAATTGATCGAAGCAAATACAACTATTCCTTCTAAGAAAGCAGAAACCTTCTCTACTGCAGCTGACAACCAGCCTTCTGTTGAGATCCACATTTTACAAGGTGAGCGTGCTATGGCGGCTCAAAACCGTACAATTGGTCGTTTCATTCTGGATGGAATTCCACCTGCACCACGCGGTGTACCTCAGGTAGAAGTTGCTTTTGATATTGATGCCAATGGTATCTTACACGTAAGTGCAAAAGATAAAGCCACTGGTAAAGAGCAAAAGATTCGTATTGAAGCTTCATCCGGCTTAACTGATGAAGAAATCAAGAGAATGAAAGAAGAAGCAGAGCAAAATGCAGATGCAGATAAAGCTGCAAAAGAAGAAGCTGAAAAAATCAACGCTGCTGATGCCTTAATTTTCTCTACAGAGAAACAACTGAAAGAATTCGGTGAGAAGATCTCTGCTGATAAAAAAGCTCCAATAGAAGAAGGTTTGAAAAAACTTAAGGATGCACATGCTGCGAGAAACTTTGCAGATATCGACGCTGCGCAAGCTGAATTGCAAAATGCATGGAATGCCGCTTCTGAAGAGATGTATAAAGCTGGTCAGGACGGTGCGCAACCGGAAGGTGGTGCTAGACAGCCAGGTGCTGAACAAGCTGCTCAAGGCGCGGATAACGTGACTGACGTTGACTTCGAAGAAGTTAAAGACGACAATAAATAGTACTACACTTAAGTAGAAATGAAAAAGCCTCCTGATTTCAGGAGGCTTTTTTTATGAACATAATGTCGGTGTTTTCCAGAACTGCATTCTTTCTAGCATACACTATCGTTTACCAGATGAAAAGAGCAAGGTGTCCAGAATATCAAGCTATGCTCCATCTTAAAAGGTAATATCAATCAAGTAAGCTCAGATCAACTTTCACCTATTGACCGAAATGCCTAATTCCAAAGATTCTCCGGATATACGCCGTCTTTAACCAACTGATCAATACTCTCCTGAACGATTGGTTTATCTTCCTTGTATGTCACTCCAAACCACTGGCTGTCCGTCGGAATAACTTTGAAATCCGCTTTTTGCGTCCTAATTAAATTGTCAGCAACCAAAGGAATAAAGAACTCCGCTTTAGGATTGTCCTTGTTTGCCAAAGCAAATTCTTGGAACAACTCCAACGTTGGCACAAATACGTCAGGAGTGAAGCCCCAGAAGTTCATCGACACCCGGGTATTCAGATCCAGAGGATGCTTATGGTCGTTTTCTTCATACACCACGACGTCGAATTCCTTGTACACCTGAGTACGTTCTACAATTTCCTCCAGGTTTCCTGCAGCATCCACTTTGCAAACTCCTCTGGAAACCGAACCATGTTCTGACAAGGTCTTCCCGATCTCATAACCAATCATAGAGAAGGTGCTGCCATTTACTTCGTTGGTGAGGAAATCATACATTTTCTGGTACGCATCCAATCCATAGAAATCATCCGCATTGATCACACAAAAAGGTTCCTTAACCACATGCCGGGCCGAAAGGATCGCATGTGCAGTTCCCCATGGCTTTGCGCGTTCAATTTCGATGTCTACACCATATTGTTTAATGTCAAAGTTTTGAAATACGTAGTCTGTTTCAATCTTACCATTCAGTTTTGGCTCATATATAGATTTAAAATTATCAACAAACTCTTCTTTAATGATGAAAACCACTTTGCCAAAGCCAGCTTTGATTGCATCATAAATGGAATAATCGATAATAGTTTCACCGTTCGGACCGAAGCCGTCGATTTGTTTCATGCTGCCATAGCGACTTGCCATGCCGGCAGCTAATATTAGTAAGGTAGGTTTCATATTGCTAAAATAACAAAAGGGTTTAAAATGTTTTTAAATTCAGAATTTCTTAGTGAGAAAATTTTTTAAAAGCCCATGAATACACATGGGCTCTCAAATGCTTAAAAGGTGCTTTTCTTAAATATAAAGATTGCTTATTTCGTGTACTTGAAATCGTGGTCTTTTTCAATGTTCAGCAGCGATTGGTAGATCAGGCTGATCACATTATCTACATCCTCCTTGTGAATCATCTCCACGGTCGTATGCATGTAGCGCAGCGGCAGCGAGATCAACGCAGAAGGAACGCCTCCATTGGAATATGCGAAAGCGTCAGTATCGGTACCAGTGGAACGTGATGAAGCCTGGCGCTGGAATGGTATGTCATTCTTCTCAGCCGTATCAATCAGCAAACGGTTAAGGTTCGTCTGCACCGCAGGCGCATAGGACACCACAGGGCCCTTTCCGCAAGCCAGGTCGCCCTGCGTGATCTTATTGATCATTGGGGTCGACGTATCGTGGGTTACATCCGTGATGATGGCCACATCTGGTTTAATCCGGTGAGCGATCATTTCTGCACCACGCAACCCGATTTCTTCCTGTACCGAATTGACGATGTACAAGCCGAAAGGAAGTGTCTTGTTGTTTTCGTGAAGCAACCGGGCCACCTCGGCAATCATGAAACCGCCTGCACGGTTGTCAAGCGCCCGGCCAACGTAATAGCGATCGTTGAGCACCATAAATTCGTCCTCATACGTAATCACACAACCAACATGGATGCCCAGTTGCTCTACCTCTTCCTTGGAGGTACAACCACAATCCAGGAAGATGTTTTTCAATGCCGGTGCTTCCTCTTTTTCCCCGTTCCGGGTGTGAATGGCGGGCCAGCCAAATACGGCCTTTACTAGACCTTGATCAGTATGAATATTGACCCGCTTAGATGGTGCAATCTGGTGGTCAGAGCCCCCGTTGCGGATCACATAGATCAAACCTTCCGGCGTAATGTAATTTACAAACCAGGAAATCTCATCTGCATGCGCTTCGATTACGACTTTAAACGTCGCTTCAGGGTTGATTACACCCACCGCTGTGCCATAGTTGTCGATGAAGCTTTCCTGAACGTAGGGTTTTAAATAGTCCAGCCAAAGCTTTTGTCCGGAATACTCAAACCCGGTAGGAGACGGGTTGTTAATATATTCTTCGAAAAATTTAAGTGATTTTTCCGTAACTACAGAAACATGTTTCTGAACGTCATCTTGTTTATCCATTTTCTATTTTTTATTTATATCAATAAATCTATATACGCTATTAGTTGTTCCCCAGGTCGGCCCGGGATCATGGCAGGTTAAGCCAGTTATTATCTTGTTATTGCTGCCGGTACAATTTCCGGCTTGCTTTTAATTTCATCAGCAGTTTTCATAGGCTGCTAAGCCAAAATCTTTAAGCTTCGCTTTGTGTCAGGCCTTTCTTCCGGTAGGTAAAGTAAATCAGGATATTCAGCGTGATCACCGAAGCAAGCCCGAGGCAGAATAAAGACCACTGTCCTTTATCCCAAAGCCATAAACCCACCGCAGATCCCACCGAAGCACCAACAAAACTCACAGACATAAACACCGTATTGAGCCGGTTCCTTGCCTCCGGGATCAATGCATATATTCGTGTTTGATTCGTCACATGGATGGCTTGCTGTCCGATATCCAGGAGAATAATTCCCACCACAAAAAGGAAAATGTGACTGCCTGTAAAATAAAAAGCAGCAATGCTGATCAGCTGCAGAACCAGCCCAATCAGCAGGTTCCTGCCAGGATCTTTTCCGTCACTCAACTTACCCACCAGCGGTGCCGCAAGTGCACCTGCCGCGCCTGCGATTCCAAATAAGCCGATCTCAAGCGATTGAAAACGGAAGGGTGGGCTGGCCAGGTACAGGACCATCGTCGTCCAGAATGCACTCAGCGTGGCAAACGCAAGAAAATTAATGATCGAAGTCTCCCGCAATACCGGCTGTGTTCTGATGTAGGAGAACATCGATGACATCAACGTGCCATATGTGCCCTTAAAATCCGGCTGGCTCTTGGGGAATCGTTTCGCCATCAGCAGCAGAAGCATCGAACATACGGCCGCTGCAATCAGGAACATGGAACGCCAGCCCCAAAGGAAACCAATGGTGCCGCTTACTGCCCTGGAAGCCAGAATGCCAATCAGCAAGCCGCTCATGATGATCCCGATCGTTTGCCCGCGGTTTTCATCAGAACTCAGGTTAGCGGCCATGGGCAGAATAAGCTGTGGAACGATGGAGCTTGCTCCAATCAGGATGCATGCAATTTCCAGAACCAGAAATGAACGGGCAAAGTAGGCCATTAACAAGGCGCCTACGGCCACCAGCGTAATCACCAGGATCTGTTTTCTTCTTTCAAACATATCGCCCAGCGGAACAAGCAGAAATAGTCCGAGTGCATAGCCTGCCTGCGTCAGGTAGGTCGTTCTCCCTGCGTAACTTTCAGAAATGTTAAACTCCCGAGCAATGAGAATCACCAGCGGCTGATTGTAATAAATGTTGGCAACAATAAGACCTGTACAAAAGGCCATCAAAATTACATCGGTACGGCTTAACTTCATTACAGGGGAATATTTCCGTGTTTTTTACGTGGATTGTTTACGACTTTGTTCTCCAGCATTTTGAATGCTTTAATTAGTTTTACTCTGGTCTGTGCAGGCTCAATCACCTCATCAATAAATCCCCTTTCAGCAGCCCGGTATGGGTTGGCGAAGATTTCCGAGTAGAGCTTTTCTTTCTCCATCAATTTCTGTTCCGGGTTCTCCGCACTTGTAATTTCTTTCCTGAAAATGATTTCCGCGGCACCTTTAGCGCCCATTACGGCAATTTCCGCGCTTGGCCATGCGTAGTTCATGTCGGCTCCAATATGCTTGGAGTTCATCACATCATAGGCGCCGCCGTAAGCCTTCCGGGTAATCACGGTAATCCTCGGCACAGTCGCCTCGCTAAAAGCATAAAGAAGTTTAGCACCATTGGTGATGATCGCGTTCCACTCCTGGTCCGTCCCCGGAAGAAAACCCGGAACATCTTCACACACCAGCAAAGGAATGTTAAAGCAGTCGCAGAAGCGGACAAACCGCGCCGCCTTCACAGATG
This sequence comes from Bacteroidota bacterium, assembly GCA_029851965.1. Lineage (GTDB taxonomy): Bacteria > Bacteroidota > Bacteroidia > Sphingobacteriales > Sphingobacteriaceae > Pedobacter. The sequence continues at coordinate 22,339 of JARKUW010000257.1, read as the reverse complement.
CGTGATTATCCAGCACGCCAGCCAGGTAGGCCGGTTGGTTGCCAACGATTCCTATACTTCTGCCCGCAAGGCGTGCAAAGCCAACAACAATGTTTTCTGCATAGTCCTTGTGAACTTCCAGAAAGCTTCCTCCATCAGTTACTTCTTCAATTACGCTCCGCATGTCATAAGGCTGATTGGCGTTTTCCGGCATAATTGAATTCAATCCCGGACGGGATTCGTCGCCGGGTGTGTAAGGAAGGCTGGCGGGAATTTCTTCACAATTTTGCGGCATATAGCTCAGGAGCCGTTTAACATGGTCAATGGCCTCTAGTTCATTGCTGCAGGAAAAGTGCGTTACGCCAGATTTTGTCGCATGTGTAGAAGCACCGCCCAATTCTTCAGAGCTAACCACCTCATGGGTTACCGTTTTCACCACGTTCGGGCCCGTCACAAACATATATGAGGTGTTTTCCACCATAAGGATGAAGTCCGTAATTGCCGGAGAATACACAGCACCTCCTGCACATGGGCCCATTATGGCCGACAACTGAGGGATCACGCCGGAGGCCTGTACATTTTTATAGAAAATATCGGCATATCCACCCAGGGAGACAACGCCTTCCTGGATTCTTGCCCCTCCGCTATCATTCAACCCGATCAGGGGCGCACCGTTCTTTATCGCCAGATCCATGATCTTACAGATCTTTTCCGCATGTGTTTCCGAGAGGGAGCCACCAAAAACAGTAAAGTCCTGCGAGAATACATATACAAGCTTTCCATTCACAGTCCCGTATCCGGTAACCACGCCATCACCAGGATATTTCTCTTTTTCCATCCCAAAGTCGGTACTCCGATGGGTAACCAACATGCCAATCTCTTCAAAAGAGCCTTGATCCAGCAAAAAATGCAGACGCTCGCGTGCCGTAAGCTTGCCTTTTTTATGCTGACTCTCTATACGTGCTGCACCACCAGCAAGTTTGGCCTGTTCTATTTTATCCTGTAATTGCTTTATCTTGTCGGTCATCGGTAATTATTTCTAGTTATAGGTTAAGGAAACGATCCTTAACTTCAGTTGTTTGCAACGTTAGTGCGCACCACCTACCCGGGATTATGTTTTGGCTGCTTTCTTTATGAAAGAGGCTAAGGTCTGCTAATTTACATTTATTGGATTATTCTTTCGCTTACTGCCAGTATAATGTTCGGCGTATTGGACCATTTTTTGCTTATATACTTAAGGAGTTACATTATTTTTACAGTTTTATTTCACTATTGTCGGCGAATGCAATTACTTTTGAGTCCATATAGAGGTTTAACCATATGCAGTTAAGGAAATTCAAGTTTCTTCTTGTTATTTTTTTTGCCGGCATCTTTACTGCAAAGATGTGCATATCAGCAGCCCCACTTTTTTTCCCGCACCTGGATAAGGAATTAATTAATTCCGTTATCATGCAAATCGAGCAGGAGCATGAAACTGACAATGACTCAGGCAAGGTCCTGAAGTATGTTGAATTCAAGTTAATCAGCCACAATGCTTCCTTCATTTATCTGCCAGTGGTCTACGACTTTGGTATTGATAATAGCTTTGTAGATCACAACAAGCGGTATGTAAATCCATATCATCCTTCGGTTCCAACGCCTCCTCCTAACTTTTCATAGACATTTGGACGCACCCACTGTATTGTGGCGTGCAATTTTACTATACAGTTTAATTTAAGGATTTTAGCTAAGGATCGCGGCAGGCGGTTTGCGGCTCATCATCTTTCAAACCATTTGATTTATGAAAAACGAACAATCAGTCTTTTCCAGGCTTGATATGAAAAAATACTTTTTGAAGAAGAATCTAAAGCACGACATACCTTCCAGTATCGTGGTGTTTTTAGTGGCTCTTCCGTTATGTCTCGGCATTGCCCTGGCATCGGGAGCACCATTATTTGCCGGACTTGTTACCGGTATCATAGGCGGTGTTGTTGTGAGCTCCTTCAGTGGCTCACAGCTTAGTGTAAGCGGGCCCGCTGCAGGTCTAACGGTTATCGTACTTGGCGCAATTGCCCAGCTTGGTACCTATGAAACGTTTTTGCTCGCCGTAATGCTTGCGGGTGTGTTTCAGGTTGTACTTGGACTCGTCAAAGCAGGTACGATTGGAAACTATTTCCCGTCCAGCGTCATCGAAGGGATGCTTGCCGCGATCGGTATCATTCTGATCCTGAAGCAGCTGCCACATGCCCTTGGCGTAGACTCAGACTTTCCGGGCGACGAAGCTTTTATTCAAAGAGACCAGGAAAACACGTTTAGCGCCATTCAGAGCGCGTTAAGTCAATTCAGTGTTGCTGCGATTGTAATCAGTGTGTTGTCAATTGCAGTTTTGTTGATGTGGCCAAAGATCAAAAAAGTGAGCGCCGTTCCTGCGCCGTTGATCGTAGTTGTTATTGGTTTAGCCATCAGCTGGGCATTTAAAGACAGCGCCTATGCTTTAAAGGCGGAGCAACTGGTTACCATTCCTGTGGTAAACGGCTGGACGGAGTTTACCGGCTTGTTCAACATGCCTAACTTCGCCGCGATCGGCAACAAAGATGTCTGGATCGTTGCAGCAACAATCGCAATCGTAGCGAGTTTAGAAACGCTGTTAAGCCTTGAGGCTGTCGACAAGATTGACCCCATTAAACGTGTCTCCCCAACAAACCGGGAGCTCATGGCCCAGGGATTTGGAAACATGGTCAGCGGCCTTCTTGGCGGTTTACCCATGACATCGGTAATTGTAAGGAGCTCCGCGAACGTGAATGCTGGTGCCAGAACAAAAATGTCATCAATTTTACACGGTTGCTGGTTGCTGTTGTCCCTGCTTTTTATTCCCTTTGTAATCAATATGATTCCACTGGCTTGTCTTGCGGCCATCCTATTGGTCACTGGTTATAAATTAACACGGATTGCTTTATTCCAGCACATGTATCACAAGGGCTGGAACCAGTTCGTACCTTTTGTCGTAACGATCATCGCAGTTGTTCTTACCGATTTACTGAAAGGCGTTGCGCTTGGTATGGTAGTTTCGATCTTCTACCTGCTGCGTACCAATATGCGTAATTCATTCTTCTACAAGATCACGGAAGAAGGCGATAAGAAGAACATCAGAATTAAACTTGCAGAGGAAGTTTCCTTCCTGAATAAGGCAGCCATACAGGTCATGCTTACAAACATTCCAAACGAAACCAATGTCATTATAGACGGATCAAATGCCCGCTATATTGACCCGGACGTTTTGGAGACGATTTATAATTATAAGCACAATGCCTACACAAAAGGGATTATAGTTGTCCTGGAGAAGATCCAAAAAAGCTATGTAGTACCGAAAATAGACACAAGGAGTTTACAAGAAATTAACAATTAAAATTATGTGTGCAACATTAGATAAACACAGCGAAAGCATTACCTACGAAGGATTATTAGAAGGCAACAAGGAATTTGTTGCTACAACCCTTGGTAACGACCCGGATTACTTCAAGAAACTGTCTTCAGGACAGAAGCCGCCGGTACTTTGGATTGGCTGCTCGGACAGCCGGGTGCCGGCCAACCAGATTACCAATACTGCTCCTGGAGACATCTTTGTTCTCAGGAATATCGCAAACGTAATTGTTCATACGGATATGAGCATGCTCAGCGTACTGGATTACGCCGTTAACGTATTGGAAGTGGAACACGTGATCGTCTGCGGGCACTATGGATGTGGTGGGGTCGCGGCCGCTTTAACCGACAAGCAGTTTGGTATTATTGACAACTGGTTGCGGAACATCAAGGACGTGCACCGTTTGCACAGGGAGGAGTTGGAAGCAATTACCGACGAGAAGAAAAAGGTGGAAAGGATGGTTGAGCTGAACGTGATTGAAGGGGTATATAAACTAACCAATACCTCTATTGTACAGAATCGTTGGGCTTCAGGCAAAAAGCTTGGTATCCATGGCTGGGTGTACAGTTTAGAGACCGGGATGATCACAGACCTTAAAGTTACGTGTGAGTCGAACACAAGTCTTAATTCAATTCTTGAAAAAGCCAAGACTGAGCCTGTTGAACAATAGACAAAAAATTGGTTAAATAAAAAAAGCTCCCGGATTCCGGGAGCTTTTTTTATGCTTGTCTATTTTGTATCTTTTAGATCAAAATGGTTATTCCGCCGACAAGAAGGGATAACGGTAATCCTTCGCTGGATTAAACGTTTCCTTAATTGCTCTTGGAGATACCCAGCGCATTAAATTGATCATTGATCCTGCTTTATCATTGGTACCTGAGCCACGGGCACCACCAAATGGCTGCTGCCCAACTACCGCACCGGTACATTTATCATTGATGTAGAAGTTACCGGCTGCATTTCTAAGCGCAACAGAGGCCTGCTCAATGGCATAGCGATCCTGTGCAATGATAGAACCTGTAAGCGCATAGATCGAAGTCTGATCCACGATCTTTAGAACCTCGTCAAAATCTTCATCTGCATATACATAAACGGTCAATACCGGTCCGAACAACTCTTCGCACATCGTGGTGTATTTTGGATCTTTCACCACGATCACGGTAGGCTCAACAAAGTAACCTTTGGATTTATCATAGTTACCACCCGAAATCACCTCCAGTGTTGAGTCGTTCTTGGCTGCATCAATGTATCTGGCCAGTTTATCAAATGATTTCTCATCAATTACGGCATTGATAAAGTTGCTGAAGTCTTCCACGCCACCCATTTTAAAGGTCGCCAGGTCACGCACCATCAGTTCTTTGATCTGAGGCCAAACACTTTCGGCAATATAAACCCTGGAGGCTGCAGAACATTTCTGTCCCTGATATTCAAAAGCACCACGAACAATCGCTGTACTCGCCGCTTCTACATCCGCAGAACCGTGAACAACGATAAAGTCCTTCCCGCCGGTTTCGCCCACAATGCGTGGGTAGGTTTTGTATTTATGGATGTTGGTTCCTATGGTCTTCCAGATGTCCTGAAATACACCGGTAGATCCGGTAAAGTGAATACCTGCAAAGTCGGCATGGTTAAATATGACTTCTCCTGCATCCGGCCCGTGTACATAGATCAGGTTGATGACGCCGTCCGGTAAGCCGGCTTCTTTAAAGATCTCCATCAGTACATTTGCTGCATAGATCTGCGTGTCGGCTGGTTTCCAGACCACCACATTGCCCATCATGGCAACAGAGGCTGGCAGGTTCGCTGCGATCGCCGTAAAGTTAAAAGGGGTCAGTGCGAACACAAATCCCTCCAGCGGGCGCTGCTCCAAACGGTTCCATGTTCCGCTGGACGAAACTGGTGGCTGCTGTTTGTAAATGTCCGTCATATAGCTGACGTTAAATCGTAAGAAGTCGATCAGCTCGCATGCAGAATCAATTTCCGCCTGATACGCATTCTTCGACTGCCCAAGCATTGTTGCCGCATTTAGTTTGTAACGGTAAGGGCCGGCTATCAAATCAGCAGCTTTAAGGAATATGGATGCACGGTGCTCCCAGGCCAGATTCTCCCATTTTGCTTTCGCGGCAAGGGCGGCATCAATTGCCTGCTGGATATGGGTCTTGTCACCTTTACTGTATTGTCCTAAAATATGCTGGTGATCGTGTGGTGGCGTAAGTTTGCCTTTCTGATCGGTATGTATTTCCTTTCCTCCAATATGCATTGGAATGTCAATCTGTTTAGAACGGGCATCGGCTAAAGCAGCCTTTAAGAGTTCACGCTCTTTACTACCCGGTGCGTAGTCCTGAATGGGCTCATTTACCGGGGTTGGTACGTTAAAAAATCCTTTAAGCATAGTAATCTTATTATTTTTACAAAGATAGTTTTTATTTTGCAGCCTGATGTCCTGCAGGCAGAGGCGTGACTTTAGTTTTTAGTTAAAGCATTTTTAATTTCTTATTTTTGAAGCCCGGCCATGCTTAGATTCCTGCGTTTAATCTTATTCCCCTTCTCTTTCTTGTATGGTGTCATTATCATCATAAGAAATAAGTGCTTCGACTGGGGGCTGCTCAAATCTTTTCATTTTGACCTGCCGGTGATATGCGTTGGCAATCTGGCCGTGGGTGGAAGCGGGAAAACCCCGGTTACGGAATACCTGGTCGAGCTGCTTGCTGAATATCAGATCGCCATTTTAAGTCGTGGTTACGGCCGCGACACCAAAGGCTTCTACCTGGCGGATGAGTCGTCAACCGCCGCATCGATCGGAGATGAGCCTTTGCAATACTTCCGGAAGTTTCCCGGCGTCACTGTTGCGGTATGTGAAGACCGTGTTCATGGAATCCGTTTGCTGGAACAGGATCATGATCTGATCATTCTGGATGATGCCTACCAGCACCGGCGTGTCCGTTCGGGTTACAGCATTCTTTTGTTCGACTACAGCACACTGTTCAAATTGCAATGGCTGTTGCCTACCGGAAACCTTCGAGAGCCCTTTTGGGGTTACAAGCGGGCAGACACCATCCTGATCACCAAGTCGCCCGCCGCACCGGACTCCGCAAAGCGGAAGCAGATCCAAAAAATGTTCACGCAGGCGTCTGTCGGATTTTCTTCCATCCGGTACAAAGGCTTAATGCCTGTATATGCCGGTTTTCCGGCGTCTGCCCCTGTTTCCAGCGCCAAAGCTAAAGTTTATCTGCTTACCGGAATTGCCAACACAAAACCGCTTCTGGACTACCTTAACGACCACTTTAGTCAGGTATTTCCGCACAGCTATGGCGATCACCACCGTTTCAGCACCCAGGATATCGCCAGTCTGGTTGAGGCCTTTAACCATGATCCATCTACTGAAAAGCTGATTATCACAACAGAAAAGGACGCACAGCGTTTATTAGATGTCAGAATCAAAGAATTACTCCTAAATTTGCCCGTATTTTATCTGCCAATTGCAGTGGAAATCAATGCAGAAGACCGGGCACATTTCAACGAAAAAATTTTAAACTATGTTTCAAGCCGTACACGAAACCGTACAATATATTAAGCAGAAGACCAACAGTTTTGAACCCGAACTCGGTATCGTTCTAGGTACCGGCCTGGGTGGGCTCGTTGCAGACATACAGGTAGAATATAGCCTGATGTATTCAAACATTCCCAACTTTCCGATCTCAACCCTCGAATTCCATTCTGGCAAGTTGATTTTCGGGACCCTGAATGGCAAGCGGGTAGTGGCCATGCAAGGACGCTTACACTACTACGAGGGCTATACGATGCAGCAGATCACTTTCCCCATGCGCGTGATGAAAGCGCTTGGCATACAGTGGCTGTTCGTGTCCAATGCCGCCGGATCGTTGAATCCAGCATTCAAGAAAGGTGACCTGATGATCATCAGCGATCACATCAACTTATTGCCTGAAAGCCCGCTGCGCGGCAGGAACGACTCGGATATGGGACCCCGTTTCCCGGATATGAGCGCCCCCTATAGCAAAGCACTCATCGAACAGGCCTTATCTATTGCACAGAAGGATGGCATTACCTGCCATCAGGGCGTGTATGTAGCTGTAACGGGGCCAAACCTGGAGACCAGGGCAGAATACAGATACCTGCGGATCATTGGCGGCGATGCGGTAGGCATGAGCACCGTTCCGGAAGTCATTGTGGCAAACCACATGCGTATTCCGGTTTTTGCCATTTCCGTGTTAACGGATGAGGGTTTTCCCGAAGACCTTCAGCCCTTCAACCTGGAAGAAATCCTCGAAACTGCCCGCGAGGCAGAGCCGAAAATGACCAGCATTCTAAGCCAGCTAATCTCTTTCCTATAATGTTAAGGACCCTTGTCTTCTTTGTCTTTACTTTGTGCCTTATCCAGGCGGGGGTCACTTCCGCACAGGATCTGAGAACATCGGTTGCCGACAATAAGGAGCTGGACTCGTTGCGTAAAAAGCTCGATGAGTCGCCGGACTCCGTTGTCTTCACCTCCAGATATGTGCGTTTTACCACACTGCAGTTGACAAAGGACAGCATCCAAACTCTGCCACTGGATACCAGTTTACGCGGGATTCAAAACTATAGCGTTCTTGCACAGCCCCGAAGGCCGACCATCAACAATGGTAACCTCGGACTTCCTGCTAAGGATATGTTGTTTGAGCCACGGAAAACAATTGGCTTTGATGCCGGATTTCATGCACTCGAATTCTACCGGATGACGCCGGAAGACATCATCTTTTATCAGGCACGTACGCCCTTCAGCAGCTTGTATTACGTAAGTGGGGGCGAGCAGATCCTCCAGGTAACGCATTCTCAAAACATTAAGCCGAACTGGAACTTCGGTGCAAATTACAATAGAATTGGTGCCGACGGTTCCTACCCGAGGCAGAGGGGTGATCACCTGAACGGAACTTTTTTTACCTGGTATCAATCACCGGGCAAGCGGTACAATCTGATGGCCACAGGGGTATTCAATACCCTGAAGGCCCAGGAGAACGGCGGGGTGCAGAATGATAGCCTGTTTACAACAGGCAGCAATTTCGGACGCGCATCGGAGAATGTAAACCTGACCAATGCCAGGCAGCTGTCGAAGCGAAATTCCATTATGATTAAGCAGACCTATTTTGTCGGCAGAATAGATACCCTTGCACAGGAGGTCTCACAAAAGGTACTGCCAACCAACAAACTGGCTTATACATTTAAGTACGACAAAGACTCGTACAACTTTATCAAGGATCAGCTCGACGACCAGACGGTGCTGCCCCGGGGAATTATCGACTCCGTTTACACCAATGACTCTACCTCCGTAAGGCATGTGCAAAATGAATTTATCTACAGCTTCTTCCTCCGCGGGAAAAGCAGCTCCGTAATCAAGAATGAGCTTAAGGTAGATTTGGGTATCCGGCACGACTTCTACCAATATGGGCAGTACTCCCGGTATCAGGATCTTACGAATTACTATGCGTATACCAACAGCTTCCAGAACACAACCTTACTGGGGGGGCTGGGCTACCGCTTTAGTAACCGGATAGATCTGACCGTGGATGCACAACAGATCTTTCAGGGCAGACAGATGGGCGATTTCCTGTATGAGGCAAAGAGCAACCTCCTGTTGAGCAACGCGATCGGACGTATCGTGCTCGGCGCATACATGCAGAACAAAAGTCCGGAAGAAGTATACAACCGCTATTTCGGTAACCACTACAGCTGGGTGAATGATTTTGACCGCACCAAGACGGTCAACTTATCTTTCAAGTACATCAACGATCGCGCGAAGTTCGATGTCGGCGCAGAGTATTTCCTCGTCAACGATTACCTGTACTTTGCGCAAAGTGGCGAAGGTGAGGGAAGTGGAATTGTGCCCATGCAGCTTCCCGGAAGTATAAACCTGCTGAAGATCTCTGCCGGTAAGCGGATGCGTGCGGGGAAGTTCAACCTGGAAAGTTATGTGGTTTACCAGAAGACCGATAAACCGGATTACCTGCGTACACCTGAGGTCTACACCTTCAACAGCTTCTACTTCGACCAGACCTTCTTTAAAGTGCTGCGCACAAACATTGGCTTCGATGTACGGTACAACACACCTTACCAGTCCTATTCTTATTCACCGGCGGCCGGTCAGTTCTATCTGGGTAGTGCCAATGAGTTAAAATCTGAGCCTGTCGTAGACGTCTGGCTGCGTGCAAGCCTGAGGAAAGCAAACATTTTTGTGAAGTATGAATACGCCAATCAGGGCCTCATGTCTAAAGGGTTTTACACCGTAAACAGGTATCCAATGCCCGATGCGATGTTAAAGTTCGGTGTACGCTGGAACTTCTACGACTAATTTGAGTGTGTTTATTTGCTTCCGTAATGCTGTTTTTACAGCATTAGTTTATCTAGTCATTTGATTTTACTAAATTTGACTTTTAAACCTACGAATATGAGCAAAGCAATAATAAAGACAGAAAAAGGTGACATGACCGTCCAATTCTATGACAAAGATGCACCAAATACAGTTGCTAATTTTAAGAAACTAGCCAATGAAGGATTCTATGATGGTGTAACATTTCACCGTGTGATTCCTGATTTCGTTATTCAAGGTGGTTGCCCGAATTCCAAAGATGCCTCAACAGCACATTTGGCTGGTACTGGTGGCCCGGGATACAAAATCGATTGTGAGTTAACCGGTGAGAACCAGTACCATGATCGTGGTGTATTGTCCATGGCACATGCAGGAAGAAATACAGGTGGTTCACAGTTCTTCGTGTGTCACAGCCGTACGAATACTGCACACCTGGACCGGAACCATACTTGTTTCGGAAAAGTGATCGAAAACGTTGATGTTGTTGACAGCATTAAAGTAGGCGATAAGATTTTAGGAATAGAGGTTATAGAAGATTAATTCTATCCTTTCAAACGAAAAATATATGAATTTAAGAGGAATTGTAGCAGTCTCAGGCAGACCAGGTTTATTTAAACTTGTAGGTCAGAATAAAGCAGGTTATGTTTTAGAAAGCCTTGATGCACAAAAGACAAAAATTATAGCGAACATTTCAAATACCAAACTGGCTTCATTGGAAGACATCACTGTATATGGTGAGGATGAAGATCTAAAGCTCGTTGACGTACTTGCGAACATCGCTGCAAGCACATCTGTGCCGGATCCTAAAGCGGATGCATCGGAATTGAAAACATTCTTTAAGGATGTTGCCGCTGGTCACGATGAGGAAAAGGTATATGTGTCTGATATGAAGAAAATCCTTACCTGGTACCACCTTTTGAAAGATCTGCCACTTTTTACGGAAGAAGCACCTCAATTGGATGCACATCAGGAAGCTGTAAAAGCCGAACTGGAGAAAAAGCCCAAAGTGGCCGCTAAGCCAGCAAACGCCAAAGCACCTAGTAAAACTGCTCAGCCCGCTAAAAAAGCAAACATGACCAGTAAAAAAGGAGTATAGCTTCATCTAATTAAAAAAGCCGGATCAGTGATGATCCGGCTTTTTTTGTTAAAACAAATACCATATAAGCAGGAAGGCTACAATGGATATTACTATAGCCAGCCAGTAACTGCCGTTCCCCTGGCTGGTATCACTCTTGTAACGATAGTTTCTCTTAAAATTTCCAAGTTGCATGTCTGTTCTCCTTTCCCTAATGATGGCCGGAATGGTCCGATTCCACAAATTATTTTATTCATGATGATAAGGTTCTCCTTTCAGAATGCTAAATGCACGGTACAGCTGTTCAACAAAAAACAACCGGACCATCTGATGAGAGAACGTCATGTCCGATAAGCTTATGGTTGAGTTTGCCCGTTGGTAAACGGATTCATCAAAACCATAGGGCCCGCCAATGACGAATATTAAGTGTTGAACACTTCCGATCATTTGTTTGTTCAGATAATTTGAAAAAGAAACCGAGGTGTATTTCTTCCCTCTTTCATCCATTAAAACGACAACGTCCGTGTTGCTGACCTGCTTCAAAATGCTCTCCGCCTCTTTGGCCTTCTGCTGGGCTTCCGTCAGATTCTTGGTGTTCTTCAGCTCCGGTATCACGACCAGGGTGAAGCCAATATAGTGTTTTAGCCGATTCCGGTATTTCTCTATCCCCTCAATCAGGTACTTGTCTTCTGTTTTTCCAACCACCAGCAACGTTATCTTCATCAGTATGTATTCTTTTAAGCGGCCCGTCAAACGATCATTAGCCTGTATTCTTTGCTTTTTAAAAGCAGCACGCTGATGATGGTTTCTTAATTCCATATCTTTATAATTTCAGCGACAATTCAAAGATATGGTAAAAAGTAAAGATAGTATTCTATCGGACTATCGAAAAAAGGCGGAAACGCAGCAATCAATCATCAAGGGCTTGAAGACAAGTCTGAACCAAATATCCCTGTCCAGGCTTGGACTCTTCCTGTTTGAGATCCTGGTGGTCGGGCTGATTATCTACTTTGGATTTAACATCGCCTTTGATGTGCTGCTTGTGCTGCCGGTGTTCGCCTTTATGGCCCTGGTGAAAAAACAGGCTGCGGTACAGGAACAGCTGAGCTACAATGAACAGCTCTACTGGATATTCCAGAACGAGATCAATGTCTTTACAAACCGCAATAATGGTTATGGCGATGGCGAGCAATATGAAGATGATCAGCATCCATATACGGCCGATCTGGATATCTTTGGTCCGGGATCATTGTATGCTGTCCTGAACCGCTGTAACACGGCGGAGGGAATGGACCTTCTGGCCTCAGACCTAAGCGCCCCCGTTGCCATTGAAACCATTGAAGCCCGGCAGGAGGCCATTGCTGAGTTGTCCACGCACATCGATAAGACCTTTCTCTTCCGTGCCGAACTTCACGGACACGATAAGAACCAGCTGAGATCACTCCAGCAGAAAATTGCGACGGAATTGCCTGTGGAACTCGGTTTTACACACAAAGGTTTTCTAAGAACCTATACCCGGATTGTTCCCTTCATCATGCTGATCGCTTTGCTCGCCGGAATATTCTACGGCGGCAGCGTCTGGAACATCTTTGTACTCCTGGCACTGTTTAATATCGCTTACACTTTCTTCCACCTGAAGCAGATCAACCTTGTTCACGAAGGCTTCAGCGGCAGCGCCAAGTTCCTGAATTCCTTTTCCAATGCCATACAATGGACGGAAAGCATCACATGGAAGAGCGCCTATATCTTAGGCTTTTTTAAAGATCAGCGGGAGGACTCCAGGGTAAGTGCCCAGATTAAACAATTGTCGGGCATCATCCAGTCGTTTGATGCGCGCCTGAACATGCTGCTGGGTTCTATACTGAACATCTTCCTCCTCTGGGATTTCAGGTGTGCACTCAGGCTGGACAAGTGGTATAAGGAAGCTTCCGGCGATCTGCTGCAGGGTTTGTACCGCATCAGCCAGTTCGAGGCGCTGATCTCCCTGGCTACCTTGCAGCACAACGAGCCGGAATGGTCCGTGCCGGTACTTTCAGCGGAATTTAAATTTCATGCAGCAGGGCTGGGACATCCGCTTATTCCGGAGCAGAAACGGATTTACAACGACTACATGTTGCTGTCCCATCCGACTGTTGATATTGTCACAGGCTCCAACATGGCCGGTAAAAGTACCTTCCTGCGTACAGCCGGCATCAACATGGTACTCGCGTATGCCGGTGCGGTGGTCTGTGCCAGCCAGCTTCATCTTTCTATATTCTCGGTAGTGACCTACATGCGGATTAAAGATTCTTTGAACGACCAGACATCTACTTTTAAGGCGGAGTTAAACCGGTTGAAGATGATCCTGGATGCCATCACAAGGATACCAAATTCATTTGTCCTGATCGACGAGATGCTGCGTGGCACGAACAGCAAGGACAAGTATTCCGGCTCGAAAGTTTTCGTACAGAAACTGATCAGCCAACAGGTACCATCGTTGTTTGCAACGCATGATCTGCAGCTTTCAGAAATGGCAGAACATTACCCTGCACAAGTGCGGAACTATCATTTCGATATCCAGATTACGGCAGGGGAGATGAACTTCGATTATAAGCTTAAACATGGTGCCTGCAAAACATTCAATGCAGCCATATTGCTGAAGCAGATTGGCCTGAGCCTCGAGGCAGAGCAGGAATAAAAAACAATACGAGCAGGAAAATAGAAATAAAACAAGCAGGAAAAAGAAACAAAAAAAAGCCTCCCGGATCTTCCGGGAGGCTTTGCTATGCGGTAGCAAGCTGATATTACTTGCCGATCTGCTGGCGGATAATATTAAGTGCGCCACCAGCTTTGAACCACTCAATCTGCTGTGCATTGTAACTGTGGTTTACCACGATCTCTTCACTTGTACCATCGCTGTGGTTTAATACCAATGTCAACGGAACATTCGGCGTGAAGGTTGTCAGGCCAACTACATCTACAACATCATCCTCGCGAATTTTATCGTAATCCTCTTTATTCTGGAAGGTAAGACCAAGCATACCTTGTTTTTTAAGGTTTGTTTCGTGTATACGGGCAAATGATTTTACCAGTACCACACGTACACCCAGGTGACGCGGCTCCATCGCAGCATGCTCACGGCTGGATCCTTCACCATAGTTTTCATCACCGATAACGATCGATCCGAAGTTAGCTGCTTTATATGCACGGGCAGTAGCAGGTACCGGACCGTATTCTCCTGTGATCTGATTTTTAACCAGGTCAGTTTTCTCATTGAAGTAGTTTACTGCTCCGATTAACATGTTGTTCGAAATGTTATCAAGGTGACCACGGAATTTCAACCACGGACCAGCCATAGAGATGTGGTCTGTTGTACATTTTCCTTTTGCTTTGATCAATAGCTTAAGACCTTTTAAGTCGGTGCCTTCCCAGGCCGGGAATGGATCAAGCAACTGAAGTCTGTGTGATGTTGGCGATACCGCAACCTGCACGTGACTTCCGTCTGCGGCTGGCTGCTGATAACCTGCGTCCTCCACGTCGAAGCCATTAACCGGCAATTCGAATCCAGACGGTGCATCCAGCATCACTTGTTCGCCTTTGTCGTTGGTTAGTGTATCTGTTAAAGGGTTGAAGCTTAAATCTCCTGCGATGGCCATTGCGGTAACCAGTTCTGGTGAACCAACAAAAGCAAAAGTATTCGGGTTACCATCTGCACGTTTCGCGAAGTTCCTGTTGAACGAGTGAACAATGGTGTTCCGCTCTTGTTTTTCCGCACCAACACGATCCCACATACCGATACATGGTCCGCAGGCATTGGTGAATACTTTAGCACCAATCTTTTTGAATACATCTAAATAACCGTCCCGGTCTATGGTGTAACGGATCTGCTCAGATCCCGGGTTAATGCAATATTCAGACTTCGGTGTAAGGCCTTTTTCTTCAACCTGTTTCGCGACACTCACCGCACGTGAAATATCTTCATAAGAAGAGTTGGTACACGATCCGATCAAGCCCACATCGATTTTCATTGGCCAGCCGTTCTCTGCTGCAACTTGCTTCATTTTAGAAATTGGGGTAGCCAAATCTGGTGTAAAAGGACCGTTCAGGTAAGGCTCCAATTCAGAAAGGTTGATTTCGATCAATTGATCAAAGTATTTTTCCGGCTCAGCATAAACCTCAGGGTCACCAGTCAGGTGTGCTTTGATTTCATTTGCTGCATCAGCAACATCAGCTCTCTTTGTTCCGCGTAAATAGCGTTCCATGCTTTCATCGTATCCGAAAACAGATGTTGTCGCACCAATTTCAGCACCCATATTACAGATGGTACCTTTACCGGTACAGCTCATATTGTTTGCGCCTTCGCCAAAATATTCTACGATCGCGCCGGTACCACCTTTAACGGTTAAAATACCTGCTACTTTCAGGATAACATCTTTAGGTGCAGTCCATCCGCTTAATTTACCGGTTAACTTCACACCGATCAGTTTAGGGAATTTAAGCTCCCATGGCAAGCCTGCCATTACATCACAGGCATCAGCACCACCAACACCAATGGCGATCATTCCCAATCCACCACCCATAACGGTATGTGAATCCGTTCCGATCATCATTCCGCCCGGAAATGAATAGTTTTCAAGCAAAACCTGGTGAATAATACCCGCTCCTGGTTTCCAGAAACCGATACCATATTTGTTTGAAACCGAAGCAAGGAAGTCGAAAACTTCTTTACTTTCTGTATTTGCTGCAGGTAGATCGATCTCTGCACCATTTTTAGCCGTGATCAAGTGATCACAGTGAACAGTAGAAGGAACAGCCACTTTAGGACGTCCAGCCTGCATAAACTGTAATAATGCCATTTGAGCAGTTGCATCCTGCATCGCTACACGATCCGGTGCAAAATCTACATAATCTACACCTCTTTGATACGATGCAGTTGCTTTATCGTCCCACAAGTGGGTATATAAAATTTTCTCTGAGAGTGTTAAAGGTCTGCCTACCAGCTTACGTGCCGCCTCGATGCGGGGGCCAAAGTTTGCATACACCTTTTTGATCATTTCTATGTCGAATGCCATTGATGATATTGTTTGAAAGGTAATAAATCTTATTTTAAGCGAATTTACAAAAAAAAGCAGGGGGCTGACATCATCTGTACATCATTATATTATTTATAAATGTTCTAAATAGCTTGGTCAGCCGTAACAAATGGGTTATAAAAGTTCATTAATGAACAATATCCGTTCGGAAATGAACACCTCTGCCGGCACATTCCAGTGTTTAATCCGCTAAATTATTTTTTTTGAGTAATGTGGATTGCGGGCCAATTCACCGCTGTCAGAAGCAAGTTAAATGTGCCGCTAACATCACATTGTACAGGGGACGGGGGTAGGCGTCTTTCCGGCCCCTATCCGGCTGCTATAGGGCGTCGATCCACCCACAGCCGGATCAACGCCGGTTCAAACCCGGTTCAAGGCCGGCTCAATGCCGGTTCGGTACCGACCCAGGACCCTTCGTGGAGCATCTCCGACCGCTTCCTATTTTGTCGCGTTTAACCGCGCCTATTTGAAGTATCCGCTGTGATGAGTCCGCTGTAATTTTTTTGCTGGCCTGAGATTGGTATAAGCGGGTTAAAGTGTGCGGAATTGATAGCCCTCTTCCTTAAAAACAGATAAGCACCTGGGAAGGGCATATTTCAGCCGGTCAAACGCTTTTAAGCTATCATGAAACACGATTATAGAACCATTCTTAGCATTTTCAACTACGTTTTTGAAGCACTTTTCTGGGGAAAGCTGGGTGTCGAAGTCGCCGCTGAGGACATCCCACATGATGATTTCCATTTCCGGATACCTCGCTTTGATCTTGTTCGCCTGCGATTTCTTTATCCGCCCGTAGGGCGGTCTGAACAGGCTGGAGTTTGTCAGACTCTGGCACTTTTCAAAATTCTCCACATAGGTCTCATCAGTGGTTTTCCACCCTTTAAGGTGGTTGAACGTGTGATTTCCAATCCTGTGACCAGCATCAATCAACTTATTGTACACTTCAGGATGTTTCCTGATATTATCTCCAATGCAGAAAAATGTCGCCTTAGCATCAAACGTCTCCAAAGTTTTTAAAACAAAGTCTGTAACATCAGGTATAGGTCCGTCGTCAATGGTCAAATAGACAGCTTTTCCGAACGTGCTTTATTCCAGATCAGTGACGGATAATACCATCTCAAGAAAAAGGGAGATTTAACCAGATACATGTCCAAATGTAGTAATTTGTGGCGGTGCTCCCGGAAATAGAAAAAAGCTGTTTAACAAATATTGAAATTATAACATATGAAAGTGTTTACCAATCGTGGTGTATTCTCTAAAATAACCTGCATTCTTGCCCTAAGCCTCGCCGCTGTGTGCGTAAGTAGTTCCGTAAAAGCACAGGAAACCATTACCATCCAGCAAGCGGTGGAAAGAATGCTGCAAAACAACCTGAATATCAAGCAAAGTTCCCTGGATGCACTTACTGCGGAAACGTATTTACAGCAATCCCGTGCGGACTTGTTCCCTACGGTTAATGGTGGATTAGACAACAGCTTCAACTTCGGGCGAAGTTTGAATCCCGCGACCAACCAGCTCGTCACACGGAACTTCTTTTCGGGAAATGGGAGCGTTACCACATCCGTAGACCTGTTTGGTGGCTTTGCCAAAATAAATCAGATCCGGCAGAACAGGATCTTACTGGAAGCAGGGTACAGCGCGGTAGAGAAGACAAAAAATGACCTCATCTTACAAGTTGTAACCTCGTATTTTCAGGTGGTCTTCAATGAAGATTTTCTGAAAGCATCACAGGAACAGCTTGTGGTCGCACAGCAAACCCTGGAGAGGGAGAACGCATTGTTCGATGCCGGAAATAAAACCGTTGCAGATGTCTCCCAGGCGAAAGCGCAGGTTGCTACTGCAGAGTTAAACGTGACCAATGCACAGAACCAGCTGACCATATCTTACCTGACGCTTTCACAATTGATGGAGATGCGCCCGGAAGCGGGATACAAGGTGGTTGCGCCGACTGTCCAGGACATTGATGCCGCGCAGAAAAGCTATAACGTTGATGACGTTTACACGTCATCCCTGTCACTTTTTCCGGATGTAAAACTGGCACGTTTAAACCGCGAAGCTGCGGAAAAAGGCGTAGCTGTGGCAAAGGGACGTTTGTTGCCAACGATATCGCTGGGTGGCGGTATCGGAACCCGGTACTCCTATGATCTGGCTTCACAAAATGGTCAGTTTGGAATTCAGGATGCACACCTGTTCGATCAGATCAACAACAACTTTTTCCAGAACATCGGACTTTCACTTCGCATACCGATCTTCAATGGTCTTTCTGCAAAATCAAATGTCCGCAGGGCAAAAATCAGCTACCAGGGCTATATCATTCAGGAGCAGCTGATCAAGAATAATCTGAACAAGGTCATCGCACAGGCGGTTGCAGATCTGAGAGCTGCAGACAGCAGGTACCGATCTACTTTGAATACGTTTAATGCGCAAAAAGATGCCTTTACCGTGATCGAAGAACGGTATAATGTTGGTCTGGTAAATTCGCTGGATTACAATACGGCCAGAACGAACCGGAATAAAGCGGAGATCGACTTTATTCAAGCCAAATATGACTTACTTTTCCGTTCTAAAGTAATTGATTACTACCTTGGTAAGCCAGTCACTTTTTAACACGTCCCGTCACATCTGAATAGACAAACAAGCTCAATTATACTTTAACAAAAACAAACAAACAAAATGAAACTAAAACACATACTTATTGCGATTGGAGTGATAGTTGCCTTGCTTATCGTACTGAAGGTTACCGGTGCAATCGGGGGGGAGAAGGTCGAGAAGGTGACTATTGAAAAAGCGCAAAGCAGAACTGTTGTGGAAACGGTGACCGCAAGTGGTAAGATCCAGCCGGAAACTGAAGTTAAATTGAGTTCTGAGGTTTCTGGTGAAGTAACGGAGCTTTTGGTAAAAGAGGGTGACATCGTAAAGAAAGGGCAGTTGTTGTGTAAAGTAAGGCCGGATGTATTGAAGTCAGGTTATGACCGGGCACGTGCATCCTACAGCTCACAGAAGGCAAGTGTTGCTTCTGCAGAGCAGCAGCTGAAGCAATCACAGGCGAACTTCGTAAATGCCGATGCCACTTACAAAAGAAATGTGGAGCTCTATAAAAAGAAAGTGATATCGGTATCAGAATTTGATGCTGCACAGGCCGCCTACACAACGGCAAAGACAAATCTGGAAAGTGCAAAACAGAATCTGATCGGTGCCAAGTTTGGATTGGAACAATCTGGTGCAAACGTGCAGGAAGCCAGTGCCAACCTTGCTAAAGCAACCATTTTCGCGCCCGTTGACGGCGTAATATCGAAGTTGTCTGTAGAACTTGGGGACCGTATCTTAGGTACGGCACAGTTTGCAGGTACGGAGATCATGCGGATCTCCAACCTCTCTACGATGGAAGTGAATGTTGACGTGAATGAAAATGACATCAACCGCGTGAATGTCGGCGACAGCGCCGTGATCGAAGTAGATGCTTTTGCAGATAAGAAATTTAAAGGTATCGTTACCGAAATTGGCAGTTCGTCCAAAGATGTAGGTACAACCACAACGACGTCTGTGGATCAGGTAACCAACTTTGTGGTGAAGATCCGCATCCTGGCAGATTCCTATAGCGGCGTTAAAGGCGGTGCAAAAGACCTGCCCTCTCCGTTCAGACCAGGGTTGTCGGCAACTGTAGACATCCAGAGTGAATCTGTAAAAGGACTTTCTATTCCGATCCAGTCGGTCTTTACCGGTAACAATACCAAGACCGAAACAGATACAAAGGCCAGTGACAATCCGGAAAATGCAGACAAACAAAAATCGAAACTTACGGACAAAGCGGTGAAGCAGTATGTATATACTTTTGGAAACGGCGTGGTAAAGAAAGTAGAGGTAACTACAGGTATCCAGAACGATCAGTTCATCATTGTTAACTCGGGAATAAAGGCCGGAACAGAGGTGGTGACCGGCCCGTATTCTGCAATACAGAACAGATTGAAGGATGGAATGAAAGTAGAAAAAGCCACTAAAGATCAATTGTTTGCCCAGCCGGACAAAAAGTAAAGCACGTCAATCGTAATATTTTAGGTAAATTGTCCCGGTTTAAAGTTTAAACCGGGATTTTTTATTTGGTCAATATGTCGGCAAAAGTTGCAATGATTGGTGGTGGTAGCTGGGCTACCGCTATAATTAAGATGCTTTCAGATAATAGTAGTGAGAAGGAAATATATTGGTGGATGCGGAACACAGAAGCCATTGAACACATCCAGAAGTACCATCACAATCCCCATTATCTGAGTGCAGCGGTCGTCAAGATCCCGCCTGCGAACATTTCAAACAACCTTCGTGAGGTCATCCGCTGTGCAGACTATGTGGTGCTTAACGTGCCTGCGGCATTTTTAAAGGAAAGCCTGAAGGACATTACAGCGGAAGATCTGAAAGGCAAGAAAGTTGTTTCCGCCATTAAAGGAATTGTTCCGGATGAAAATCAGATCATTGGCGAGTTTCTGAACGAGAAATATCAGGTTCCATTTTCGGACATCCTGGTGATCAGCGGCCCCTGCCATGCGGAGGAAGTGGCACTCGAAAAGCTATCTTATGTAACCATTGCGTCGGTAAATGTGGAGACCGCAACCCACTTTGCAAAACTGCTGAACACACGTTACATCAAGACCAATGTTTGTGACGACATCTTCGGGACGGAATATGCGGCGGTATTAAAGAACATTTATGCAGTAGCCAGCGGCATTTGCCATGGTGTGGGCTATGGGGATAACTTCCAGGCCGTTCTGATCTCCAATGCCATCCGCGAAATCAACCGCTTCGTTAATGCGGTACATCCCATTTCCCGGGACATTAAAGAATCTGCCTACCTCGGCGACTTACTGGTAACGGCTTATTCCCAGTTTAGCCGCAACCGGACTTTCGGGAACATGATTGGCAAGGGGTACACGGTAAAGTCTGCACAGCTGGAGATGAATATGATCGCCGAAGGCTATTATGCGGCAGCTTGTATGCATGTAATTAACAAGAAGTATAAAGTAGAGATGCCGATCAGCAGGGCGGTCTACGCGATTCTATATGAAAAACATTCTCCACAGATCGAGATGGGACTGCTGACAGAGCAGCTCAACTAATAAGGCATCGTATGATTGTACGTTGCTGGCTGGGGATTATACGCAGGATTTGTGTTCAAGTACCCTTACGACTAATATTCGGGGCAAAGCCTAGTAAACTAATAGGATAAAATTTAATTATTAACTATTATTGCGTTTCAGTTCGGAATTTTCATTGCCGGATTGTTTAACCTTAAACGCATATCTATGAAAATTAAATTTTACCTACTCCTATTTTGGTTTGCAGCATTGGCTTACAGCACCCAGGCCCAGGTGATCCGGGGCGAGGTGCGGGATACCAGCCAGACCATCTCCGGCGCAACGGTGTCCGTTGCCGGGCAGAAACAACGTGCAGGAACTGACGCCAATGGGCGTTACGAAATCAGGCTTCCTGCAGCAGGAACCTATCAGGTTCTGGTGAGTTACATCGGCTTCCAAACCGTACGCCAAACCGTAACGGTTGCTGCGGATGAGACCAAAGAACTCAATTTTACCTTAAGCTCCGACGCCGGGAACAACCTGGAAGGGGTCGTGGTGCTGGGTTCCAGAAGTGCTCCAAGATCACGCCTGGACACACCCGTTCCGGTGGATGTGGTCGACATTCAGAAACTGACGCAAAGTGTTGCACAGGTATCTGTTAACCAGATCCTGAACTTTGTAGCGCCGTCCTTTACCTCCAATGTGATGAGCTTAACGGATGCAACGGATCACATAGACCCGGCATCCTTACGTGGACTGGGTCCGGATCAGGTGTTGGTGCTCATCAATGGTAAGCGACGCCATACCACTTCAGTCATTAACATCAACGGGAGTTTGGGTAAAGGTTCCGTCGGAACGGATTTAAATGCCATTCCAACGGCCGCCATCAAAAGGATTGAGATCCTGAGAGACGGTGCATCTGCACAATATGGTTCGGATGCGATTGCCGGCGTAATCAACATCATTTTGAATACAGATGTTGATAAACTTACCGCCAGCGTTACAGGCGGTGGCTTTGGCGGCAAGCACTCTGATGGGCTTGACGGCGAAACGGTTCAGGCAAATGTGAACTATGGTGTTGCTTTGAGCGATAAAGGTGGGTTCCTGAACTTCTCCGGATCGTTTGACTACCGCGACTTTGCTTCCAGGACCACACCGTACAGGGGGGTGATCTTTACAGATTACAACAACCCGGCGCTCTATCCGGCACCGACAGGGGCGGATATTACCGACGCAGAGCTCGCGCGCAGGGGGCTGACCCGTGGCGACTTTGTTCCAAACATCGGGCAGTCGCAGAACCGTGGGGGTTCCTTGTTCTTCAACTCTGTTGTGCCGGTATCCAACGGTGCTGAAGTGTATGCTTTTGGTGGTGTAAACTACCGGAATGGT
>JARKUW010000215.1 GCA_029851965.1 Bacteroidota bacterium | reverse complement strand
AAAAGATGCACGGCACAGTCATGGCTTTGCAGCAACATCTCCGCAATACCGGCTTTGCATCCGAAATTCCCATCGAGCTGAAAAGGAGTAGGCGCATCAAAAAAATTGGGATAGGTACCACCATCCTGTCCGGAGTTTGCAACAGGTGCCGGGCTCAGCTGGTCTTTGATCAGCTTGAAGGCCCTGTTTCCATCCAGCAACCTCGCCCACCAGTTTACCTTCCATCCCATTGACCAGCCCGTGGATTTGTCTCCGCGGAAAATCAATGATGTCCGTGCTGCCGCAAATAGCTCCGGATTGGAGAATGGAGAAATCTGGTTGCTTGGATACAAGCCATACAGATGGGAGATGTGGCGGTGCTTGTCCTCCGGACTATCCAGATCCTGCAGCCACTCCTGCAGCTGCCCATGCTGACCGATTTGCATTGGTGGGATGCGGGACCGGATGGCTTCAAGTGAATCAGCCAGTTTGATGTCCGCCTTCAGGAACCTGGCCGCGCGGATGGCATTGCTCAGCACATCGAATACAAGCTGATTGTCCATCGTTGTCCCTGCAGTCATGGAAACATCCGGCTGGTGTGTATTTTCCGGGGACATGGACGGCGCAACAACAAGCCATTTGTGTACAGGTTCTTCCTGCAGCACATCTTTATAAAACAGGGCGGCCCCTTTTAGCACCGGATAATAGGTCTGTAAGAACGCCTTGTCACCCGTATACAGAAAGTGCTGCCAAAGATGCTGACTTAACCATGCGCCACCCATCGGCCACATGCCGAAGAATGCGCCATCTACCGGGCCGGTAATCCGCCATAGATCTGTATTGTGGTGGGCCATCCAGCCGCGGGCATGATACATTTTACGCGCACTTTCTTGGCCGGTTTCCGACAGATCTTTTATCATCGAGAATAAGGGCTGATGCATTTCTGTAAGATTCGTCACCTCTGCAGGCCAGTAGTTCATCTCCGTATTGATGTTTATTGTGTACTTACTGTCCCAGGGTGGATTGATCTTGTCGTTCCATTTACCCTGGAGGTTCGCCGGCTGCGAACCTGGTGTCGAACTGGAGATCAGCAAGTATCGGCCGAATTGAAAGTAGAGATTCACCAGGCCCAGGTCGTTGCCTGCGGCAAACTCCTTTATCCGTTGGTCTGTTGGCTTATTTACAGGCCCCGCGGTTGAAAGCTGAAATGACACCCGGTCGAAATACTTGCGGTACGCCTTAACATGGGCCATCTTCAGTATATCATATTTCTTGTTACCCACCTTCTTTAAAGCGGAAAGTGCCCGCCCGTCAGCGTCCGCACTTAGATCTTTATAGTTGACGAAGTTCGTTCCTATGGAAATGTAAAGCGTTGCGGCGTTGGCATCCCTTACTTTCAGGGTATCCTTAGCGTATGTAGCGCGCCCGCCTTCCAACTTTACCTGAACAAGCGCATTGAATTTCACCTGTCCGGCTTTGTTCCCTGCGCTGCCGGATACGCCTTTTAGTGTGATCATTTCTCCTGAACGCCCCGCTTCCCAGATTTTGTGGGGGCTATTCATTGCGGCGTCAAACCTAATCTTGCCGGCCTTATCCGCCGTAAGCCGAACCACGATGACATCGTCATGAAACGAAGCCAGAACCTCCCTCCTGAAGGTTACACCACCCACCCGATAGGAGACAGAAGCAATAGCATTTTCAATATCCAGATCGCGGCGATACGCATCCGCATGTTCGTGGCCGGGAAATTGGAGCGACAAGTTCCCTACCGGCTGGTATTTCATTCCATAGTTATTGTCTTTGGCCGCATCCCGCGGGATCGCTTTGAGTCCGAGATCCTGAGCTTCTTTGTACTTACCGGCAAAGATCAGCGCGCGCATCTGGCTTACCGCCGGATACAGCCCATCTACAACGTTGTTGCCCGGTCCGCCCGACCATACGGATTCTTCATTCAACTGGATCCGCTCGCCCGCAGGGTCTCCAAAGACCATTGCTGCCAGGCGGCCATTTCCAATAGGAAGTGCTTCATTCCAATTGGCGGCGGGTTTATCATACCAGAGTTTCAGATCACTTTGCGCAAAAAGACGCATAGAGGGGATTAGCATCCCGATGAACAACAGTGTAAGTTTCGTGCAGAAATTCAGTTTCATTGCCAGGTTGATTATAAATGGTCTTCCCAATATACAGATAAAACAAAGATTACCATGCCCTGAGCCAGCTTTCGGCCAGCTTGTAGGTTGATAGGGTCTTGACTCGGGGTTGAGCCGGCGTTGATCCGGCCCCGATCCGGCTTTGAACCAGCTATAGCCGGATCAACCCCCGGGCGACCGCGGTTCAGGAACCTGTAAATTCTTACTCCGGGACGACCGTATTGATCAGCTGAGCCGTCCGTGAAGTGATGAGAACTGAGCCCCGAACAGGTACAAACGAACTGTTCTTGTTTATTTTAAACTTTCGCACGCTACGCTTGTTCTCCTAAAAAAGCGCTCTCCATTTTTTCAGAATCCTTGTATGCTATTTTTCCATTCTGATGCCACAAGTATTAGCCGCTTTCCGATTCAGCAATCCCGCGCTGCACGTTAACTCACATCAAACCAAATTAGCTCGTATGAAAAAAATCTTTACTAAATTCTCTGTTTTAACTTTTTTGTGTGTGCTTTTTCTCCAGGCTGCTTATGCACAAAATATTACAGTTACAGGGGTCGTTTCAGATGCCGGAGACCAGACAACCATACCTTCTGTCAGCATTCTCATTAAGGGCAGCACGGTGGGCACCCAGACAGATGCAAACGGGCGATATTCCATCAGCGCACCGCCCACAGCAACCCTAACCTTTACCTATATCGGCTACACGCCTCAGGACGTACCAGTGAATAACCGGACTACAATTAACGTGGTCATGGCTTCAAGTGCAAGGCAACTGGAGCAGGTGGTGGTAGTCGGCTATGGTACGCAGCGGAAAATCGATGTAACCGGATCCGTAAGCTCGGTTAAAGGGGAAGACATCTCCAAACAAATTTCGCCAAACCCCGTAAGTGCACTGCAAGGGCGCGTTGCCGGGGTTTCCATCACCAACAATGGTACACCGGGTGCATCTCCACAGATCACAATCCGGGGTACCGGTACCATCTACGGTAATACGGGCGTACTGTATGTTGTAGACGGCGTCTGGTATGATGACATCAACTTCCTAAACCCGGCAGACATCGAAAACATCAGCGTGCTGAAAGATGCATCCAGCCAGTCGATCTACGGTATCCGGGCGGCCAATGGTGTCGTACTCGTTACGACGGTCCGGGGGAAAAAAGGCGACGCAACGATCAACTACAATGGAACCGTGGGTGTTCAGGGGGTCACCAATGCCGTAGAAATGGCCAATGCCACAGAATATGCAACGGCCGTAAATGAACTGTATGCCCTGCTTCCGGACACCAAACCATTGTTCGCAAACACCAATCTCGGCGAGGGTACAGACTGGTATGACGTGGCGCTTAGAGACGCAATGATCACCAACCACCAACTGTCCGTGAACGGCGGTACAGACAAATCAACGTACAACTTCTCGCTCGGTTACTTAAACCAGGATGGTATTGTTAAGAACAACAACTACAAACGTTATACCTCCCGCCTGTCGAGCGAGTTCCAGATCTTTGAACCTTTGAAGGTCGGCTACAACGTAACTGGTACATATAGTAAATCCAATGATGTACCGACAACGATCTTCCGTGGTTTATATGCGGCCTCTCCTGTCGTTCCCATATTTAAGGCGGATGGATCCTATGGAGATCCCAACGACTTCAACCTGGGTAACGGAAGTAACATGAATCCACAGGCAACACTGGACTTCAATAACCATTTCACCACGCGCTACAGGCTGAGCGGAAATGTGTATGCGGAGCTGAAGTTTCTAAAGAACTTTACCTTCAGAACAAGTTTTGGCGGTGACTTCGAACAGGAGGAAGTACGCGCCTATACACCGGAGTACTTCGCAACGACGGCCCAGAATGCAACGGTGAGTGTACTGGGTGTTGACCGTACGGAAAACCGGAACTGGATCATTGAAAACACGTTAACCTACAACAACAAATGGGGTGATCACAACCTGACCGTCCTGGCCGGTCAGACGGCACAGCGTTACAGAGAATACATACTGAACGCACGGGCAGAAAACGTTCCATTTAATAGTGAAGGAGACCTTTACCTTCGGCTGGGTGATGCAGACGGCAGAACAATCGAGGACTCGGGAACCTTAAATACCGCTGCTTCCTACTTCGGTCGGGCAAATTATTCCTTTAAGAACAAGTACCTGTTGAATGCCTCCATCCGGGCGGATGGTGCGTCACAGTTCTTCGGGGGATCTGATCTTTGGGGCTACTTCCCGTCTATAGGTGCCGGATGGGTGATTTCCAGTGAGGAATTCATGAAGAACCAAAATATCTTCACGAACTTGAAACTTCGTGGAAGCTGGGGTAAAGTCGGGAATGCCGGCGTTCCAAGAAACCCGACAACGCTGACCGTTTCTCAGGGTGCCGCTCTGATAGCCTTTTTCAACGGCATCGCCGCAACTGGTGCAAGCATCCGGACCATTGTACCGCCGGCGCTATTTTGGGAGCGCAGCGCAGGAACAGACATTGGTCTGGAAATGGGCTTCCTGACCAACCGTCTGAGTGTCGAACTGGATTATTACAACAGGAAAACGGAGCAGGCGATATTTGATATTCCGATCCTGGGCTCCCTTGGAACAGAGAACAGCAAGCTGATCGGTAATCAGGCCGACTTCCGCAACCGTGGTTTCGAGGTATCAGCAACCTGGTCAGATAAAACAGACGGCGGCTTAACCTATACCATCAGCGGTAACCTGGGCATAAACAACAACAAAGTATTGAACGTAACCTCGGGCGCCAACCCGATCTATGCGGGTGGCGCGGGACTAACCAGCGGCGCCCTGGCGACACGAACCATAGCCGGTGGTCCCATCGGAGCCTTTTTCGGATATGAAGTTGCCGGCATCTTCCAGACCAATGACGAAGCTCAGGCATCGCCTCAGGCTGGAACTACAGCAGGCGACTTCCGGTATGTCGATCAGAATGGAGATGGAGAGATTGATGGAAAAGACCGGATTGTACTTGGTAATCCGAACCCCAAATACAGCTACGGTCTGAATACAAATTTCGCCTACAAGAATTTCGACCTGACCCTGGACATCCAGGGTGTTGCCGGTGTGGACGTGTACAATGGAAACCTGGGCGCACGTTTCGGGAACGAGAACTTCACCAAAGAATTCTTCGAAAACAGGTGGACGGGGCCCGGTTCCACAAACAGCTACCCTTCTCCGACACTTGGCGGCGCAACGAACTACCTGCCAAACTCATTCTACGTAGAGAGCGGCGCTTACATCAGGCTGAGAAACATCCAGCTGGGATATTCCCTGCCAACAGAGATGATCACCAAATGGAAGATGCGGAAGTTCCGCGTTTTCGCCAATGCACAGAATGCACTGAACATCTTCGGATACCGCGGATTTAGTCCCGAGGTTGGCGGTACGCCAACAAATGCAGGTTTGGATGTGAATGTATATCCGCTCTTTGCAACCTACAACATTGGTGTAAACGTTACTTTTTAATTGCTCAGCTATGAAAACTTATAAAAACGATATACAAAAATACTGCACCGTGGCTTTGATCTCTGCAGCAGTCGCGATAACCTCCTGTAAAAAGAGCTTTCTCGATATTGACCCGCAAGGCCAGCAACCGGCGGTAGAGTTCTGGAAAACGCCAGAGGATGCCACAAAGGCTGTGAATGCCATCTATGCGAATCTGAGAAGCTGGGAAAATGTCGCTTTTCCTGCGCTTGCCATTGAAAGTCTGGGATCGGATGAAGCCGCAAAAGGAAGTTCACCAGGCGACGCATCGTTCCTGCTGCTCTACGACACCTACACCGTAACTTCGACAGAAGGATCTTTGCAGAGTTTCTGGACTTCCCAGTATCAGAACATCAATCTTTGTAACCAGTTGCTCGACAATATCGGGGCCATTACCATGGACAAGGCTTTGAAGGACCGCTATATTGCAGAAGCCAAGTTTGTACGTGGCTATTCCTATTTCAGGCTGGTCAGGGCATATGGCGATGTACCCTTGCGGTTAACCGTGCCGGCAGATGCAACAGAATACAACATCCCAAGAACACCTAAAGATCAGATCTATGCACAGATCGAGAAAGACCTGACCGAAGCTGCAGCGGTCCTACCGCCGTCGTATGCGGCGAACGACCTCGGCCGGGCAACCAAAGGGGCTGCCCTCGGCATGCATGCGAAAGTTGCACTCTATCAGAAGAAATGGCAGGAGGTATTTTCGCTGACCAACGAAGTGATTGGACTGGGCTATTCATTGTTTCCGGATTTCGAGAAAAACTTCCGTACGCAGAATGAGAACAACAGTGAATCTCTGTTTGAAATTCAAGCTGAACTCTTGCAGGGAAATGCACCTGCATCGAACTCGCAGTACAGTCAGGTGCAAGGTGTAGCTGGTGTTCCCGGCGGAGGATGGGGATTTAACATACCCACCCCGGCATTGGTGGAGGCCTTCGAACCAAACGATCCACGCCGCGATGCAACGATCATCTTCAAAGGGGAAACCACGCCGCAAGGCGATGTCATTCCGAACAATGTGCCGAACGATATGTACAACCAGAAGTCCTATGTTCCTTTCAGCATGCGTGTTTCCGGATTCAATGAAGGCGCACAGCAGAACATCCGGGTATTGCGCTTTGCAGACATCCTGCTGATGAATGCAGAAGCAGCGAACGAATTGGGGAACTCCGGTCAGGCACTGACCTCCCTGAATAAAGTCCGCGCGCGGGCAAGGGGTACGAATGCCGGTATTCTGCCGGATGTCACAACCACCGATCAGGCGGCTTTGAGGGCGGCGATCTATCACGAGCGGCAGGTGGAACTGGCCATGGAAAGTGACCGCTACTTCGATGTCATCCGCCAGGGCAGAGCAGCAGAAGTTTTCGGACCCAACGGTTGGAGAGCAAATCGGAATGAAGTCTGGCCTGTTCCACAAACCGAAATAGATCTCAGCGGAGGGCTGCTGACCCAGAATCCGGGCTATTAAGTGATGAGACGTGTACAAGGTTGCCGGTGATCTGGCAACCTCTATTAATCCAGAACCGATGTTAGACTTTAAATATTATAGAACGTCATTACTGCTTCTTGTACTTATCTGTTGTACAAATCTGTTTATCAATACCGCTGCAGCACAGGGGAAGAACAAAGACCGTATTGCTCCGGAGCTGAAGATCAGAAAGAATCTGAGTGACGATCAGCTGCTCGACCTGGTACAAAGGCAAACCTTCCGGTATTTCTGGGACTTCGGTCATCCGGTAAGCGGCATGGCCCGTGAACGCAGCAACCGGTCGTTCGACTACGGTGATGAAGTGGTGACCACCGGCGGTACCGGCTTCGGCATTATGGCGATCATCGTGGCCGCAGAACGGAAGTTCATCAGCAGGGAACAGGCTGCGACCCGTACAAAGAAGATTGTTGATTTTCTGTGGAAAGCAGATATGTTTCACGGTGCCTTTCCGCACTGGCTGAACGGGGAAACCGGCAAGGTGATTCGCTTCAGCCTGAAGGATGATGGTGCAGACCTGGTGGAGACTTCCTTTCTGTTCCAGGGCTTGCTGACGGCACGGCAATACTATACCGCAGACAATGCGACAGAGCGGGACATCCGCAATAAAATTCTCTGGATGTGGGAAGCCATAGAATGGAACTGGTTCACGCAGAATCAGAATGAACTGTACTGGCACTGGAGTCCGAACAACGGCTGGAGTATGAACCATGCCATTAAGGGCTGGAATGAATGCCTGATCACCTATGTGCTGGCGGCCTCCTCGCCTACTGCAGCGATCAGCAAGAAAGTGTATGACAATGGATGGGCAAACAGCAATACCTTTTTCAACGGCAAGAACTACTATGACATCACGCTGCCGCTGGGATTTGATTATGGCGGGCCGCTGTTCTTTACGCACTACTCCTTCATGGGGCTTGATCCCCGGGGGCTGAAAGATCAATATGCAGATTATTTTGAGCAGAACAAGGCACATACGCTGATCAACAGGGCCTATTGCATCGAAAATCCCAAACACTACAAGGGTTACGGTCCGAATAGCTGGGGTCTTACGGCAAGTGATAGCTGGCAGGGCTATGCCGCGCATTCTCCTACAGAGGATCTCGGGGTGATTACGCCAACTGCAGCACTGTCGGCGTTCCCTTATACCCCTGAATATTCCATGCAGGCGCTGCGGCACTTTTATGAAGAGAAGGGAGGCAAGCTCTGGGGAGAATATGGCTTTGCAGATGCTTTCAGTGAGGAACACGACTGGGTGGCGAAATCATACCTGGCGATTGATCAGGGGCCAATTGTCGTAATGATAGAGAATCACCGTACCGGCCTGTTGTGGAAGCTCTTCATGAGTAATCCTGACGTACAAAAAGGACTGGCGAAGCTCGGTTTCAGCAGTCCGGCTATACCTAAGTAACATGTGGAGTAGAACATATATCTTCCTGATCCTGACCTCGCTTGTTTGTACCGGATTTGCCCAGGATAAACAGCTCACGTACTGTAATCCGATAAACCTGGATTATGGGTATACGCCCATTCCGAATTTCTCGGAGCAGGGCCGCCACCGGGCTACTGCCGACCCGGTGATCGTGAACTACAAAGGCGACTACTACCTGTTCTCGACCAACCAGTGGGGATACTGGTGGAGCAGTGACCTGTACAACTGGAAGTTTGTCTCCCGCCATTTTTTGCGGCCCGAGCACAAGGTCTATGACGACCTGTGTGCCCCCTCCGTATGGATACAGGGCGACACCATGCTTGTTTTTGGGTCCACATACTCGAGCAATTTCCCGATATGGATGAGCACGGACCCGAAGGCAAATGTATGGAAAGAAGCGGTGCATGATTTTGAGATCGGCGGTTGGGACCCGGCACATTTTGTAGATGATGATGGCAGGCTGTACATGTACAACGGCAGCAGCAATGTGTACCCGGTGTATGGCATTGAACTGAACCGGAGAACGTTTGCACCGGTCGGCACCCGGAAGGAACTCCTGCTGCTCGATCCCGACCGCTTCGGCTGGCAGCGATTTGGCGAATATTTGGACAACACCTTTCTAAACCCCTTTATGGAAGGTGCCTGGATGACAAAATATAAGGACAAGTACTATCTGCAGTATGGTGCACCGGCCACCGAATTTAGCGGCTATGCAGATGGCGTAGCCATAGGGAAGACGCCGCTGGGCCCTTTTGAGCACCAGTCGCTACCCCTCAGCTATAAACCAGGCGGCTTTGCCCGTGGTGCAGGCCATGGGGCTACTTTCCAGGACAACTGGAAAAATTACTGGCATGTGGCCACGATGGTCGTGTCGGTAAAGAACAATTTTGAACGCCGTATCGGTATGTGGCCAACCGGCTTCGACCAGGATGGGGTCATGTATGCAAATACGGCATTCGGCGACTACCCCCATTACCTGCCGGGCAAGAAAGCAGACCACCTGAAGAGTCAGTTTACCGGCTGGATGCTACTGAACTACAACAAGCCGGTCACGGTATCCTCCACACTGGGTGGCTACCAGGCGAACAATGCGGTTGATGAAAGTATCCGCACCTACTGGAGTGCGGCGACTGGTGGCAAAACGGAGTGGATACAAACGGACCTGGGTGCGGTCTCTACCATACGTGCGGTTCAGATCAACTACGCAGATCAGGATGCACAGTTCCTGGGAAAACAACAAGGCATCTATCACCAGTACAAGCTGCTGTATTCTGCAGACGGCAGAAACTGGAAGATACTGGCTGATAAAAGTACCACCAAAACCGACGTACCGCATGATTACATCGAGCTGAAAACACCCTTAAAGGCCAGGTATGTACGGATGGAAAACGTGCATATGCCAACGGGAAAGTTTGCGATCAGTGGCATACGGGTATTTGGGAATGCCGGAGGTACCAAGCCAAAACCGGTAGAAGACTTCCTCATCCTGCGGACGGAAAAAGATAAAAGGAGTGCCTGGATCCGTTGGAGAACCGCCGACGATGCTTACGCCTATAACATCTACATCGGCACATCACCTGACAAACTTTACAACTGCATTATGGTTTACAATGGA
Organism: Bacteroidota bacterium; assembly: GCA_029851965.1. Classification (GTDB taxonomy): domain Bacteria; phylum Bacteroidota; class Bacteroidia; order Sphingobacteriales; family Sphingobacteriaceae; genus Pedobacter. The sequence goes on along the minus strand of JARKUW010000215.1, from coordinate 1,762 downwards.
AATGACTACTGGTTTAAGGGGATGGACAACGAAAAAACATACTACTTTTGCATTGAAGCTTTGAATGAAAGCGGCGTTTCTACCCGCAGTAAGATCATTAAAGCAGAATGAAAAAGAGCACCAGCGTATTTGGCAGGCAGTACCTGAAAAGCAACAATCCCGAACACACAACAAATTGAATACAATGAAAAAAACAACATCACTGCTCCTGGCCGCCGCATGGTTCGGCAGCACTGTCGTACATGCACAGCAGCGGACTGTGCCGGCAGCAGATCAAAAAATGGAGACGTACATCAATGGTTTAATGGCAAAAATGACCATTGAGGAGAAGATCGGACAATTGAACCTGGTGACCGGTGGTGAAGCGACAACCGGATCATCCGTGAGCTCTGATGTAGAGGGCAAAATCAAACGGGGTCAGGTTGGAGGGATCTTCAGCATGACAACTCCGGCGCGGATCCGGAAGGCACAAGAGATTGCCGTAAAGCAAAGCCGCTTGCATATCCCCCTGATCTTTGGGCAGGATGTCATTCATGGATACAAAACCACTTTCCCGATTCCGCTGGCACTTGCCTGCAGCTGGGACATGCCGCTGATTGAAAAAACGGCCAGGGTCGCCGCCATAGAGGCCAGTGCGGACGGATTGAACTGGACCTTCTCCCCTATGGTTGATATTTCAAGGGATCCGCGCTGGGGACGGATCTCTGAAGGAAATGGAGAGGACACCTATCTGGGTTCACAAATTGCCCGTGCCATGGTTAAAGGCTACCAGGGAGATGATTTATCGAAATACAACACGATCATGGCTTGTGTAAAACACTTTGCTTTATATGGTGCTGCAGAAGCCGGGCGCGACTACAACACCACAGACATGAGTATGCACCGGATGTACAATGAATACCTGCCGCCCTATAAAGCTGCGCTTGATGCCGGTGCGGGGAGTGTGATGACCTCCTTTAACGACATCAATGGCATTCCGGCGACCGCAAACAGGTGGCTGATGACCGATCTGCTGCGTAGTCAATGGGGCTTCAAAGGTTTTGTTGTAACCGACTATACTGCCGTCAGTGAATTGATCGATCATGGTTTGGGAGACCTCCAGCAGGTGTCTGCTTTATCACTTAAGGCCGGCGTGGAAATGGATATGGTGAGTGAAGGTTTTCTAACAACCCTGAAAAAGTCGTTAGACGAAGGGAAAGTTACCGCAGCGGAGATTGACAATGCCTGCCGGCTGGTGCTGCAGGCGAAGTACAAGCTTGGACTGTTCGAAGACCCTTTCCGGTACTGCAGCGAAGAACGGGCGAAAAAGGAAATTCTCAGTCCTGCAAACCTGAAGTTTGCCAGGGAGGTTGCCACACAATCATTTGTGCTGTTGAAGAACGAAAATCAAGTATTGCCCCTGCGTAAGTCGGGCACCATTGCCCTCATCGGTCCTTTGGCCAATAGCAGGAGCAATATGCCGGGAACCTGGAGTGTAAACGCCGATCTCGCCAATACACCCTCACTATTAGAAGGTCTGAAAAGTGTTGCCGGCAACCAGGTAAAGATCTTACATGCTGTGGGATCCAACCTGATTTCCGATCCGGAATATCAAACCCGGGCGACGATGTTCGGCAGAGAAATACCGCGGGAGAACCGCAGCGAAGCGGAGTTGATAAAAGAGGCCGTGGACAATGCGAATAAATCGGATGTTGTAGTGGCTGCTTTGGGAGAGAGTTCAGAGATGAGCGGAGAAAGCTCCAGCCGCAGCGACATCGGGATT
>JARKUW010000241.1 GCA_029851965.1 Bacteroidota bacterium | reverse complement strand
GCCAACCATTCCCGGGATGACTGATCCATTCACCTGGCCACAAATGCCCTTGATCAGTTTACCATCCATGTCGGTTCCCGGTGCAACCAGGATGTCACAGGTCGATGTTCCCATCACTTTACTCAGGTGATAGGGTTCTATCTGCCCTCCAACAGCACCCATATGTGCATCAAAGGCGCCAACCCCGACGACCACCGTAGTACTCAGGCCCAGCCGTTGCGCCCATTCGGCACTCAAGGCACCTGCAGCAACATCAGAAGTATAGGTTTCAGTGAACATTCTGGATGTATATCCGTCGAGCAGCGGGTCCAGCGCTTTGAAGAATTCATTTGGTGGTAAACCGCCGAATTCCTCCGCCCACAAGGCCTTATGACCTGCAGCACAGCGGCTTCTTTTCATCGCTTTCACGTCCGTTCCACCGGTCAGCATAAAAGGGATCCAATCGCAATGCTCCACCCAGGAGTAGCAGGATGCTGCAACCTGAGTATCCGTACGGAGGGTTCTCAGCAATTTCGCCCAATACCATTCTGAAGAATAGATGCCTCCGCAGTATTGAAGGTAGTTGACCTCATATTTGCCCGCGTGTGTGTTGATCTGTGCGGCTTCTTTAATTGCCGTATGATCCTTCCACAGTACAAACATCGCATGCGGATTGGTTTCAAAGCCAGGCAACAACGCTAGTGGAACACCTTGCTCATTTACAGCTACCGGCGTAGAGCCGGTGGTATCTATTGAAATTGCTTTCACATCGTCAGCCTCGACCGTTCCTGCAGCTTTCGCCAGGCAGTCCTTGATCGTTTGTTCCAGTCCTTCAATGTAATCCAGGGGATGCTGACGGAATAAGTTGGCGTTGGCATCGCAAAATAAACCCTGCTGCCAGCGGGGGTAGTAGAATACCGAAGAAGAAACCTCTTTTCCGTCGCTCGTATTCACAAGAACGGAGCGTACGGAATCTGTCCCGTAGTCTACTCCAATCACATACTGATCTGTTTTCATGAGTATATATCGTTTTAATAGGTGATGGATCTCTCTAAGCGTGTTACGCCTTTTGTAAGCCGTCACCGATCATCGTTATTTGGTTTATAAATGTCTAATTAACGTTTATTTTATTAGTATAAGAAATATTTCTTTAATTATGTTTAGATCCAACTTGCCAATCATTTATAGCCGCATGGCCGCTAGTATCAGCACAGCGTTTATCATTACATCACCGTCCACTGTTAACTGATCAGGTGGTCTGCATTGGGTAAGAAGTTTAAGAATGCCTGAAACTTCGCCTTGTATTTTTTCTTATCCAGCTTAAAGTAGAAAGCTCCTTTCTTGGAATTTGATTTGTCTTTTTCCTCCAGCTTGATCAACAAGCCCGTTGACGTGAGCTTTCTAACGAAATTCCGGTTGTCGATCTTTGTATTGTAAACCCCTTCGTACAAGCTTTGTAATTGTGGAATGGTGAATTTTCCGGGTAGCAGTTCAAACAGGATGGGGTGCAGTGCGGCTTTGTATCTGATCTTCTGCTTGGCAGCTTCTACCATTTCATTGTGGTCAAAAATCAAAGATGGCATCTGCGTGGTTGGAAACCATTCTGCGTGATAGTTGTCGTTAAGCTGCGTCTGGTATTTGTTGATGTCTATCAATGCGAAGTATGCGATGGACAGCGTACGTTCCATGGGGTCCCGCTTCGGATCTCCAAAGGCCTGGAGTTGCTCCAGGTAGACATCTTTAAGCCCCGTCAGCTCAAAAAGAATCTTATTTGCGGCCTGGTCCAGACTTTCCCCCGCAGCGATGAATCCTCCCATGAGGCTCCATTTTCCACCTTCTGGCTGAAACCCGCGCTTGATGAGCAGGATCTTCAATGTTTCACCGTCGAACCCAAAAACAATGCAGTCGACAGCAACCAGCATTTTACTTTCATTTGTATATTCAATCATTAACTGTTTACTTTAGTCTGGAGTCGGATTCCTTTGCAGATAATCCGCGTTCATTTGTTTCCTAAATATAGGAATATACACTAATATTGTATTAACTGTTGCAATGACGTTTATTGTTATTGTATCTTGTTTCCAGAAACCAATTAGAACTTAAACCAAACATGTATGAATATCAACCGAAATGTTTTTGTTGCCGCACTTCTTTTCTCCGGAATGATGGTGGGCTGCCAGGGATCCGATAACCGGGATAAATCCGTCACAGACACTACAGAAATCTCAGCTGCTCCTCCTGTACTGCCAGACACTGCTGCTTTTGCCGGAACCGTAGACCAGCAAAAGACACATTTGTATCTGCTAAAAAACCAGGGGGGCATGCAAGCCGCAATCACTAACTTTGGTGGCAGGCTCGTCTCCATTCTTGTGAAGGACAAAAACGGCGAATGGAAAGACGTGATCCTGGGTCATTCAGAATTAAAGCCTTACCAAAAGAAGGAGGAAAACTTTTTCGGTGCATTGATCGGCAGGTACGGGAATAGAATTGCTAAAGGCAAGTTCAGCCTGGATGGGAAAGCATACCAGCTGGACATTAACGATGGCGTGAATACCTTGCACGGCGGTAACAATGGATTTTATAAAAAAGTATGGAATGGTAAACAGCTGGACGAACATACACTTGAGTTGACGTATCGCTCTAAAGATGGTGAAGGTGGCTATCCCGGAAATTTAGATGTAAAAGTTACTTACAGCCTTGGAGATGATAATTCTCTTAAGATTGCCTATGAAGCTAAGACCGACAAAGCAACGGTTGTTAATCTAACCAACCATGCTTATTTCAACTTAAATGGAGCAGGAGATAAAACCATACTTGATCATCAGCTTACGCTTGAGGCGGATGAATTCACGCCTGTTGATACGACTTTGATCCCTACCGGGAAACTGGAGAAGGTAGCCGGTACACCGTTTGACTTTACCAAACCGAAGCTTATCGGTGAGCAGATCAATGATCAACATCAGCAACTCAAGAACGGCGGTGGGTACGACCACAACTGGGTATTGCGGAAAGGCACCGGGCTGCGTAAGGCAGCGACGGTTAGCAGTGCTAAGACAGGCATCCAGATGGAGGTAACGACTGAAGAGCCGGGCATCCAGTTTTACAGTGGTAATTTCCTGACCGATAAAATAACAGATGGAAAAGGAAATGCGACCTATGGCTATCGTTCTGCGTTCTGCCTGGAGACTCAGCATTTTCCGGATTCACCGAATCAACCAAACTTTCCATCAACGGTTCTGCGCCCTGGAAAAGATTACCGTACAACAACCGTTTATAAATTCTCGGTAAATAAATAAATCCCTACAGACGAACGAAATAGAAGTGGGACAATGGCTGGCCGATCAACGGGGCTAAGCTCAAATCATTCAGATTCTTAAAAAGACCGCACTAGTGCGGTCTTATTTTATGTGCGCCCGGCACGGGCGCAAACTGTAGGGTGCAAGTCCCGAACGCGCCTTGATAGTGGGAAGCGTTAACCTAAGGCAAGGGTGTCCTTCGCGAGGAGGAATCTGAAGGAAGCCGGCGGTAAATCTCTGGCCTGACGAACAGGAAGCGAATTAGGCAGTTGGATGTGGGTAAGTTTGCATAACAAAACAAAGCCCAAAACTATCCGAAACATCCCGCTGTACATTCGACAGGTATATGGAGAGAAAGTTTGCGTTCTTACCCGGGGAGATCTGATAAACTGCTGCCGGAGGGAGACGCGCTTCCTGAAGGAGCAAAGAGGGATAGTGATATACCTCCGGTTTTTCAGAAGTCAGCAGAGGCCATAGTACCTTTAAAGGGAAGGGCTGAACATTAAACGTCCGAGGAGTACTACTGGAAATGGGACTATCGTAAAGAAAGCAGAAAACTCTGAATTGAGAGCTGCCCTGTTAGAGATATGCTGGAAGCAGAAAGGTAACAGGGAGCGCTGAACGAAGTCTTGAAAGAAAGCAGGGAAACAAGGAAACAGAGAAAAAAAAATGCAATTCGACAAGTTACTCGAAGAAATCACTAGTAAAAGCAACATGCGCTCGGCTTACGATCAGGTGACTGGCAACAAAGGTGCTGCCGGGGTAGATGGTGTTGGGGCATTTGATTTCAATGAACAACTCAACAAAGAATGGCCATTGATCAAAACCCAAATGGAAAAAGGCGAATACCGTCCTAATGCAGTTAAACGGGTGAAAATCCCCAAACCCAATGGAGGTGTTCGTTTGCTGGGTATTCCCACCTATATGGATAGATTGATCCAGCAGGCTATCTCACAGGTGCTTGTTAAAATCTATGATCCCGAATTCTCAGAAAATAGCTATGGCTTTCGGGCGGAAAAGAATGCCCACCAGGCTTTGGAAAAAGCAAAGGAATACATTAACGCAGGCTATAGCCACGTTGTAGACCTTGATCTGGAGCAATTCTTTGACCGGGTAAATCATGATTACCTGATGAACGAGCTGAGCAAGAAAATACAGGATAAGAAACTGTTAAAACTTATCCATAATATCTTGCGGGCAGCCATTCAGGAACAGGATAAACAAGTCCCATGTAAACAGGGAGTACCTCAGGGCGGCCCACTCAGCCCACTGCTTTCCAATATCATTCTGGACAAACTAGACAAGGAACTGGAGAGACGGGGACACCGCTTTGTACGTTATGCTGATGACTGCAGTATCTATGTGAAGAGCAAACGCGCAGGAGAACGTGTAATGGAAAGTATCAGTACCTACATAGAAAAGGAACTGAAACTGAAAGTAAACGTGGAAAAGAGCGTGGTTACCCGTCCATGGCAAACCAGACTACTGGGCTTTACCTTTTATCATAAGAAGGGCGGCAAAGGCATTACGGTGCACCGTAAAAGCGTTAGCACTTACAAGGATAAGATCAGGGCGATTACCTGCCGCAGAAAACCTTACCCGATTGAGGATCGGATGATGCAAATCAGACAGCTGAACCAGGGTTGGGGGAACTACTTCAAGCTGAGCGAAGCTCATACTGTATTCAGAGAACTTGATGAATGGGTCCGCAGTCGTGTTAGGCTATGTTATTGGATACAATGGAAGCAGGTAAAGACCCGCGTTAAGCAACTCGAGAAACTTGGGGTTCACCCTGATCAGGCTTATCAATGGGGGAATACCCGAAAAGGCCATTGGCGTACAGTACACAGCCCGATACTGACCCGGACTCTTAACAATGCATTTCTAAAGAAACAGGGGCTACTATGTCTAAAAGAAATAGTAACCCCTAAAGTTGTTTATGTTTAATGAACCGCCGTATGCCGAACGGCACGTACGGTGGTGTGAGGGGACAGGTAATCAAATAATGATTACCTTCCTACTCGATGCC
>JARKUW010000235.1 GCA_029851965.1 Bacteroidota bacterium | reverse complement strand
ACCTGATAGGAACCTGGTGCCAACCCATTGATGGTAAATGTTCCATCGGCCCTGGTATTGGTCGTTCCAACTACACTTGAATCTTTTAAGCTTTTCACGGCGATTGATCCGAAATCAACCGGCGATTTATCTTTGGCATTAATGATCCTGCCGGTGATGGATCCATTCTTAGTCTGGGCGTTTGCAACGTACCCCATGAACAGTAATATTAATAAGGGTATTAATCTGGTAAGTGTCTTCATGATTAACTGGAAATTATGAGCATATTCCTTAAAGACTCAGGCGGGCGCCAAAAGTCAACTTAAAGGCAATAAACAACGCGTAACATTTTAAATACAGCTAGAACTTAGCTGTATTTAAACAACGGTATGTCTTATTAGGCAATAAATATCAGGATTTTAAAAGTGTGCTTGGGGGTGATTTGAGCGCACTGACTTTCGGGCAGCCACATCCGGGTTTAAACACACGGCAAGCACTTAGGCCTATAACAAGAAAGGTTATTAGTATAAGTTTTACGTTGGTTTTCATCAGTGTATGTGTATTTAAGTAGCTATGAACAATGCAGGTATTACTTTTGCTTTTCGCAGGCGATACGCCTGCGAGGGCTTCACTGGTAGTCAGATTTATGAAGTAAGACGTAGCTAAAAACCCCCATAAAGACTCCGATCATGTCGCAGCCAAAGTCCCAGAATTCTGCAGACCGGTAATTGAAAAACAACAGCTGAATGACTTCAATTCCTGCACCAATACATGCAGTTACGAATATGATCTTCAGAATGGTTACAATGCTAAAGCTATAGTTGTGCTGATAAGTAATCTTACCAAAAAAGATAAGTACAGTCAGGACATAGAAGAAGCCCAGGTGCACCATCTTGTCAAAACCTTCGAAAAAAAAGCCAGAACCATGGGTATCCGGCATTTTTACGCAACAAAATATTAAAATCACCAGGCTCCAGGCAATCGCCCAGCCCTGGTATTTTAACTCTTTAAATATAGACATGGGTTAGGCGCCGACTAGTGTTTTGTATGCTTCTGCATCAAGTAAGCTTTCTACATCATCGCCTGCAGCAATTGAGACTTTAACCATCCATCCCTCTCCATAAGAATCTGTATTTACAAGTTCGGGGTTGTCATTCAGGGCCGCATTAACTTCCAGTATGGTTCCGGTTACAGGCATGAATAAATCAGAGACTGTCTTTACCGCTTCTACTGTACCAAAAACATCATCCTTTTTCACTTCTTCACCAACTGTATTGATATCGATGTACACGATATCACCAAGTTCACGCTGCGCAAAATCGGTTATCCCGATGTAAGCTTCGTCGCCATTAATTCTAACCCACTCGTGGTCTTTTGTGTACTTCAGTTCTGATGGAAAATTCATAATACTTGTTTTGATTCTTCAAAGGTACTTATTCTGCTTCTTTCTGCAAACGTTAATTCAGCGTTGCGCGTAAACTAAAACCAAAGTTACTGTAAGAGGTATTAAAACTTTGAGATGTATAGGGTTGCGTAATGTTTGAATCGTAAAACAGCTTGATGTTGAACCGCTGGTTCAAACTATAATCTGCACTGGGGCGCAGGGTAATGTTTTTTGCTCCGGATGACACTTCAGCCTCCGCAATGTCTGCACGATAGATTACCGTCTTGTTGTCCCGTACTGCAACATCAAGTTTAAAATCCATATTGTTGTCCAACCGCAACTGACTGAATAAGCCGAACGGAAATCTGAACTTGTTTGTCCGGTAGCCGAGTCCGAAAACCATGTTGTTCTCGGTGAGCTGGGCAAGCTGGCTGTTTGCGAGGCTTAGACCTAAAAGCCTGTTCCGTCCAATCTCGAAGTTGGCGGTTAAGTTATTCTTAAGTCGGGTATCAATACCAATCAGAGGAGAAAACTGCTCCGTAATGGTCACCTGGGAATACTGGTAGTACGGCAGAAAATTGTCATTCAGATCGCGGCTGCTGACATCACCTCCGCTTTCCCGGTATTGCTGCAAGGAATTAAACCCATTTACACTGTACATTGCGCGGTACGCATGGCGGATATCGACCGATTTAAAGGTCTCCTGCAGGAAAGCAGCTTTCGACAAGCCGCTGTAGTTGACCCGCCAGTTTGGGAGCGGGAACTTAGGAAAATTCCTGAGGCCGACCTTACTTGCATCGCGGCCGGAGTACGCGGCCAGGAAGGAGGCAACAACCACATCCTGTGCGTTCTTATCATACCCATCTGCAAATCCTCCATTGCTGCCGCGGGAGTTGATATTTTCACCTCCAAGGCGTTGGGACACTACGCCCCTGTTTGCGAGGAACTGATTGTATATTTTAGAAACGGTACTCCCATTCTTGTCTGAGAAAGCCGTTCCGATTGCAATAAAGGAAATGTTATAATCGCCCGTAGTATAAGGACTCAAATTCTCAAAGCTTTCGGAGCTGCTGCTGTACCGGAAATTTGAAGAATAGTTCAGCGTCCTGTTCCGGTTTGCCGTTAGGGTGATCCGCAGGTCACGCAAGGGTTCCAACGTGCTGGTCAGACTGAGGTCTTCGCGCAATGTATTCACATACAGCTGCGATTGAAGTGTGTCTCTAGTTATCCAACCGTGGTTTAATGCACGCATCCGGATGTCCTGCTGGCTACCGAAGATAAAGCCCCACCCCGGTGCGCCACTCGCTGCATCTATCCCCAGGTAATTGGTATTCGGCAAATATCCTGGCAAATAGGTTCCTTTCGTTTGGGTAAATGCACCATTTATGGTTTTAATACTGGTTAACAGGCCCACAAAGAAACCTGTAGTACTGTTGCCCTTGTTGCTGTTCCGCTTGATGAAGCCAAACTTATTGTACAAACCTGACAGGTTTAATGTCGGGTTCACCTGTATGTTTCTGGAGTTTTGAATGGTATTTCCAAGTGTTATGCCCGGGTCTCTTAACGTAGAGAGCGGCTCAGTTTGCCAGTTAAAATTCGTTCCATAACGCGTCGCCACATTCAACCAGTTTAAACCCGGAATTTTATTCAGGGGCAGATTATAGGTAATGTTCAGGTCGTGGTTGTAATCTGTGGTCCTGCCCAGGCGCAGGAGATTTTGCCAGACGGTATCTGTTTTCAGGCCGTTGATTCGGCCTTCAGGTTCGTCGATGATGGAATAGTTCGTTGCGTCGAAGTCCAGGGTTAATGAACGTGTCAGGTTCCAGGAGATGCCATAAACTCTGGTCACGAGGAAATTTTTATTATAGGTTGTGTTAACTGGCAATGTGTTTACAGGATCATTGTTGCGCAGGCTGTTCTCCGCATAATAACGGTCGAAATCAATCCTGAAATTCAAGGCGCTTGGCAAAATACTGAAGTTTACATCCCGCAATAAGGCGAGTGTGTTTGCTTTGATAATTTTCTCCAAGGGGCGGTAATTTCGTGCTTGTGCCGCGTACCGGTATTCCAGGGAAGCGCGATAGGTCTGCTGTATGTTGTTCTCGTTGATGAAATCACGATGGTAAAACTTCGTGTAGGCATAGCTGGCATTGAAGTTTTCGATGTCCCAAAGACGGGCCTTTTTCTCGGGGTCTGTGCGTTCCTTATGCACATTGGTAAAGCTAATGCTGTTCCTTGTGGTATAATCCTGTGCGTAGTTCAGTATTTCCTTCTTCTTCGCCGCGCTTGCAGCATCAAGTGCATTTTTCAGTTCGATATCCGGCATCAAAGGATCGTATTGGGGCGTGCTTACCTGAGACGAATAACTCACAAACATCGGAATTCGTATGCCTGATTTCTTTGGCAGAAACTTGCCCAGCTCCATATTCGATGATATATCGAGGAAGGTATTGTCGGCCCTGTTGCGCTCCCCCACCCTCATGTCCAAAGATCCAAAGCCAATCGTCGACTTACTTCCGGAAATGTTAACGTCTGCGAAATCCGCAAGCTTCGCATTTAAACCTGCAGATGCTGCCCATCCTCCCCTTTCATCAAATTCTGTAAGCCGCAACTCATTAAACCAAACTTCCGCACTCTTATCAAGACCATCGTCAACGCGGGAACTTGATGCACTGCGTAGCGGGTTTTTAATGCCCAGCAAGTATACCCGGACCTTACTCATATCCGGTTGTCCTTTAACAGTAATTGTATTTGCCCCATCTGAGTACTCGAAAGGGAGGTTAACAGGCCAGGCCTGTCCGCCGGGAAGCCGGGCATTGTTACGCGCAACTTTTGCCTTCTGGAACAGCTCCAGCTCTACATCTAATTTATTCCGGTCCGGCCATATCGAATACGGATCACTTGTATTCGGTTGTGTGACGATCAGCGGCTGGCTGTATTCATAGTAGTTGTCCTGGTTGTCGGTTCCAATACGCAAAAAGGCATGCACGTCACCGTCATTTATGGTCGTATTCCCTGTAGATTCCAGGTGAACATACATTTCCAGATGTTTGTAGGAACGGAAGTCATTGGTACCCGTCTTAAACGCGGCCCGTCCATACCCATCTCTCAAGTTGCTGACTTTCACCAGCAGAGATTGTTCATTTTGCCTTGTATCTCCGCGGTAGTTGTTGAAATCCCGTTCTCGTTCAATCCCGGGAGGAACCACATAGGGTATCGGCGTCCGCTTTCCATTTTCTTCAATATTCACTGTAGCCACTTCGAGCGTAGAATTGTCCGCACTGGTTCCGGATAGCGAAGGATCAACAATCAGCTGATTGGCTTCATTATTTGCATTATACTTTCTCCATTCGCCACGCACCAACTGGATCTTCGCAAACCGGAGTACGGTGGTATCTGCAAAATCTGTTAGAAACATGCGTACAAACCGGATGGACTTAAAATCTTGTATATTTCCGAACTTCTGGTCGTACTCGGATAATGGGATCCTGATCTGGTACCAGGTAACGGGCTGTGTCTGTCCATTTGCCAGCTTCACGGGTGAAACCACTTTATCGGTAATGTAGTTTTTTCCAACTTCCAAATCTCCCGGACGCATGGATACTTTATACTGGAAGTATTCATCAGACTGAGTCATGTTGTTATCGCGGTTCACATCCTCGCCATCCGGCAACGCCGTTGATGCAGAGTTCTCCAGGCCAAGCTCACTGAGCGACTGCTGCGCGGTCCGGGAATTGCCTTCCGGACCGTTGTAGTTCTCGTAGCGTTTCAAAATGCCGGCTCTTGCCTGATCCAAATCCCTGCCACGGAAGTAAGCGTAATTATCGGAGGAGGGATCCTTGTCCAACGCGGAGGCTGCTTCAGGGTTCAGTTGTGCCTTAACCTGATTTAAGAAGGTAAACTTCTCCCGTTCAAGTGCGTCTGGCAAACCATCCAGCCCTACATCCTGTACTTTGCGCACATCTGGATTGTTGTCAAACGACTGCGTAACCGGCTGCAGCTTCGGAACCCGTCCCCATGCGGTCTCATCAAACTTGCTTGGATCTCCGTCTGCAGGCAGCCCGTTTTCAAGAGATTTGCGCCCATCCTTCAAAATATCCTCGGAGAGGTTCCCCAGATTAAAGTACAGGTCACCAGTTCCCGCTTTGTATATGTTCGGATCCATTACCCAAAGTTCCAGATATTCGATATTGAGAGATTCAAAGTCGTTCGTTTCGATCTTACGAAACAGTCCGCCCCAGCGGGATCTTGGGTTGCGCAACTTACCATCGGCAGAAAACCCGGAAGTGGTGTAATTGTAAGGTCCTCTTTCTGTCGGATAAAAAGCAACATCGAGCGTCGGCAAATTCAAGGGGAGCCCCGTGGGGGTCTCTTTAAAGGGAAAAACCTCCTGCTCAATTACCTCGCGTACGTAGTGGTTCGATAGCTCTCGCCTGTCGTTTTTCAGATAATCCGGAATGCCCGAAAGCCCTCTGTTGTAGAAGGCAGGATCTATATTGTAAAAGGCAATTTTTGCCCGGTTGTATCCGTAGGCAAGGTTATCGATCAGCTGAGCTTCCGTAAACATCTGCGGCGTTGCCGATAGCTGCCAGGCTGCCGAGCTTTTCAGATCTATTACAGAACGTGATGCTTCAAAATCATCCAGATAACTTGTACCCCCATCAGATCCATCCGGATTCAATGCTTTTGGATGTCCTGGTACAAGCTGCGCAAACTCCCCGTAGAAAGCAATACTTGAAGGGACTTTGGTCGATAAGAACGGAAGTTTATCGACCATCCTGGTCAGAAATCTCGATGAAGAGCTGTAGTTGAAATCCATTCCCCACATCGTGTTGTTGATGGGCTCCTCACCAACGTTAACTTTCGTCGTTAGTGGTTTCTCAGAAAGGTTCATAAATGTGCCCCCCAGATTTAACTTGTTGTTCACACGATAGTCGAAACGCGTTCCAAACAACGAACGCTGCTGGAGGCCGAAAAGCTCACTGTTCTCTGTGCTGATCCGGATGGCCTGCCCTGAAGTCAGTATTGCCGTATTCAGAATCCGGACCCGTCCTCCCATGTAGTCAACGGTAAAGTCACTTCCTTCCGTTAATGGGATTGATCCTGCAAATACCTTTACGGACCCAACGGGTACGTTTATTGCATTCAGACTAAACTCCGAGGCAACGTCAGATTGGTAGGAACCTCGGATGATGTACCGGTTTTGCTTGCTGAATAATTGCCTCGCAATTACCTGGGTGGAATCGTATAGCGCCGGAAATGTATATTTCGTGACCAGCGCCTGCTCCGCAGGTGTAAACTGCGCAGCAAGGTCCTGGCCGAAAGGTTCGACCACAGGAAAAATCACGCGGCCGTTCAGGGGATCAATGGTGATGTAACCCTTATGGGTATTCGCAGCAAATGCAGAGAGCCCTGCGTTGGTACTTGTATTTGCGCTTGAGCTGATGTTGCCGGGATTTCCAAACGGGCTCCCCGCATCGGTTTGATTCGAGAATGGCTGATTTTCGGCTTCAAAGTCGAATATACCGTCTGGCTTTCTTTCATTCTGCTGATTCAACCGGTCCAATGCAGTAACGGCAATCCAAAGCTTATTCTGGGTGTTCTGCCCCTCTGCGATCAACGGCCGTTCAATCCCTGAATTATCGTCTATTCGAAAAATATCTAGTTTAAAGTTCTGTGGTGAAATTTGGTACCCACCGATGGCATAGATGTTTTTCATCATCAGATCCCAGGTAGGCAAATTGGTCTTCGTGGTTTCGTTTTTCAATAGCTTCGCAAACAGCACATTCGGTGAACCCGGATCGAAGGTAACATCTGTAGAAAATTCTCCAACCTGGTATTCGAGGCCATTGTAGGTATACCGGTACGACACCGCAAGCACCTCATCCGTATTCAATGCATTGTTTAAGGAAATATATCCGAGCTGCGGATGGTAGCTGAACTCACGGTCGTTCAGCTTTCTTGCATAGGTGATCCGCGCGAAATTATCGGTGGCACCACTGGCCTGAAAAAAAGAAATAACATCATTGGAATTGGTCTGGCGGGATCCAGCGGGTAGCCGCGACAACAAGTTGTTCGATTGCCTCGGAAATTGCGGTGAGTTAAAGCCTGATGGCAGGGCAGAAAATGCAGCGCCTCCCTGGATCTGTGACGTATTGTATGGCGTGTTTTCACCGAGGTCAATAAAGCCGAGGATATCTCTTGAATCTGTCGTGTTTCCCGTTTTGTTGGTAATCCAGACTTCAATTTTCGTAATGTTGATCCCCGAATTTATTGTCGGCGGGTTGGACAATGTCTTATTGTAGTTAGCTCTGAAATATTGGGCGAGAAAATAATGTTTGTTGGCCTCATAGCTGTCTGCACTGATCCGGAACTCATTCTGTTGTGCACCATTGTTGATGCGGATCTCTTTAGATTGGGATTTCTGCTGACTAAAAACACTCGTTACATTTAATTTACCAAACTGTAACTGGGTTTTAATACCGAAAAGTGCCTGTGTACCTGTAATCAAACTGGTATTTAAGGGGAAGCTGACGTTTCCCACTTCTATCTTCTTGATGATGTCATCTTCGCCACCGGTGTAATCCAGCTTGACCTGGTTTTCAAAATCAAACTGCGCCTCGGTGTTGTAGTTCATATTCACCTTCAGGTTGGTTCCGATATTTCCAATCAGGTCCATCTGAATGCGCTGGTTGAAGTCGAAGCTGCGCTGAACCCGCTGCCGCTCATTAAACAGTGGGTTTTCATTTTTATTTACCCGTCCAAGGAAAGTAAGTTCAGCTTCACCGCGAGGTTGTATATCTATGACATTGCCCCCGAAGATGCGTTCGAATGCGGCGTTGTTGATGGTTACAGGTGGAATGATCCCAATCCGGCGCAGCTCTTGCACCTCAGTATCTGAAAACGAACGCCAGTTCTTGCGTTTAATCTCCGCATCCTTCAAGCGCTCATATTCCTCAATGCTGAGATACTGTGGGGGAGCCAATGACCTTCCGCCGACTCGTTCCCGGATGATGTATTGCTTGTTTGCCGCATCGTATTCAACCTCCCTTTTGATGCTGGATGGTAAAGGTAAAAAGGGCGTTGTGGATTCCTGAATTCCAAGACGCATCCGTTCTCTGAACCCAAAAGAATTCTTAACGGAGTCGCTGTTGGTTTTCGGACTGATCTGAGAAAATGCTTGCCGCCCACCAAAAGAAAAAATCAAAAAGATGATTAGCGTAAAAGTTTTTCTCAAAGGCGGTACGTTGTTATAGGTTTTTAAGGGCCATTTTAATCATCTGCTCTACAGTAAGCTCATGGCCGCCGGTTTTTATAGAATGCTCAATCGCCTTCTCCGCAGGTTGTTTGGCAAACCCCAGCATCATCAGTGCTGAAAGTGCCTCCTCCTTAACGGTAGTATTTAAAGGAGCCGAGATCAAAGATCCCGACCCTTCTTTCTTTAATTTATCTTGTAGTTCCAGCACCAGACGTTGGGCTGATTTCGCGCCTATGCCCTTAATCCGTTGAATCAGGGGTAGATCCGCATTGATAATTGCATTCTGAATTTCATTAGGCGTGATGGAAGAAAGCATCATACGCCCGGTATTTGGTCCGATACCTGACACCGAGATCAGGTGAAGAAACAAACGGCGCTCGCCTTCCTCCGCAAATCCATACAAGGTATGCGCATCTTCTTTGATGTGCACCCAGGTATAGATCTTACACCGTTCAGCGTCTTGTAAACTACTATATGTATTCAATGATATATTGATGTGATAACCAATTCCGCCGGCTTCCACAACGATATAGGCCGGACATTTAAACGTTAACTTACCATCAATATAATCAAACATGTTATTTCTTAGTTACTTTTTTACTGACCCATTTTTCTTAGCAGTCGATTCCTGCTGTTTAACCTGAACGTCCACAACGGCGATGGTGACCATGTTGACAATTTCCCGCACGGAACTTCCAAGCTGTACAATGTGTACCGGCTTTTTCAGACCAAGTAATATCGGACCAACAGCTTCCGCCTCACCCAGCTCCTGCAACAGTTTATAGGCGATGTTACCAGATTCAAGATTCGGAAATACCAATGTGTTCGCCGGTGCATCAACCAGGGTACTGAACGGGAAGTTATCTCTTAGCAGTGAATTGTTGATCGCAAAGTTCGCCTGCATTTCGCCGTCAACCAGAATATCCTTGTGTTCATCATGAAGCTTGGTTACGGCATTTCTTACCTTATCAGGCACTACCCCCATGTTTGAACCAAAGTTCGAATAAGAAAGCATGGCAATTCTTGGTACGACATTGAATTTCCGAACGGAACGGTCCATCAGCACGGTGATGTCAACCAGATCTTCAGCCGAAGGATCTACATTAACCGTGGTATCGCCGAAGAACACAGGACCTTTTCTGGTCATCATCATATACATGCCCGCTACGCGGTTTACACCTTCTTCTGTGCCGATGATCTGCAGGGCAGGCTTAATTGTTGACGCGTAGTTTTTGGTCAGACCAGATATCATTGCATCCGCTTCTCCAAACTCAACCATTGATGCACCAAAATAGTTGCGGTCGCGTAAAAACTTACGGGCTTCCAACAGGGTGATTCCGCGTCTTTGTCGTTTCTCGAATAAAGACAACGCATATTTTTCCATGCGCTCCTGTTCAAGAAGCGGATCAATAATCGATACTCCCTCCAGGTCGAGTGCATTCTCTGCAATGATCCTTTCAATCACATCTTTCTTGCCAAGCAATATTGGAATGGCAATGTGTTCATCCCTTACAATCTGAGCAGCTTTAAGGATCTTGTAGTTATCCGCCTCTGCAAAAACAACACGTTTCGGCGCAGACTTGGCGCGGTTTGCAATGGCACGCATAATGGCATCTTCCCCACCCAAACGTCCTTTAAGCTCTTCCGCATAGGCTTCCCAGTTGGTAATTACTTTTCTGGCAACACCCGACTCGATTGCAGCCTTAGCGACTGCACTTGAAACGTTTGTCATTAAACGCAAGTCCATTGGTTTAGGAATAATGTAATCCTTACCAAATTTGATGTTGGTTTCATTATAGGCCATGTTCACTGCCTCAGGTACTGGCTTTTTTGCCAATTCTGCAATGGCGCGCACAGCGGCAATTTTCATTTCTTCATTGATGGTCGTTGCTCTTACGTCAAGTGCACCTCTGAAGATATATGGAAAACCCAGCACATTGTTCACCTGGTTCGGATAGTCTGAACGACCCGTAGCCATGATTAGATCCTTACGGGAGCTGATTGCGAGGTCATAGGCGATTTCTGGATTTGGGTTGGACATCGCGAAAACTATTGGATTTTTCGCCATCGATTGAAGCATATCTGTCGTTACACAATCCGCAGAAGACAAGCCGATAAAAACGTCTGAATCTTTCATTGCCTCAGCAAGCGTCGTGATATTCCGGTCCGTTGCGAACTCTGCTTTGATGGCGTCGAGGTTATCGCGTGAACTCTGAATCACACCAGTCCTGTCGCACATGACAATGTTCTCCTTCTTAGCGCCAAGAGAAACATATAACCTGGTACAAGAGATGGCAGCCGCACCAGCACCGTTTACAACGATCTTGATCTGGTCCATTTTCTTCTCCTGCAGCTCGCATGCATTGAGCAGCGCAGCGGCAGAAATAATGGCGGTACCATGTTGATCGTCGTGCATAACCGGAATGTTCATCACTTCCTTTAAACGGCGTTCTATTTCGAAGCACTCTGGCGCCTTGATGTCCTCCAGGTTAACACCACCAAAGGTTGGCTCCAGGGCTTTTACAATTGCTACAAACTCGTCAATGTTCTTGGTGTCAAGTTCAAGGTCAAATACATCGATGTCGGCAAAGATCTTAAACAGTAAACCTTTTCCTTCCATAACGGGCTTACTGGCTTCCGGACCGATGTCGCCCAGGCCGAGAACGGCTGTACCATTACTGATTACCGCAACAAGGTTTCCCTTCGCGGTATACTTATATACATCTTCAACGTTATCTGCAATTCGTAAACAGGGTTCAGCAACCCCAGGAGAATAAGCAAGTGTTAAATCCCTCTGCGAAGTTGTCGGTTTAGTTGGTATTACCTGAATTTTACCAGGTCTACCTTGTGAATGGTAATCTAAAGCATCCTGTTTCCTATTCGTCTTACTCATAAGCTATATTAATAAATGACAAAGTTACAATTCTTTTGATGGACGGAGATAATAAAACTGCCGTTTATACGAGTAGCCTATAACGGCAGGGCCAGGGAACTCTTTACCTGGCGGCAGAAATGTGAAATGAGATTTATTTGCAACATTACTCCTAAAAACTAACAGCTCTCCGCAATTTTTAATACAATTCGCTCAATAATATCAAAAAATTCCACTTATCAACCTTAAAACCTGTTATAATTCATATTAATTACATACTTAAACACGTAACTAACC
>JARKUW010000231.1 GCA_029851965.1 Bacteroidota bacterium | reverse complement strand
TCCGATCTGTTATCTGTATCTAACCTGTTGTTGTCTGTCAAGCATTCCAAGCTGATCCTTCATTTGTTTAATCTGATCCGCCAGCAATTTACTTTTATCAGCTTTCTTTGCTTCTGTTAAATACATCTGCGCTTCCCGCTTATTCCTTTTGCCCATGGCAATACCTGCAAGGCTTAGTTTAGCTAGCGCGATATTGTGATCCATCTGCATTCCAAGCGCAAGCGCTTTCTTGAAATATTTCTCAGACTGCATGGGTGCCTTACGTGACTCGATCAATCCAACGAGTAGATTGTAGTACCCGTGCTGCACTCTGATCAGCTGAGTTTCATAGTTGGTAATCCTTTTAAGAAAGCTTTCTGCTTTTGGCATATCATCTTTCCTCAAGAACCACTGTGCTAAGAGCATATTTTCATTGTAGAAAAAGGTTACGAGCACCAGAATGGCGATGAAAACCCCTAGAATACCCCAACCCCAAAATCCGAAGATCATTAACGTAATGGAGGCTCCTAAAAACAAAAATCCGATTATAAGGCGAACAAGATTTGGCATAAGTTTAGTGTAATATTAGATGCAAATATCGGGTTTATATACCGTAAATCAGATTTAAAATTCTAATTTCAGCAAATTTTACCTGCAAGATCTAAAACATAATGAACAGAATTTTAACGGCTGTGTTATTGCTGTGTGGCATGCACTGTGCGGCGCAGGGCTTGAACCAGAAAATGCAGGATCCTACCAGAAATACCTTAATTATGATTAATCAATGTACCAGAGACAGCGTTGTCAACTTTCCGGACTTCAAGACAATGTACGACAGCCAATATGCCGATTACAAGCCGGATGCGGCAATAATCAACGATATACGGTCTAAAGTTGAAAACGTAAAAGTAGCCATGATCATGGGGACCTGGTGCATAGACAGTAAGGTTCAGGTACCACATTTCTACAAAATTCTGGATGAAGCAGGGGTCGCCGAAAATCAAATTACCCTGATCTGTGTAAACGAACAAAAACAGGCAACAGACGGATCAATTGATCAGCTCCATGTAGATCGGGTACCTACTTTCATTATTAAAAAAGAAGGAAAGGAACTTGGACGGATTGTAGAATTTCCAAACGACACACTCGAGAGTGATCTTTTAACCATCCTTTCCAGCAAATAGTTATGCCAGATACATCAACACAAGCACAACAGGCCACGTTTGAACCGGGATGGCAACTTGTTCTCGGACAGGAGTTCGAAAAGGACTACATGAAATCTCTTAAAGCTTTCCTCCTGAAGGAAAAAGAACAGGGATATACCATATATCCTAAGAATTCAGAGATTTTCAATGCTTTCAAGCACACCCATTTCGATCAGGTAAAAGTTGTTATTTTAGGTCAGGATCCATACCATGGGCCAGGTCAGGCGCACGGACTGGCGTTCTCTGTGCAAAAAGGCATGCAGGTCCCGCCTTCATTAAGAAACATCTTTAAAGAGTTGGAAAGCGACATTCCGGAGTTCAGTAAACCGAGCCATGGAAACTTAATGCAGTGGGCAGACAGGGGTGTCTTACTACTGAATGCAACGCTCACGGTCAGGGCCCAGCAAGCGGGTTCTCATCAGAACAAAGGCTGGGAGAGATTTACAGATACGGTGATTACAACCTTGTCGGAAAAAAAGAATGGCCTTGTTTTCATCTTGTGGGGCAGGTACGCTCAGAACAAATCTGCCCTGATTGACGGAAGCAAACATACAATTTTAAAGGCGGCACATCCCTCTCCTCTTTCCGCCTACAACGGCTTTTTTGGATGTAAACACTTCTCTTTAACGAACGCCAGCCTACAGGAAAACGGAATGGAGCCGATCGACTGGCGGATTACCTAAATTTTAATATTCCAAAGGGATGATGGGTTCCTTTTTCGTCGTGGACATGATCATCATCGTTTGGAAAGTTTTAACCACAGAGATCTTACTGATCTTTTCCATTATCAGGCGTTCATAAGCCTTAATGTCGTTCACATACACCTTCAATAGAAAATCTGCCTGTCCGGTAACGTGATGACATTCCGTGATCTCCTTTATTTGATTTACTTCGTCCAGAAAAGTCTGTATGGTATTGTTTTTATGAAAATCAAGCTGAACCTGGATGAAAGTCTTTATACCCAAACCCAATTTTTCTTCGTCTACAAGCGCGTGGTAACTTTTGATATATCCCGACATCTCCAGCTTTCGTACCCTTTCTAATGTTGGTGCGGGCGAAAGCCCAATTTCCTGTGACAATAACAAATTGGTTATTCTTCCATTCTCTTGTAAAAGTCTAAGTATTTTAAAGTAAATTTTATACAATTCAGAATAAATATTAACATTTCTATGAACACAAAGGTAAATCAGATAAAAATGTCATACAAATTTAATTTTAAAGATTAAGCTAAATTATATATTAAATTTTAGACACAATTATTTAGATTTGTCTAAAGCATTAATTTAGACGCGCCTATGAATTGCTATTCTGAAGAAAACCATTTGAAGACAATCTTTCTTTTCGCTCAGAAAACAGGTGGGTAGTTCAAACAAATACAATTGCCGAGTAGATTGGCGAAACCAACCTCGATAAGCTCAACCAACTACACATTGGTCACACAGGTATAATTGTTGGTGTAAGTGAGCAATCTTCAGCTTATCTGAAAGATATGGAAGAGCCTGGCCCGACAATTGGGAAAGCGAATTCAAGTCGTGGAAATCATTGAATCGAAGGATCTGTAAGATTTAAGTTGGAAAATAAAGAAGTAAATAGTAGTAGAGACGTTGCAAAGCATATTTTGATACATGAAGAATTCTGATTCGTTAAGTGAAGTTCACGGAAGTGTTGACACCAGTAAACGTACCGGCTGGAAGCGCATACTGAGCTTTATTGGGCCAGCCTATCTGGTTAGCGTTGGCTATATGGATCCGGGGAATTGGGCTACCGACCTCGCCGGTGGCAGTAAGTTTGGGTACCAATTGATATGGGTACTGCTCATGTCCAATCTGATCGCCCTGTTGCTGCAGTCTCTAAGCGCCCGTCTGGGTATCGTACGAGGATTAGACCTTGCACAAGCCTCAAAGAATCACTATCCCAAATGGGTAAACATCCCGCTTTTTGCCTTGGCTCAAACCGCAATTATCGCCTGCGATCTTGCCGAGATCATCGGCATGGCCATTGGTTTGCAACTTCTTTTTAATCTTCCGTTGATCTACGGAATTAGCATAACCATTCTGGATACCGTGGTTTTGCTCTTTCTGATGAACAAAGGCATGCAGAAAATGGAGGCATTTATCGTCTCCATGGTCTTCATCGTCGGCTTTTCCTTCCTTCTGGAGATGTTTATCGTTGAGCCGAATTTACTGGAAGTTGCCAAAGGATTCGAACCTTCCCTACTATCCGGAGACGCATTGTACATCGCCATCGGAATCATTGGTGCCACAGTCATGCCGCACAACTTATATCTCCATTCCTCGCTTGTGCAAACCAGGAAATTTAACCGGGATGCCGCAGGCATCAAAGAAGCCATAAAATTCAACTTCATAGATACTGCAGTCGCCCTAAACCTTGCCTTCTTTGTGAACGCTGCCATTCTGATACTTGCGGCAGCAGCTTTCTATAAGAACGGCTTACATGAGGTGGCGGAAATCCAGGATGCACATAAGCTCCTGGAGAACATTTTCGGAGGTGTCGCACCTACGCTGTTTGCCATTGCATTAATTGCCGCTGGCCAGAGTTCCACCGTTACCGGAACTCTTGCAGGCCAGATTATTATGGAAGGTCACCTTAACCTGCGGATACAACCTTGGCTACGCCGGTTCATCACCAGAATTCTTGCCATCATACCTGCTTTCTTTACCATCCTTTACTTCGGCGATGCCGCGCTGGGCAATCTTCTGATCTTAAGTCAGGTAGTCTTGAGCCTACAGCTCGGATTTGCGGTGATTCCGTTAATTCATTTCACCTCTGATAAGACAGAAATGAAGGAATTTGCACTGAAGAACTGGGTGAAAATTCTCGCATGGACCAGTGCCATCATCATTGTTGTGCTCAATGTAAAGCTTGTCATAGAAGAAATAAGCTTGTGGGCACAGACGGCAAACGGTTGGTATCTATATACCCTGGTCGTTCCTTTGGCCATCCTTATTGGCTTATTGTTGATCTACGTCTTCCTCTATCCAATGTTCAGCAGTACCTTAAAGGAACGTTCCAATGTACCCCATGGTAATGCGATGGCCATTGATTCGGTGGAAACCATCGTATATGAGCGGATTGGGATCACCATCGACTTCTCGAAAAATGACCGGAGTACAATCCGCCATGCGCTGATTCAAGGGGGTAAAGAGGCTACGTATTACCTCATCCACGTGGTGGAAACTGCAGTTGCAGCCTATCACGGAAGTTCCGCCATGGATCACGAAACCAGGAAGGACGCGGATAACGTACAAACCTATATCGACAACCTACAGCGGCTTGGGTACCAGGCAATCCCGTGTATCGGGTTCGGCTCGAAATCAAAATCTATCGCAGAGATCGCAGAAAAAAACAGGTTGGAATTGCTTGTAATGGGTGCGCATGGACACAAAGGCCTGAAAGATATCGTTCTGGGTACAACCGTTGACGCCGTCCGGCATAAGGTGTCTATTCCGGTTCTAATCGTAAAATAGTAGTTAAATGGAGATAAAGGTTCAAAATGAGCATTAGTTTCAGATATTTGCAGCATCAGAGTCAACAATCATGCAGTTGGCTCGTTATTGAAGTACAATTATCATCGATGAAATACAGGTAATCGCTGCTGACACCAGCATGCTGTGTACAAGGGCGAAGAAAAGGAAATATCCTCCCCCGCCATTTTAAAGAAATAAACACCAATGAAAAACGACGTTCAAATAAAAAATAAAAGAGCCTATTTTGACTACCATGTTATCGAGGTTTTCAACGCGGGGATCGCCCTTCTCGGGACAGAGATAAAAGCAATCAGACAAGGTAAAGCGAATATGTCTGATGCATTCTGTATGTTCATCGGAGACGTATTATATGTAAGAAATCTCCATATTTCTGAATATAGCCACAGTTCATTTCACCACCACGACATTAAAAGAGACCGGGTACTGTTGCTTCACAAGAAGGAACTTAAGAAGCTAAAGGCTAAAAGCGAAGAAAAAGGGTTTACAATCGTTCCGCTAAGGATTTTCACGAACGAAAGAGGCTTTGCCAAGATTGAAATTGCGCTGGCACAAGGAAAGAAAGAATTTGACAAAAGAGACAGTATCAAAGACCGGGAATCTAAAAGAGAGATGGACCGGGCAATGAAGATCTAGCTACCAGGCCTGATCGCCCACCAAAGGCACAAAACGGAACTGATCCAACTCGATTTTTTCGTATTCAGTTTCATTGAGCCGGATGACGGTCATCATGGTTTGTGTTTGTGCAGAACCTACAGGGATCACCAGGATTCCACCAATCTTCAGCTGTTTAAGCAACACCTCCGGTACAAACGGAGCACCTGCAGTAACGATAATCTTATCATACGGAGCATGCTGCTGAATGCCCATGGATCCGTCGCCGAAAAAGAAATTGGCATTGTACCCCATCCCGGGCAGCACTTTTAAAGTATGGTTGTATATATTTTCCTGGCGTTCTATCGTAAAAACCTGAGCGCCCAATTCCATCAGAATACAGGTTTGATAACCGGATCCAGTGCCAATTTCCAATACCTTATCGCCCTTCTTGATGTGAAGAAGCTCGGTTTGGTAGGCAACAGTATAAGGCTGGGAAATCGTCTGCCCGTCCCCGATCGGAAAAGCAATATCTTTATATGCCTGATTCCAAAAGGTCTCATCAAAGAAGAAGTGACGCGGTACCTTTCCAATTGCGTTCAACACCCTCACATCGGTTATACCTCTTGATTTAAGATGTTCCACCAGCTTCTTTCTCGCCCCTCTTTCGCGGTAATTGTCAACAAATTTGTACGCCATTTCTGGCCCAAAAATAAGGGTTTGAATCCTAATCTTCACCGTTTCCCGCCTAATTCTTTAGCGCCTGCGGATAACTTGCACGAGATCAGCAGGAAAGTCGCGGCCTGGAAGAATCCCTTTGTTTCCAGTTTACGCAGCTGTAAACAGCATTTTTTTCTACCTTTGAGAAGAAACCTACACCTATGAAACGGATCTTTACATTACTTGCTGCTTTGATACTTTCCCACGCCGCATATGCACAGATAGATGGAAGTTACAACAACTCCGTCGGCATCCGGGCATTTGGCGTTGTTCAGGTTCCGAAAATACTCAATCAATCGAATCAGAATAAGTACATAAGCACCTATCTCAATGCTGTTATGCTTAAGTTCAACGACAACCAGATCAGCTATCGGCTAAGTGGCAGCTACTTTAAGGAAGATATAATGATCAACGATGTAGATCAAACCAGGGGAAAAATTACCGACTACTCCTTCAAGGTCGGGTTTGAAAAGAATTTCAACTATTCCTATGTGCAACCGTACTTTTTGATGGATATCGGTTACAGGTCTAATGAATTCGACGGTACAGTAAACCAGAATACACTGGCAACCGTTGCAAGAAACGGAGCCACTGTATCGCCAGGCTTTGGAATTAAAATTAACGCACTGAAAGCGCTCACGTTCTATGCGGAGGGAAATGTAGAGTTCTTCTACTTTCAAAGTAAAGACGATACGAGCTTTTCCGGCTCGGAAGCAAGAACAACAAACAAGTACTACAAATCACAGTTGCTGTTAAATCCAATCTCCGCAGGCATTCAGTTCCATTTTGGAAGCAACAACTAATAGGGGTCTACATCTACCTGTACCAGTACACCTTTAAAGGATTTGTCGACATTGATCTGCAGAATGGTTTCCTTCAGTAGCGTTTTCACTTTCTGAACGGCCGTATCTTTGTCGCTTTTAATTATAATTTGCTTCAGGTAATAGTTGCGAATTCTGGAAATTAAAGGTTGTTCGGGTCCCAGCACACGTTTGCCGAGCTGTCCCCGCAACTCATTTGCCAGCTTTTGCGCAGCAAAGTTCAACACATCGGCATCCTTATGCTTAAGGTTAACAAAGATGAGCTTGGAGAACGGTGGATAATTAAATTGTTTCCTTTCCATGATCTCATCTTCATACATCGTCTCATAGTCGTTTTCCACCACTTGGTTTATGATACGGTGATTGTCAGCATAAGCCTGAATATCAACTTTCCCTTGTTTATCCCGGCGCCCTGCCCGCCCTGCCACTTGTGCAAGCAACTGGTAACTTCTTTCGAATGCGCGGAAATCCGGGTAATTGAGAAGCGTATCCGCATTAATCACACCAATCAAAGCCACGTTGTCAAAGTCCAGCCCCTTGGCCACCATCTGCGTCCCGATCAGGATATTGGTACGTCCCTCCTGGAAATCCGTAATGATCCGTTGTAAGCTGTTCTTTGTCCTGGTACTGTCCACGTCAAGCCTGGAGATTTTAGCCTCGGGAAAGATCAGGGCCAATTCCTCTTCTATACGCTCTGTACCGAATCCTTTTTGTTCGATGTGCACTGATCCACACGCGGGGCAGATGTTCAAACTCGGCTGATTATAACCACAGTAATGGCAGTGCAGCTTCCCGCTGCTCTTGTGAAACGTAAGGCTCACATCACAATTCACACACTTAGGTGCAAAGCCGCAAGTTGCACAGATAAGGATCGTTGCATATCCCCGCCGGTTTTGAAATAGGATAACCTGCTCCTTGTTTTCCAAAGCAGTGCCAATATCCTCCACCAATACGCTGGAGAAGTACGAAACCATTTTCTTTCGCTTCACTTCATCCGCCAGGCTGATCACCTGGTGCAATGGTAGCTCCACCCCGCTAAAGCGGTCCTTCAGCGTCACCAGTGCGTACTTCCCGGTCAGTGCATTATAATAGCTTTCAATGGCCGGCGTAGCGGATCCAAGTACGATCTTAGCACTATGCAGGTGGGCTAAATATACGGCAGAATCCCGTGCCTGATACCGGGGTGCCGGATCATGTTGCTTGTAGGACGACTCGTGTTCTTCATCCACTACAACGAACTTTAAAGCCTGAAAAGGCAGGAAAATTGCCGATCTCGCACCCAGAATTATTTTATAGGTGCCGTTCAGCACTTTGTTCCAGATTTCAACGCGTTCAAAATCGTTAAACTTGGAATGATAAACGCCTATAGCATCGCCAAAATACTGCTTAATCCGTTCCACAATCTGTGTAGTGAGTGCAATTTCCGGCAAAAGAAACAGCGCCTGCCCCCCATCAGCTATGGCCTCCTCAATGAGCTTAATGTAGAGCTGTGTCTTACCGGAGGCTGTTACGCCATGCAGCAAAACCACGTCCTTCTCGCGAAATTGATCCTTGATCTGCGTCAGGGCATTACTTTGTGCACCACTGAGTTCAAAATTAAGTACGTCATCATCTGCATCGTCTCTTAAACGGCTGACCGGCTTCTTACGAAGGATGAATATTTCCTTATCTATTAGCGTTTTGATTGCCGCCTGCCCGCAGCCGCTTTGCTTCAAAAGCTCCTCTTTCGATACTTCTCCCTGCCTTTTAGACAGCGTCAGGTAGGCCAGCAAGGCATCAAGTTGCTTTGGGGCTCTTTCAAGAATCCCGAACAGCTCCTTCAGGTTACCTTCCTCGTGGTAAAAGGAGCTGAGTGCGATAAACGACTTTAGCAGGGGTTTGTACTTTTCTACCACTTCCTCTGCCACATACACAATCTCTTTTGCAAGCAGTGATTTAACAAGTGGAAAGACGGTCTTTTGCCCGAGAATCTTCGAGATGTCACCAATAGAAAGCTTACCATGTTTTTGTAACGCATCGACCACGGTATGCTCCTTCTCCGTGAGTTCACTTCGCTCAGAGACGTCGTCCCGCAGGATAATGATCGTCTCACTTGCAAGTTTTAGTCCGGCAGGTAAAGCAGCTGCCATCAGGTCCCCTTCATTACACATGTAATAACGGGTCATCCAATCCCAGAATTTAAACTGGTTTTCATTTACCACCGGATGCGTATCGATCACGTCTATAATGTACTTCGCTGAATACATAACAGGCGCAACACGACTGATATGCTTAATCAGCGCCGTATAAATTTTGTTTTTACCGAATTGAACAATTACCCTTTTCCCTACATGAATCTGATCGTTTAACTCAAAAGGAATACGATACATGTAATTTTTTGAAAGAGACAGCGGCAGAATAACCTCTACAAAAAGTGTCTCTCTTTCCACAAACTCCAACTCCGGGCTACTTTCCATCTTTATTCTTTAAGGCTGATATCAACACAGTGGCCCAGCCCAGGATGAACATCAAACCGCCTAGCGGAGTTATCGGACCGATATAGTTCACAAAGGAAATATGCAGTACTTCCCGGGTTGCCAAAAGATACAGAGAACCGGAAAAGAACACGATACCCAGGGTAAAGAACCAGTAAGCCAGATTTACATACCTGGATCTGAATCCGGGTGCAACAGCAAGGAACAATAGTGCGAATACATGATAGAATTGGTATTCAACACCCTTAGCCCAGATCTCCAAAGCGCTTGAATCGATCTGAGCCTTCAAACTATGGGCTCCAAAAGCACCAAGAACAACCGCGATTAGACCGAAAATGGAAGCTGTTAATACGATTCTGTTATTCATTGTTAAAGGCGCTTTTAAAGGGCTAAAATAAGAAACTTGCCGCAGTATCTCTGTATTCCAACTATTAAAATTAAATTTGCTTGCATACGCAAAATGAAAAAAATATACATCACACTGTGTGTTCTGCTGGTCATCCTTGCCGGAATGAGCTACCTGTACTTTGCCGGCTTAAATACAAGCAGCAGCAAGTCAGACCTCAGTTTGAGAATGGCAAGCCGAAATGCCGCCATGATATTTTCAATTCAGAACAACAAGAGTGTTATTGACCTCCTCAAAGGACAGGATCTGTTCAATAATCTCATTGGACAGGATAAAGTAACCTTGTTGGATGCGCTTAAAGCGAAGATATTGTCCAAAAGTGCGCTCAACGACCTGATAGACGATCAGAACGTCTACATATCGGTATTTCCTGGCAATAGCAGGAACCTCGAACTGCTGCTTACCGTTCAGCTGAACAGCGAGGCAAACGAGAAAATTCTACTACAGGCATTCCAGTCTGGAAACATCAGTTTGAAGCCGCTGAACTCCATCTATCAAATTACCTTGTCCGACAGCACATCCGTTTACCTGGGCATTGACAATAAAGTAGTCGTCCTGGCAACATCTCCGCTGCTGCTCATGGAAACGCTAAACAACAAGTCCGATAAAGCGGAAAACGACTTCATCGATTTTATCAGTAAGAACGACAGACTCGCCAGGAATAGTCTGGCTAGCCTTTACATCAACTACAATAAAGTTTCCGGGTTGCTGAAGGCGATGACGCCAAGGGGAGCTTCATCCACGTTCACAGTCCTCAACAAACAGGATTCCTTTGCGCATCTGAGTTACAACTTCAGTAAAGAAAGGATATTCTTCAACGGTGAAACAACTGTAAACAACCAGAATAGCTACTATGCGTTGTTCACAGATCTGAAACCGGAGAAGATAATGCTGGATAAAGTACTACCTTCTAATACCGCCAGCTACGCCCTATACTGTCTGGGGGACTATGCCAGGTGGCAAAAAAAATTGATCAGCTGGTTCTCCAGGCGGAAACAAGACAACAGGCTCCAAACCAGAATTAAAGAAATAAACGCCAAATATCACCTGAGCCTGGATGACACGTTCCCAAAGTATACGGGGAGTCAGTTTATCACTTTTCAGTTGAAGAACAAAGAAAAGCTTGCAGCCATCAGTCTTTCCAATGGTGACAAGTTGAATCAGCTGCTTCTGGATCTAAGTGACACATATGCCGGGGACATCAAGTTGCTTAAAGAATCAGATATTTTCTATTACTACTTTGGCGAGCCACTTGCGACTTTCAAGCGGCCATATTATGTGATTGTGAATAACGTGATGTTTCTCTCCAACAGCCCCTCCTCCCTGGTTGGCCTCCTGGCAAAATACGAACAGAATGATCTTCTGATTAGAGAGGAGTCTTACACCAGAATATTTGAACAATTGCCAAATACCGCCAACATCCTGTACTACATCAACAACGTACAGGCGCAGGGAATAGCTATAAATACACTCTACCCGAATTACTATCCCCATCTAAGGGATCCAAACGGACTAAAGAAATTTGATAGCTTTATTTATCAGTTAAGTGGCGACAAGGATAGCTTCCAGACCAATATGATGCTGAATACAAAAGCAACGCCTGCTCAGAAAGGCCAACTGGATACACTTGGAACACTGCAGGATACTATAGCTTCTTTTTAGACTGCGTTAATACAAAATCCTTCAAATAGAAGGGCTCGAAATAAGCTACGTCTTCGAAACTACTGCTATTAAACGCTTCCAAAGCGAGTGCGGACATGTTTGCCGCTGAATTAAAATTAACTTCAGAAAATCTTGCGTTGTCAGATTTGATCACGTCTGTACACTTTGCCGCACCGTCACCAATGAAGGTAACCACGGTAGTGTCAAGTGCCGCTCCAAAAGATCCCTCATCGATGATCTTGGCAGACACTGGTTCAAGCATCGTCATTCCGCGATCAAACAGTGCCGTATATACTTCCAGCCGTCTGGCATCTATCATCGGACAAACCAGCCCTGCATATTCTGGAGCGGCTTTCAGGAAGCCATCCGCCATCATCTTTAATGTATCTATTCCAATCAGCGGTTTATCTAAGGCGAAACAAAGTCCCTTCGCGGTAGAGACACCTATTCTCAGGCCGGTGTATGATCCGGGGCCCTTGCTCACGGCAACAGCATCCAGGGCTGCATATTGAATGCCAGCCATATGCATCACCTCATCGATAAACAACGTTAATGAACCTGCATGTATATTTTGAGCGACCATTTCTTTGAGGGCAATCGTTTGACCATTTTTGGAAATGGCAGCAGAACAGGATTGGGTTGCAGTTTCAATTTGTAAGATCGTACACATAGCAATATTTTCAGGTGATTAGGGAACAGGATCGTATCCATGTTTGCCCCAGGGGTGGCATCGTCCAATCCGTTTTAAGGTCAGCCATCCTCCCTTGAAAGGGCCGTGCTTTTTAATGGCCTCAATCCCATACTGGGAACAAGTGGGTGTAAAGCGACAGCTGGCGCCCAAAATTGGCGACAAAAACCATTGATATAGCTTTATAAGCATTAGAAATAACCACGCGAAGATGCTTTTAATTACCTTCATCTGTATTCAGCTTAGATCTGAGTTTCTTCAGCACACCCAACAACTTCTTTTCCAGGAAGCTAAAATCATACTTTTGTTTCCCCACAAACTGTAGAGAAAGCAACAACTTGTGCTCCGGTTTATTCAGGAAGGCATATAATTCTTCTTGCTTTTGATGGCGGTAAGCTTCCCGGGTCCGGCGCTTAATCAGGTTTCGGTCAACCGCCTTCTTGTACCTTCTCTTGGATACGTTGATCACCACCTGAACGGGAACTTGAGTATCATCCGGCACAAAAAGGTAGGAAACGCGGTAGGGGTACAATAAAAAAGAAGAACCGTTCTTAAATAGCAGATCTAATGACCGTTTGCTACATAACCGTTCTTCTTTAGTAAATGTTTTCATGCTTTGATTGCAAAATGGCAGACGATAACGATCTGCTAACACTTAGCGTGCTGCAATCAAATTATGCTTTGTGACGACGTTCGTCAGAAACAGATAATTTCTTTCTTCCTTTTGCACGACGAGAAGCTAATACTCTTCTACCGTTAGCTGTTGCCATTCTTTCGCGGAAGCCATGTTTATTTCTTCTCTTTCTTTGCGAAGGTTGGAATGTTCTTTTCATAACTGTATTATATCTTAACTGTATTTTTTAAATAAGAAGTGCAAATATAGCTTCCTTTTTATTTATATGCAAGTATTAAACAGGATATATCTCGTCAAATGCCGAGAGCGACCTTCAACCTGCCGTAACCAGATTTACTTACCGGCAACCAAATATCTGATTTTAGCAGGACGACGTAACTATCTTTTTCTTTCAGCTCGATTTTAGTGACCTGACCAAGGTTTATGATGTAAGACCGATGGATGCGGATAAACTGATTGGGATCCAATAACTGCTCAAAATGGCTCATTGTCTTATTTTTAACAAACACCCCTTCGGCAGTACTCAATCGCACATGATCATCATCCGCCTCCAGGTAGTGGATATCCCCTGCTGGTATAATCTTTATGACACCATTATTTTTCACGACAACACGATCCCGCTGTGCTGCATTTGCAGACGAGACCTTGTCCAACAGCACATCGCTTATCTTGCTTTCAGCTGCGCCCATTCTGGATGGCAGTCTTGCCAGGGCAGCATCAAACCTCGATTTTTCAATGGGTTTTAGCAGGTAATCTACGGCATTAACCTCGAAGGCTTTGATGGCAAATTCATCAAAAGCAGTTGTAAAAATAACGGCAGGACGCTCCTCCATTAGCTCCAGCATCTCAAAGCCAGTGATCTTCGGCATCTGTATGTCCAGGAAAATCAGGTCGGGCTTCATCTGGCCAATTGCCTTTAAACCCTCGAAGCC
The DNA here is from genome assembly GCA_029851965.1 of Bacteroidota bacterium. Taxonomy (GTDB): domain Bacteria; phylum Bacteroidota; class Bacteroidia; order Sphingobacteriales; family Sphingobacteriaceae; genus Pedobacter. Next base: position 743 of record JARKUW010000231.1, on the reverse strand, counting down.
GTCATTACATTCTGCAACAATCTGAATATCCGGATAGTCATTCAAATAATACTTAATGATATCTCTCGCTAAAGGCTCATCGTCTATCAGAATCGTTGTTATCATGCTGGGGAATTCTAAGCGTTGTAATAAATTGATTGTCCTCCGTGGATCTTGTCTGCAGCAGCGTATTGTCTGCAAAGAGCAAATATAATCTTCTCCTTATGGCATTCAAACCGAAGCCGGTGCCTCCACGCTCCCGGTTGCCCGGATCGTAAGGATTCTTTACAGTCAATGTAAGCAGTCGCTGTTCAACAGTCACGGCAATGGAGATGGTTATCGCAGCTGCCGTGTTGTATAAGCCAAACTTGATCGCATTTTCTACAATAGGCTGCAGCAAGGTGCCAGGAAGCTTAAGTTCAAGCGTCTCCTGATCAACCTGAATATCCAGATTCAAACGGTGGCTAAAGCGTACCTTCTCAATGTCAAGATACAGTTGAATATATTCCATCTCCTCGGCTACGCTTACCCAGATCTCATCGTCACGTTTTAGCGTACCACGCAGGAAAGAGGCCAGCCTGGTGATCATAGGCCCTGCCTCCTTGGGGTTCACGATCGTCAGTGCATACACCGAATTTAAGCTGTTGAACAAAAAGTGTGGCTGCAACTGATGTCTGAGCTTGTTCAGCTCCGCTTCCTTAGCCAGATTCTGCGTTGTGAGCAAACGTTCCTGCATGGCAGACTGCTCTTCTAGTTTGTACCAC
>JARKUW010000228.1 GCA_029851965.1 Bacteroidota bacterium | reverse complement strand
GTAAGTTCAGGACCTTTTTTAGTGATTAATGCCGGGCTCTTAGCGGTCCCGGTTCATCAGTTCATTTGCAAGCTGAATGAGCTGGCTTTTCCGCTCTGCGGGAACGTCTATCTTTTCCAGTGCGGCGAAGGCATGATTTAGATGATGCTGCATTTCAGCAGTAGCCAGTTCTTTAATCTGGTACTGGTTGTATAGATCTGTTACATTCTGAACCTTGGTATCCGTCTCATTGATCAGCTGGGCGTCGAGGAGCTTCTGATCTGCAATGCTGAGTTGTTGCTGTAAGGATAGCAGAAGAAAGGTTTTCTTATTTGAAATGATGTCTCCTCCAACCTGTTTTCCGAACTTTTCCGGGTCACCGTACACATCAAGGATGTCATCCTGGAGCTGGAAGGCGATACCCAGCCGCTCACCAAACTCATAGATTAAGTCCGCTGATGTATGAGGTGCATTGGCTATAATTGCGCCGAGCTTCATGGCCCCACCAACCAATACGGCAGTCTTCAGGCGGATCATATCAATGTACTCGGGGATACTTACATCTGCCCGTGTTTCAAATTCCATGTCGAGCTGCTGGCCTTCACATACCCCCTGAGCCGTGGCATTGAATGTATTGAGTACGTCTTTCAGTACACTGCTATCCACTTGTGCCAGCTGCTTGTTTGCTTCCACCATCATCACATCGCCGCTTAAGATTGCGTTGTTTGTTCCCCATTTCTCATGAACCGTCTGTTTACCCCGGCGTAGCGGAGCATTGTCCATGATGTCGTCGTGGATCAGGGTGAAGTTGTGAAACGTCTCGATTGCAAGCGCCGCCGGCATGGCTTTCAACACATCGCCACTGAAGAGGTCGGTTGCGATCAGGACCAGGGCAGGGCGAAGCCGCTTGCCGCCCAGGTTCATGATGTAGCTTATCGGTTCATATAAATTCTGTGGGTATGAAGGATATTCAATTTCAGGTATTGCTTTTTCTATCAGCTGCTGCAATTCTGGTATCGTATACATTTATTCTGTTGTAGTTATAACTTTTCTCCTAATTAATCCTGAACCAGCGCGAAATCTATCTGGCGCTTGGCAAGATCAACTTTCTTCACCTTAACCTTCACCTCATCGCCGAGCTGGTATTTCTTCTTCTTTCTTTGTCCGACAATACAGTAGTTCTTCTCGTCGAGCACATAGAAGTCATCCGCAATGTCTCTCAGCCGTATCATGCCTTCGCATTTGTTTTCAATCAGCTCTACATACATGCCCCATTCGGTCACGCCGGAGATGATACCCATAAAGAGCTTCCCGACGTTCTCCTCCAGGTACTCCACCTGCTTGTACTTGATGGAAGCACGCTCCGCATCTGCAGCGCGCTTTTCCATTGCCGATGAGTGGGACGCTGCTTCTTCATACTCGTCCTCGCTGCCAGACTTCTCGTTGTTTAAATACGCAGCAAGCAGTCTATGGACCATCACATCCGGATAACGCCGGATAGGAGATGTAAAGTGTGTATAATGATCAAAGGCGAGTCCGTAGTGACTGGTCTTCTTTGTCGTGTATATCGCCTTCGCCATGGAACGAATGGCTAGTTGCGTCAGCACATTTTGTTCTTTCTTGCCTTCCACATCCTCCATCAGGTAATTCAGGGATTTTGCAATCTCCCGGTCCGACTTCATGTTGATCTTGTAACCAAACCGTGCAGCAAACAGTGCAAAGTTGCCCAGGTTCTCCAGGTTAGGGGAGTCGTGGGACCGGTAGACGAACGTGAACTTCTTCTTACCCTTGGTCATTTTAGCGACGTGTTCCGCAACCTTACGGTTGGCCAGTAGCATAAAATCTTCGATCAGCTTATGCGCATCTTTGCGTTCTTTTACATAGACGCCAATTGGTTTGCCCTTTTCATCCAGTTTAAATTTTACCTCTGTGCTTTCAAAGTTAATTGCACCGTTCTTAAACTTACGTTCCCGTAAGATATGGGCCAGTTCGTTCAGCTTTACGATCTCGTCAACGTGCTTTCCCCGCCTGGTTTCAATAACTTCCTGTGCATCTTCGTAGCTGAAACGGGTATCCGAATGAATCACCGTTCTGCCGAACCATTCTTTAACCACGTTCGCTTCTTCGTCAAGCTCCATTACGGCGGCAAAGCACAATTTATCCTCATTGGGGCGTAAGGAACATACACCGTTACTTAAACGTTCAGGAAGCATGGGTATCACCCGGTCTACCAGGTAAACGGAAGTAGCTCGTGAATACGCTTCTTTATCCAGGGCGGAGCCTGGTACCACGTAGTGGGATACGTCCGCAATATGGACACCGACTTCATAGTTGCCATTCTCCAGCTTTTTGAAGGAGATCGCATCATCAAAATCTTTTGCGTCTGCAGGATCTATGGTGAATGTTATGGTGTCTCTGAAATCGCGGCGGCTTTTGATCTCCGCTTCTGAGATTTCTTCAGGTATTGCATTTGCCTCTTTCTCCACTTCAGGAGGGAAATTCAAGGGAAATCCAAACTGCGCCAGGATGGCGTTCATCTCCGTATCGTTTTCTCCTTGTTCGCCTAAGATGTGAATGATCTTACCGATCGGGTTTTTAGCGCCCTCAGGCCAATCCGTTATCCCGACCTGCACTTTTTGTCCGTCTTTTGCGCCGTTTAGGTCCGTAAGCGGAACAAAGATATCGTGGAGCATCTTGCGGTCATCAATCATCACAAAGGCGAAGCGCTCGGAGATTTTTACCACACCAATGAAGTCCGTCTTGTGTCTTTCGATGATTTCAATTACCTCACCTTCATTCTTGCGGCCACTTTTCTTGGCGAACATGTATACTTTGACTTTGTCACCGTGCAGTGCGGTATGCAGCTTACGGGAGGAAACATATACGTCTTTTTCAAATTCGTCATCAGGAACGACAAACGCAGATCCGTCTGCAGTCATATCGACTTTCCCGATAATGAAAGTCTTCAGATCCTTAAGGCGGAATTTGCCCTTTTCAGGCTCTTCAAATACGCCTTTAACCACTTGTTCCTTCAAAAGTTCGAGTATGGTTTCGCGGGAGTCGACGTCGGTAATATTGAGTTTAGCAGAGACCTGCTTGTAGTTTAATGGTTCGTTCTGGTTTTTTTCAAGAACATCGCTAATCAGCTGGGTTAAAACTTGTTCTAACTGGCCAGATTTCTTTTTTGCCATAGTATTAATTCTATCAGCCCGAAGGTAACACTTTGCGATGATTTCCTTCCCTTAATGCCTACAATTTTGCGGCAGTTCCGGGAATAGCATCGATGAGCTTACGGGTATAAAGTGCTTTCGGATTGTTGTAAATATCTTCGGGAAAACCCTCTTCTTCCACCTTTCCCTTGTTCATAACAATCATCCGGTCCGAAATGTGTTTGACAACTGCAAGATCGTGTGAGATAAAGATGTAGGTCAGTCCGAATTCCTCCTGCAGTTCCCGGAGCAAATTAAGCACTTGTGCCTGCACGGAAACATCCAATGCCGATACAGATTCATCACAGATGATGAATTTAGGCTGGAGCGCCAGGGCTCTTGCTATTACAATACGTTGGCGCTGTCCGCCTGAGAATTCGTGGGGATAGCGGTCGAAATGTTCACGTTTCAGGTCTACACGCTCCAGTAAACGCAGAATGTGTGCTTTCCGTTGCTGGTCATTGTCAAACAGCTGGTGTACCTTCAGCGGCTCGGTTAGGGCATTTCCAATGGTCATCCTCGGGTTTAACGAGGAGTATGGATCCTGAAAGATAATCTGAATGTCCTTCCTGATTTTTCTTAAGTCTGCGCTGTCCATAGCCCTCAGATCCTTTCCATTAAAAAGAATCTGACCGGAGGTCGGGTCGACCAGCCTGAGAATGCTCCGGCCAAGGGTGCTCTTTCCGCATCCCGATTCACCAACCAGCCCCAGCGTTTCACCTGCAAAAACATCAAAAGTGATATCATCCACGGCTTTAACAAAGTTTTTCGGCTTTCCGAACATTCCCTGGTTGATCGGGTACCAGGTACAAAGGTTTTTCACCTGCAACAATGGACTCTGGCCATAAAGCCGGTCGCGGCGTGCTTTAATTTCCGCCTCAGTATAATTGTTTGCCGCGAGCAAATGTGCCAGTCCCACCTGTTTGTCTGCATTAAGAAAGTCAGCAACAACCGGCAATTTCTTCAACAGCCTTTCCGGCGACGGCCTGCAGGCCAGCAGACCTTGCGTGTATGGATGTTTCGCATGATGAAAGATCTCCTGCGCGGTTCCCTGCTCCACAATCTCGCCTTTGTACATCACTGCTACCTGATCCGCAATTTCGCTGATGACGGCAAGGTCATGGGAAATAAAGATCATGGCCATATTGCGCTCCTTCTTCAGCTTTAGGAGCAATTCAAGAATCATCTTCTGAACCGTCACATCCAGAGCGGTGGTTGGTTCATCCGCGATTAGCAATTCCGGATTACAGCTCAGCGCCATGGCAATCATCACCCGCTGCTTCTGTCCGCCGGAGAGTTGATGGGGGTAGCTTTCATATATGTTTTCCGGCCGGGGAAGTTGCACTTCATTGAACAGTGCTATGGTCCGGGATTTGGCTTCTTCTCTGGTTGTTTTTTGATGGAGGATAATGGCTTCCTGCACCTGAAACCCGCAGGTAAATACCGGGTTGAGCGAGGTCATTGGTTCCTGGAAGATCATGGAAATCCTGTTCCCACGAAATTCCCGGATTTCTTCTGATGAAAGGTTAAGTAAGTTGATGTCGTTGAACTCGAGTCTACCACCAATTTTTGAGCTGGATTCGTCCAGCAGACGCATGATGGAGAATGAAGTGACCGACTTTCCCGAGCCTGATTCGCCGACAATTCCAAGTACCTTTCCTTGTCCGATTTCGAAGTTTACGTTTCTTACAGCGGTGATCCAGGTCTTATCTTCCTGGTTCTGAAACTGTATTTCAAGATTCTTAATGTTTAGCATCAGTTCCCAAGATAGGAAATTTAATCATCCGATATATCTCAGTTTATTTTAATTTTGTGCCATGGAAAGAGAAATTCTGGATACAAAGAGAAAAGCCCTGAAAATAAACCTGAACCCCAAAATTTATGGGACATTCGCCGAGATCGGTGCAGGGCAGGAGGTAGCCAGAAATTTCTTTACAGCAGGAGCAGCATCAGGAACAGTTGCAAAAACCATGTCGGCCTATGATATGACCTTCAGTGACGCCATCTATGGTGCCGAAGAAACCGGCAGGTACGTAAGCCAGTCGCGCTTAATTAAAATGCTTGATCATGAATTCAGCTTGCTTAAGCAACGTCTTTCGGGTGAAAAGTACGATTTCCGCACCTTCTTCTCTTTTGCAGATACCGTAACCACCTTAAACTACAACAAATCCAATGATCCACATGGATGGATCGGTATTCAGTTTCAGGCAGAACCTGGTGGAGAACCAAACGAGATCTTCTTTCATGTGCGCTTGTTGGATACGGATGCTGCTTTGCAGCAGAATGTGCTTGGAATTATCGGCGTAAACCTGGTCTATGCTGCTTTTTATTACAACCATGATCCCAAAACGATGATCGAGTCTCTGGCTGATAATCTTACCGTGGGATCGGTAGAGATTGATCTTATTTCGGTTAAAGGTCCTGCTTTTCAGGGCATCAACAATATTCTGCTCAACTTATACCTCATCGTTAAAGACTTCTCCAGCGCCGCCATATTTGATGCTTCAGGAGCACCTGTTCTGCC
>JARKUW010000207.1 GCA_029851965.1 Bacteroidota bacterium | reverse complement strand
AGTAATTCAATGAGAATGTACTGGAAGCCGCTCAGAGAGGCCGGTGCAACGGCACGTCAAATGCTCCTGCTTGCTGCAGCTGGCACCTGGAGCGTCCCCTTAGAAGAATTGACGACCAAGGGTGGCGTGGTCTATCATGAAAAAAGTGGCAAGAAAGCCACATATGGGGAATTGGCTGCTAAAGCGTCGGAAATTCCGGTTCCAAAAGGCGTGAAATTGAAAGAGGTAAAAGATTTTAACGTTGTAAGGCAATCTCAAAAAAATGTTGAAGGAGCGAAGCTTGTCAGTGGTAAACCGCTTTTCGGACTGGATTATCAACATGAAGGTATGCTGATTGCGATGATACAGCATCCGCCTGCATTCGGCCTGACACACAAATCCTTTGATGCCTCGGCAGCCCTTAAAATGCCGGGTATAAAAGACGTTTTTACCATAAAGTTATACGAAGAAGGTCTGGAACAGGGAGGTTTCGATGTTCGCACATTTAATGACCTGATTGTAGTTGTAGGTAAAACCACCTGGGAAGTGATTAATGCCCGTAAGAAACTGATTGTTGATTGGGTTCCTGCCGGTGATCTCAAGGATACTATGGCTGGTAGAGGTGGAAAGCGGGAGGTGATTGTTCCCGGAGAATTGGAGACTACTGCTACTCAGCTAAAAAAAATGGAGGAATATGCAAAGAAACCTGCTCAGCAGTTAAGAAGGGACGGAGATCCCGAAGCAGCTTTTAAGAACGCGGCTCAGATTCTGGAACGTACTTACAATGCTCCCTTTCTCGCCCATAATTGTATGGAGCCAATGAATTTCTTTGCGCACGTAACGGATGATAAAGCGTTACTGGTAGGTCCTTTACAGGCCCCAGGCTGGACGGAGCCCACGCTTGCAAAAGTATTAAAACTACCCCCAGAGCAGATAGAAATTCAAATGACCCGGATGGGTGGAGGCTTTGGCCGTAGGGCATATGGACACTACCTGGTAGAGGCGGCCCTTATTTCAAAGAAAGCGAATGCACCAATAAAACTGATCTATAGCCGTGAAGATGACTCCACCTATGGTATTTATAGGCCTATGTACACCGCCACCTACCGTGCTGCTTTAGATGCCGATATAAACCTGATTGGTTTTCACGTTAAAGGTGGAGGAATTCCCGAACACGCTATTCATGCCAATAGGTTTCCTGCCGGTGCGGTAGATAATTATCTTGCCGAAAGCTGGGAGATACCGTCTAATATAACCGTTGGAGCATTCCGGGCCCCACGATCCAATTTTAACGCAGCTGCAGAACAATCGTTTTTAGATGAGCTTGCAGAAGTAATGGGCAAAGATCCAATAGACTTCCGATTGGAACTTTTGAAGAGGGCTAAAGAAAATCCCGTTGGAAAGAATAATGAATATGATGCTGACCGGTATGCCGGCGTGCTTGAACTGGTGCGTGACAAATCAGGATGGAATGGTGCAGAACATAAAAAATATAGCCGTGGGGTGGCGGCTTACTTTTGCCACAATTCGTATGCAGCCCATGTTGTGGACTTGACATTAAAAGATGGACATCCCTATGTGGAGCAGGTTTTTAGTGCTGTTGATTGTGGGATTGTGATAAATCCGGATGCAGCAATAAATATGATTCAGGGAGCAGTTGTAGATGGCATTGGGAACAGTTTGTATGGTGGTTTAACGCACAAAAATGGCGTTGTAGCAGAGAATAACTTTCATAGTTACCGGGTTATTAGAATTCATGAAGCCCCCAAGAAGATTGAAGTTTCATTTGTACAAAATGATATAGATCCAACAGGATTAGGTGAACCGCCGTTTCCACCCGTCTTTGGGGCAGTAGCCAATGCCCTTTATAAGGCGTCCGGAAAACGTCATTATCAGCAACCCTTCGCTTTGTCGAAAATTGAGCCAACCAGTATTTAATTATCACTTCTTTTCACTAGTTACAATTTACATATGATTACGCTGAATATAAATAAGAAAACCTATAAGGTAGAGGCCGATCCAAATACGCCATTGTTATGGGTGCTTCGCGATAACATTGGTCTTGTGGGAACAAAATATGGATGTGGCGTGGCTCAATGCGGAGCTTGCGTAGTCCATCTCGATGGTGAAGCTGTTCGCTCATGCGTTACAAAAATAAGCCGTGCCCAGGGAAGAAAAGTTGTAACCATTGAAGGTTTGTCAGAGAATAACAGTCATCCACTTCAAAAGGCCTGGCTGGAATTGGATGTTTCACAATGCGGTTATTGTCAGGCTGGACAAATCATGTCGGCCGCAGTTCTGCTTAAGGAGAATAGTAACCCTTCAGACCAGGACATTAACGACGCAATGGCAGGCAATATTTGCCGTTGTGGAACCTATCTGCGCATCAAAGAAGCAATTCAATTAGCAGCAAAACAAAGCAGTACTGAATAAAACATTACTTAATTGAACTTTCAAGGTTCTATTTATTCAATAATCTAAGCATGATCGCAGATTCTTTTGGACGCATACACGATTATCTGCGGATATCACTTACGGATACTGTAACTTTCGATGCTTTTATTGCATGCCGGAAGAGGATTATGATTTTACTCCAGCATCCAGGCTAATGCAACCGAAGGAGATATTAGCATTAGCAAGAATATTTGTTGACCAGGGGGTAAATAAGATCAGACTGACTGGTGGTGAACCTTTGGTCCGTAAAGACGCCTCAGAAATAATTGAGGGGCTTGGCAAACTTCCGGTCGAACTGGTGATCACAACTAATGGAACAAGAATCGCAGAAATGCTTCCTGCATTAATTTCCGCTGGTATTAAGGTCGTTAACATCAGCCTTGACACCTTGCAAAGGGAGAAATTTATGCTCATTACCAGGCGAGACGTGTTTAAGCAGGTTCGAAACAATATTGAATTGCTCTTACAGAACGACATCACAGTTAAAATCAATATGGTTGTGATGAAAGGTTTAAATGATGATGAGATCTGTGACTTTATCAGCTGGACCAAACATCAGGCAGTACAAATCAGGTTTATTGAATTTATGCCTTTTAACGGCAATAAATGGACTAGTAATAAGCTTTTCTCACTTCAAGAAATTTTAACTGTAATTCAAAAGGATTACATTGTTCTTCCTGTTGAAGGGAAACCTCATGATACTGCCAAGAGCTTCATTATTCCTGGCCACAAGGGTTCCTTTGCTATAATAAGTACAATGACTGCGCCTTTTTGCAGTACTTGTAACCGGATGCGACTAACTGCGGATGGAAAACTTAAGAATTGTCTTTTTAGCGATGGGGAAACTGATTTACTAACTCCGCTAAGAGCTAATCAGGAGGTGCTTCATTTAATTCATGCTTCAATTTGGAGTAAGAAGAAAGAGCTTGGCGGACAGCTTGATAAGCCGTTTCAACTAATCGATGCGCAGGGAATTAATAACCGAAGCATGATTTCAATCGGTGGCTAGTCTATACTTAATACAAAAAATGGTTTGTCGGCCTTTGTAGTCTTGCTAAAACAGTCCCTTTTTCAGACACTTGTAAAAGCTTTTTCTTAGCCTATATTGTTAAGTCGAATCTGAAATGATTGAGACTAACAATCATCTAAATGATTAACTCAGCAGTTTAAACACCTTTCGCAGCTAAAGTAGGCAAACGGGAGTCTAGGTTCGGGCAATTCTGTTGAGCATCCCTTTGAAGATAAAAGCATGAAAAGGTAGAACGGAATACCAGTAAAGTCGACCCAATAAGCCTAGTGGGCGGAACGTGGCCGTTTGATGGAGTACATTATTTTTGTCCAATCTGAATTCCAGCCAGGCTTCGCCAGGTAATTTCATTTCTGCATAGAGGAGTAGTCGACGGTCTTTTTTATCCGCAAGAATAACCCTCCAGAAGTCGATAACATTTCCCGGAAGTATTTCGTTTAGGTGGGTTCGGCCTCTTTTAAGTCCAACGCCACCAACCATTTTATCCAGCACACCCCGGAGTGACCATAGAAAATCGGCATAGTACCAGCCGGTCTCCCCGCCAATGGACCAAATGTTATTCATCACGAGTTCAGGATTACTCACCTTGGTCTGACGTTTATCTGTGAAACAACCATCAACGGGAACCTCCACCAGGCTAGAAAATCCCGACTGGTAGGCGCTGCTGTTCATGGCATCGCGCCAGCTGGAGATGACCTGGTTTTGTTCAATCTTGCCGAAAGCAAGTTCAATAGCTTCATTGTAGGGAATGAGTGCTATGTTTAATCTTTGCCTCAGTGTGTTCGGTTTACCGATGATTTCCACTTTCATGCTATCTACCAGGTTCTGGGCAAGGGTATAGGATACGGAGGTTACAAAATACAACCAGTAGGAGGAGAGCTTTGGAGTCATTACAGGTACAACCAGGATGTATCTTTTCAGTTTTCGCACTTCTGCAAACCGCAGCAGCATTTCTTTATAGGTGATGGTTTCGGGGCCCGCAATGTCATAAGATTGGTTAAAGTCAGGTTCAGACAGCAAGACGCCGTACAGGTATTCCAGCACATTTCGGATGGCGATGGGCTGGCACTTGGTGTTGAGCCATTGTGGAGCAATCATAACCGGGAGCTTTTCAACGAGGTCTCGAATGATCTCGAAGCTGGCACTTCCAGAGCCCACAATAATTCCTGCTCTGAGTGTTGTTAAAGCATAACTTTCTGATGCCAGAATCTCTTCTACATTCTTTCTGGAATCTAAGTGCCTGGAAAGTTCTTTGTCATTTATGATGCCGCTTAGAAAAATAACTTGCCTGACATTGGTTTGTTCCAGTCGCCTTTTGAAGTTGCTGGCCGTCTGACCTTCCATTTCTGAGAAGTCCGAAGCGGCCGACATGGAATGCATGAGATAATATGCGGCATCGATGTCATTCGGGATAACGCCTAAAGAATCTGGGTTCAGAAAGTCGACATCCAACAACGTGATCTTAAATTCTTTATACTTCTCCAAATCAAAACGGCTTTTATCTCTAAGGCAGCAAAACAGTTCGTGCCCCCCTTCCAGCAATAAGGGTAAAAGTCGCTGGGCAATGTAGCCAGTTGTTCCTGTTAAAAGTATTTTCATGACCTATATGTTCGTTAACATACGACTTTTATATGATACTGGATGGTGGAAAGATAAATGTAGACGACGTTCTTTTCCCTAAGTCCATCGCTGGTGATTCAATTAAGTACCAGGATAGCGCGCCTAAAACACAGCTTATTGGCATGGTGATCAGCATGCTGTTATAAACTGTGAGCTGGGGTAGATAGTGAGCTGTTATTTGTTGCACTAAAAAGCCGTAGATATAAATGCCATAGGAGAAATCACCTGGTAAGTTAATGCCCATTGCAAGTGACGAGGTTCCAGCAATTAGAATCGAATAAGCAAAAGTCAAATAAAATAGATCGATAAACATGGTCGCATTGATAAAATAAGCAGCAATACTCAACCCAAGCATTATAATCCATAGTCTAAAATCAATTGCCAGGTAATTTCTAAATGCATATACAGTCATTCCCAAAGAGAAGAACAACAAGGGTTTAAAAGAATCCAACACAATGTTCGGATTGAACTTATAAATACAAATCAGTACAAGAAAAACCACCGAAACAGCAATCTTCCTCTTAAGCAAACCTGAGATGCCAACTATAAATACGATGAAATAGCATTTGATCTCCAAAGGCAAACTCCATAATGAAGCGTTTATTGAGCTATTGTATTTATTGTTGGTGAATATTCCTGTTAGCGTCGGCTCAAATCTCAGCATGACCATGTTTTTCATTAAATACTTCCAAGTCTGATAATCGGTAAAGTAATCCTGAATACTTAGGCTTGAAAATACAGGGCCGATTAAAAATACAGTCAAAAGGATGCAAACTATCAAACCTGGATAAATCCGGAACAGTCGCATAAGTACAAACCTGATCCAGCTTTTTGAATGATCAAAGCTTGAAGTGATGAATATGCCGCTCAAGAAGAAAAATGCATAAACAGCCAGACTCCCGCTGAAATCAACTTTCAATATATTTTTGAAGGGTTCAATATTTCCACCTGATTGAAAAACTGCCCAGGAGTGACCAAAAATGACGGCTATAGCGGCCGTTAGTCTTATTAAATTAAAATTATTCTTCTCTCTTCTTAGAGCTTCCTGGAGCGTTAGCCTCATTCTGTATATTTTGGCTGAATATACTATATAAAAACGGCACCCTTAAAATGGTCAGGTTTCTTTAACTAGTCGAAGTTGAGCCTATTGCTCCTAAAGTGCAGCTACTTTATCCTCCCATTTGCTTTTGTCAAGGAAAGCCTTATAATCCTGAATGTGCAGCATGTCGTGAATCGCCTGCTTTTTGTCTTTGCTTTGCTCATAATACGCTTTACAGATCTGGTAGCCTATCCAGTAACCCTGATCCGGTAAATTGTCAGGAGACGAACTTTTGGAGTTGGCAATCCAGTTGTCGTAACGGTCGAAATACATATCTGGTTTGAACTTGTTCCAGATCTGTTTTTCCTTACCTTTTGCCCAATCGAAAAGCTTTTTGTTTGCGGTATTACCGCTGATCAGCTCGCCGATGCAGTCGGCCATCCCTTCCATGATGACGTAACTCAGGGTGGTGGTATCTTTTTTCATGCCGTCCTGCTGATAATGTACCAGTTCATGGGCGAGCAGATTCGGCAGCAGCCCGATATTGTTCAGGCGGGTACGTTTCTGAAAGCTGAGCTCATCGACTGGGACACTGGAATCGCCAGCCACCTGGTTCACACCCAGCAATAATCCAAGATCTGTGGCTGTTCCGCCGCTGGTGAAAGCACCGATGACGAAGTACACATCCGGAAATTTAGATTGGGCATATAGGGATTTCATTTTTAAGTAGGAGGCCATAAATGCCGGTTTGTATGCATCCGTTTTGTAGGTGTTGTTGCGGATGGCTGCATAAAGCTTAGGCGCCGAGCGGATGTGATCAATAAAGAAGTCAATGCTGCTCACTTTGGCACCCATGTAATCCTCCATCCCTTTACTCGCCCGGTCGAAGTACAACTTCTTCATGATGGCTTTGAAATTAGCCGTATCTTTCAGGGCCTGGTCGTACGCTTCCCAAAAATGGTGAATGTCTGAGGTGACAAATCCGGCTTTTCTTGGATCATCGTTTAGCACCTTTTTACGTTCGGGCACCCTTTCAAGCAATGCGCTCCAGGCAGGATCGATATGTAAGGAATTGAGGTCGCTATCTGCAATGATATTCGGTTTATTGTTGTAGCCAGCATCAATGGCTTTGTTTAAAATAAGCAAAGCCGAATCGGTTTTACCCTGAAGGCTAAGACAGCAGGCCATGTTGTAATAAGCACTGGATTTTTTGCTTTTGAAGTCGCTTTTTTGGGCAACTATTCCATAGTAGGGCGTTGCAAGTGCAAATTGTTTCGCTTTGTAGAGGCTGTCGGCCAGCTTTGCAGCTGTTTCAAGCGGAAGAATATTTTGACTAAAAGCAGGGCTAAGCATTGAACTTAACACAATGGAAAGGGCGAGAGATTTGACTAATGTTTTATTCATGAAAATTTAAAATTCCGTGCTTAAGACCTTCCGGGTTAGAAATCGTTACAGCTTGCTTGTAGAATTTAACCTGGCAGTTCAGCATTTTGATATAAAGATGTAAATGCATCATGTTCTATATATCGATTTCACCGCAGATGCCTGGGTTTCGGTATTGCTTTTATAACCATTATCTACGTTCTTCGAGGAGAGCGGAATCTTTACTCATATTCGTGGGTATAGCTTCTGCAGATAACTTGTTAACAATCCATTTTTTAGCCAGTGGAGTTCGTTTCTCGAAGACCCAGTAAATGGCGTAGGCAACAACAATTGATAACGTGACGGCGGATAGAAACATGCACAAGGAATACAAATCAACTTGCTTACTCATTTGATATCCAAAGTGACTAAGAAAAAGCATTAGCGGATAGTGCGTAAGGTACAGTGTGTATGAAAATGAAGCTAAAGGCGCGCTCATACGATTCATTGCAATGGTAACTTTATGATCAGGTCTGATACCGACAATCATGCAAACTACAATAGAAAAGGAAAAGGAAAAACACAGTTCAAGAACTTCCTGGTTATGACCGGTTGACGCCAAATATCTGGAGCTATAACTTAGTTGCAACAGAGCTAATAACACAAAGGACATGAACATAGCCGATCCAACAACAATCTTGTTGGGTTTTGCTGGTATAAATAGATAACAGATTGCCCCTGATAACCAAATGAATAAATAAGATGCGTTGAGTTTAGTAAAGATCAAAGCACAAATGAAAAGAATAGCAAAGCCAAAAATGGCGTTGCGCCCTTTCACGTAAGTACTGAAGATGACGCCGATTGCTCCAAAGAAGATGTAGAACCAGGCTTCATAAGACAGCGACCAAAGCGGCCCGGTAACTGGCTCTACAAAGATGCCTTGTAATTGCAAAAGGTTTCCAAGCCATTGCAGCATATCTATCTTGACGTCGCATACGAGGTAGATTGGTATAATAAAAAGTAATGATCCAATTAAAGGGAGTAAAATCCGGACCGACCGGTCCAGTGCATAGCTTTTAACATCAAATTTATGATCACGTATTCTAATCAGCGACTTGCCACCAACTAGAAATCCAGATAAGACAAAGAATACCAATACAGATTCATGGCCCAATCGCGTGATGAAATAAAATGCCATCACGAATAAATTTTGATCTACTGCTGGCAATAGTCCGTATTCAATGAAAAAGGTAATCCGGTAATGACCTAGAACCACGAGAAGTGCCGCAAGAAATCTGATTAAGTCGAGCCAGTAATAGTGAGTAGCGTTTTGTTTCATTAAAGTATGGGTAGTACAATATTACATTAAATAGTGGTTTCTTATAGTGGATTGAACATTTATCAGGTTCTTCGTGATTTAATTTAATGTTAGGGTGCGTCTGCCTGACGGTACCAAGTACGTTAGAACTTATACCTCGCTACACGCAAGGCATCATCTATTTGCAGCTTCCGGTCGTATTACATATGGAATTTAGTGCCTTCAAAGAGTCCTTTTTATACAATCATTCTTTATTGCTCGTTTTAATTTCGATATTTCAGAAAACTCCTTACACCCCAGGCTATATGAGAAAAGAATTTCTGATCTTATTTTGTTTAATCGCAGTGCTTGCTAAGGCTACAATGTCCCAACCGCGTTCAAGCAGTAAGGAGACCGTTTACACAAATCCTTTGAAGGTGCAGTTGGGAGATCCCTTTGTATTATTTGACGATGGTACCTATTACATGTATGGCACGGGAAGATCGGCAGACCGGGGCTTTAGGGCGTATTCATCTAAAGATCTGGTCAACTGGAAGCCGGAAGGAAAGGTATACGCCTATGACAATAAAAACGGATGGAGCGATCCGAATACTGCGTGGGACGGCGCGTACTGGGCACCGGAGGTATATAAGGTTAAAGGTAAATTCTATCTCTTTTACAGTGCACAATGGAAGGTGAACCCGGCAAAAGAAATGGAGAACTTCAAAGTGGGGGTTGCGGTGTCCGACAAACCTACAGGACCGTTTGTTGACCTGGCACCGAAACCACTCTTCGATCCCGGATATCCAATTATCGATGCAAATGTGTTTTTCGACACCAATGGCAGATCGTATTTATATTATTCGCGGGCAGCTTATAAACATCCCGTGGAGAGTGAAATAGCAAACCAGGCCAGGAAAAGTGGTAAGTATAAAGAGATTGAAGAAAGCTGGGTGTATTGTGTAGAGCTGAAGCCAGACTTCTCGGGCGTGAAAGGTAAACCGGTGTTGGTGCTTCGGCCTCCAGTGAAGTTAAATGACAAGCAGTCCGCTTGGGAAAGCCTTTCTGTAACCACCGGAGAAGTTAACCGGCGCTGGACGGAAGGTTCAGTAACGTTTAAAAAAGACGGTGTCTATTATATCATGTATTCCGCAAACCATTTTGGAGGCGAGCACTATGCCGTAGGTTATGCCACATCATCTTCTCCTTTCGGCCCTTTTAAAAAGGCAGAAAATAATCCGGTATTGCACAAGAACACCAATAGAGGAGGCATAGTATCTGGTACGGGGCACAATAGC
>JARKUW010000206.1 GCA_029851965.1 Bacteroidota bacterium | reverse complement strand
ATAGCGTTGCATCTTAAGGGTTTATGGAGCCGGATTTCAAATCAGGGCTGTGCCGAGGATAACAGCCCTGATTTATTTGGCTACTCTTTAATGAAATTGTTATATAGAACGTTCATGGTTGAATTCAATACTTCTCGAATATCACCTTTGGCTCTATATTTCCCGTTTGAGCCGTTGGTAATGACTACAAACCCAAACTTCTCTTTCGGCTGGAAGAACATAGCGCTGTAGAGTCCATATGCTGAACCACTGTGACCCGTCATCCGCTTGCCAGGTATTAAATTGTCGAAGTTCATCATGGCCATCCCATACCCTTCCTCCTCGGAGACCTTGTTCTGCATCTGCCGGGCGTACTTCTTTTCCATTATTTTAACGCCCTTATATGTGCCCAGATTCATGTGCATGGTCATATATTTCGCAAGGTCCGGGGCAGAGATCTTCATCCCACCGGTTGGAGAGAAAACCGGTGTGCTGTACCCCATAACGTAATTCTTAATCTCGTCTGTTCTTGGCGCGTAAGCCATAGGCGATGGAGTAAACTTCCTGGAAACGGTGTCGTACTCATAAAGTGTGACAAATCGTTTCGAGTCCATTGCATCTACATTGTACCCGGCATAAAGTCCAAGTGGATCAGTAACATGTTTTTTAACATACTGATCAAATCGTTCGCCGGAGACCTTTTCAATCACAGTACCTACCATGTTGTAATTCAAATTGCAATATTGATAGCCTTTTCCAGGTTCATAGTCGTTGTAGCACTTGGCCCAATCCGGGTTTCTCTCCGGATTGATCACGTCGAGTTTAAGGTAGCCCTGGCTGTCATTTAGGCTCGACCTATGGGAGAGCACCATTCGGAGTGTAATTACCGTTTCCGGGAACTTTGGATTTCGAACCGTGAAGCCGATCAGTTTGCTGAAGTCATCATCTAATGATATTTTCCCTGCAGCGACAAGCTGCATTACCGATGTCGCGGAGAACGACTTGGAGATAGAGGCAATTCTAAAAAGATCCGTGCCGTTAAGTGGAGTATTACTTTCTAGATTTTTCAGGCCAAAAGAATGGGTATATATAATGTTGTCATTCTTTACTACGGCAACAGAAAGCCCAACGACATCCAGCTTTTCCATGAGTTTTTGGATCTCGGATTCCGCGTTACTTACCTGGGCATAACTTAATGAGAAAGTAGAAATCAGAAAAGTAGCTGTAAATAGCAGCCTGGAAAGGTATATCTTCATCATAATTTAGGTTTAATGATTAAAGATATTGTTTTTCGACAGATGTCAGCACTACGATGCAAGTCTGCCTGTATCAATGTTGTTAAACTGCCGGAAGGCGGAGCTCACATCCGCATGAAAGCACTTCCTTCCGGACAGGTTGGATCTTTATGTCGTTTTAATGTCGATGGATATCTTCTCGGATAACAAAGCATTGTAACGCTCCAGAAGATCGATGTATTTGTCTTTCCAAATCGAATTATCGTCAGTTGAACTGGCATAATCGATCTTAAAGGAAGGATTCTGGGTATTTTCTGCCTTGAAGTCCTCTGATGAAAAGAATTCAGGGAACTCTATGGAGAAATCATGATTAATCACCTCTCCCAGCCGATAGATTATATCCGGCTTCAGCTCTGCTTTGATAAACCAATTGTAGACCGACCGTCTGTTAACCTTCGTTAACCTCGCGACCTTCGCCAATGGTAGCCCATTTCTTCTGATGATTTTTTCTAATGTTTTTCCGTGATGTAGTGGCATATTAAAATATTTTAAAAAGGTATTTATCAGCACATCATGTTGTTGCCAATTGTGCGGAATTATTCCACAACATGTGGTGACATCCCACAAGCCAAATGCAACAGTTTAGTTGTTAGAACTATGAGACAGACGCCTTCCATATCGGCTCGATCCCATTCTGATCGTTCTGACAGGAATAGAACAAGTATTATTCCCTCTTTAAACTGTCAAGTGGATTGCCGGCACATACCACAGAAATCTATTGCCCGCGAGCTGGCAAGAATTGGGTATTTTCCCTACATTAGTTGCTCTAGATTGAAGTGCGTCCACAACCTCAAAATAACTTTGCCATGAGATATCTTTTCCTTTGTTTCTTTATTGTGTCTCTCGTTACCGACTTGGAAGCACAGCAACGAAAAAGGGCGAGGGATTATGGCCTGCATTTTGGCGTGTTGCCCACCGGCACGTTGAATGCGATAACAGACGTTGCCGGCGTTGAAGTGGGTCATACGACAATCATTCGAGGTGACTCCATTCGTACCGGGGTCACTGCCGTCCTTCCATACAACGGCAATATTTTCCAGGCCAAAGTACCTGCTGCCGTATTTGTCGGAAACGGTTTTGGGAAGCTCACCGGCAGTTCGCAGATTGCCGAACTCGGCAATTTGGAAACACCCATTATATTAACGAACACGCTGAATGTAGCTGAGGGCATACAAGGTTTAGTGGAATATACATTACAGCAGCCAGGAAATGAATCGGTGCAATCTGTAAATGCAGTAGTTGGGGAGACGAATGATGGATTTCTTAACGACATACGTGGCCGGCATGTCAGAAAAGAGGATGTTTTAAGTGCCATTAAGCGAGCAAAACCGGGCCAGGTGGAAGAAGGCGCCGTCGGTGCCGGTACAGGAACGGTATGTTTTGGGTTCAAAGGTGGGATTGGCACGGCATCCAGGCATCTGCCGCAAAGCCTGGGCGGGTACAGCATAGGCGTTCTGGTACAAAGTAACTTTGGCGGTGTGCTGCAGATCGATGGTGTACCGGTTGGGCGTGCACTTGGGAAGTTTGACTTCAGCGATAAGCTGATGAACAGTGCCGACGGTTCCTGCATGATGGTCGTTGCAACGGATGCCCCGCTAGACAGCAGAAGTCTGGAGCGGCTTGCCAAACGTGCTTTCCTTGGTCTAGCCAAAACTGGTGGTATCGCCTCCAACGGCAGCGGCGATTATGTAATTGCATTTTCTACAGCAGCTTCTATACGTGTACCCCATCAGGCGACACCAAAACTTCAAGCAATTGCTGTCTTATCCAACGAACAGCTATCACCCCTCTTCATGGCCGCCATCGAGGCAACGGAAGAAGCCATCATCAATTCTCTTTTCGCCGGAAAAACCACTACGGGACGGTTGGGGCATCAAGTTAAATCGCTCCCGCTTGAAAAAGTGATCCCATTATTAAAAAAATACAATGCTATCGAACATGAATAGATATACCGTGGTAAACGGAAGATTTTTACCTGCGCCGAGTGCGTCCGTGATCATTACCGACCTGGCCATACAGAGAGGCTACGGCATCTTTGATTTTTTCAAGACAATCAACGGCCGGATCATGTTCCTCGATGATCACCTGGACAGGTTTTTTGAATCCGCAGCAGAAATGCGCTTGCCTGTCCGTCTGACAAGGGATGAAATTAAAACACTTTTGTCTGACCTGATGGCCAAAAATAACCTGCCGGACTCTGGAATCCGGATCACGCTAACCGGCGGCTATGCCGCAGATGGATATACACTGGCGGAACCAAACATGATCATTACCCAAAATGCGTTCAACAATCCGGGCTTCAACGAAAAAGGCATCAAGCTGATGACCTATCCACATCTCCGGCAGCTGGCGCAGGTAAAAACGCTGGACTACCTGATGGCCATATGGCTCCAGCCATTAATCAAAGAAAACGGTGCGGACGACGTTCTCTACCACCATAACGGAATGATAAAAGAGTGTCCCAGAGCAAATTTTTTCATTGTAAATGGCGATGGTGAAGTGCTGACCAGCAAAGACCAGGTACTGAAAGGAGTAGTTCGCAAACAGTTGCTGCAGATGAGTGGCACGGGATTAAAAATCTACGAAAAAGAGATCAGGCTGGAAGATATACAAAACTGTAAGGAAGCGTTCATTACCAGTTCTACGAAAAATGTATTGCCGGTAACTGAAATAGACGGAAAGGTCATTGGCGGAGGAACAGCAGGCGAGATTACCAGGCAGCTCGCAGCACAATTCAGTGCACTGACCATAGCCGGATAGCCTTTCATTATGTCCTGACGATGATGTCCCGAAGCATTCCGATGAGTATATCGAACCTTACCGGCTTGGAGATGTAGTTGTCCATTCCGGCTGCTAAACAGGCATCGCGGTCTTCGACCATTGCATTTGCAGTCATGGCGATTATATAAGGTTGGTTGCTGCAATATTGCCGGATATGCCTGGTCGCTTCCAATCCGTCCATCTCCGGCATTTGCACATCCATGAGGATCAGATCGTAATTTCGTTGTTCAATCCGCTCAATAACTTCAATGCCGTTGGTTGCTAACTCCGGCTCATAACCAAGCTTTTCCAATACCCTAAGGATCAGCAACTGGTTGGTTATGTTGTCTTCGGCCACGAGGATCTTCAACGGGTTAGTTGCACCCAGACTGGAGTCAAAAGGGCTGGATAGCAGAGTTGATTTCTCCAGGGAACGGGCAACCTTCTGACTTCTTTCGAACATGATGGTAAACATAAAGGTACTCCCTTCTCCGTAAATGCTTTCTACAGTTATGTTACCACCCATCAGCTTAACGAGTCGCTTGCAGATGGCCAGGCCAAGGCCTGATCCACCGTACTTTCGATTTGTAGAGGAATCCACCTGAGAGAAAGCCTCAAATAATCTTTCAATCTTCTCCGCCGGAATACCTATTCCTGTGTCTCTTACCTCAAACTTGAGCTTTACCTTGCCGTCATCAAACATTTGCAGAGCGCTGACCCCAAGGAAGATCTGTCCTTTAGTCGTAAATTTGAATGCGTTGCCAATCAGATTGATCAATATTTGTCTGAGACGCATGTCATCCCCAAAAAATTGCTTTGGTAATTGAGGATCGATGTGGTACTTCAACACGATCGACAGATCCTCAGCTTTGTCTGCAAACAAGTTCAGGACTCCTTCCACACAACCTAGCAGGTCAAAGTCATGAGGATCCAGTTCAATTTTGCCGGATTCGATCTTTGAAAAGTCAAGAATATCATTGATTACGTTGAGCAACAGCTCGCCGCTTTGTAGAATCGTTCTGGTGTATCCTTTTTGTTCTTCGTTGAGTTCGGTCTTATTGAGCAGCCAGGTCATACCCAGTACGCCGTTCATGGGGGTACGGATCTCATGGCTCATTGTGGCAAGAAAAGCACTCTTTGCGTGGTTGGCTTTCTCAGCCGCTTCCGTCTGGCAAGTCAGCGCATTATTTGCCGCCTGCAGCTCTTCGGACTGGGATATCAGCTCTTCAGACTGGACCTGCAATTCCTCATTTAGTTCCTGAACCCTCAGGGCCTGTTGCTCCACTTTCGATGTCCGTTCCATCACCTGTTGTTCGAGCATTTTTTTCTGAAGCTTTATGTTCCGGACTCTGAGGTAATAGAAGGCGTAAACCATTGCTGCGGCAGCAAACAGTAATAGTAGTCTAAACCACCAGGTAGCCCAAAATGGAGGAAGAATGGTGATGGTTAGTGTGGTCGGTTCCTCCGTCCAAATGCCATCGTTATTTGACCCTTTCACTTTGAAAGTATACTTTCCGGGGTCCAAATTCGTGTATGTGATGGCATGTTTTCTGTCTGCCGGACTCCAGTCTTTGTCAAAGCCATCCAGCATATACGTATACTTGTTTTCATCCGGAACGGTGAAATCGAGTGCAGCGAATACGAATGTCAAAACCATCTGCTTATGCGTCAGGGTGATTTCCTTTGTTTCTGTGATACCCCGCTTCAAGGGGGATCCGTCTTCGTTCGGGACAACGGATTTGTAGAAAAGCTGAAAGTCTGTAAGAACAACCGGGGGTATGTTCCTATTGTAACTGACCTTCCCAGGTTCAATGGCATTGAATCCTTTTATACCTCCAAAATAAACATCTCCTTTGCTGCTTCGAAATCCCGAATTCACGAGGAACTCGCGGCTTTGCACCAGATTGTTGTGATTGAAGTTCCTGACCTCCTTAGCTTGGGGATCAAACCTGCTGATGCCATGATTGGTACTTAACCACAGATAGCCATATTTGTCTTCTACAATGCTGTGGATTACATTATTTGCCAGCCCGCTGTCGACGGTATAAGCCTTAAACTTCTTAGTTTTTGAATTCCAAAGGTTCAGCCCACCACCCATTGTACCCACCCAGATGTTGCCCTGACGATCGGATTGGATGCTGTATACGATGTTATTGGATAAATTACTATTCTCCCTGTTCAGGCGGCGGAAGGTTCCTGTCTTGCGGTTCCATACATTTATGCCGCCATCATAGGTGCCAATCCAAACGTTTTTGTCGGTGTCCTCATAAAAGGCGCGGATCACATTTGTGGTCAGAAAACGTTTGTCCGAGCGGTCGCTGAGATTTTCGGCATACCTTTTAATACTGTTTCGAAACGGATCCAGCACATTGACTCCACCGGAATTGGTGCCGATCCAAAGTTTTCCCTCATGATCTTCCATCAGTGCATAGATGTGATCATCACTCAATGTATTTAAAGTTGTTCCTTTCTTGTAGTTTTCAAATACCCCGGTGCCCGGATCGAAAAGGTCCAAACCACCGCCATAAGTACCGATCCAGAGTTGGTTACTATTTTTTCTTCTAAGCAACGTTAAAACGGAATTATTCGACAGTGTATTTGTCTGACCCTCCTGGTGCTTATAGTATCTATACCCGCCGGTTTCAGGATCAAACAAATTCAACCCTCCTCCATTTGTCGCCACCCAGATCTTTCCGCCAGCAGCATCTTCGAAGTCGCACACGACCGGACTGTTCAACCGGCCGGGGGCACTCCTTTGGACGTTAAAAAGCGGCAGGCCTTTGTGGTATTTGCTGATGCCTCCAGAGTAGGTGGACACCCATAACATGTCTTTGTCGACCAGAAGACAGCGGACAGAGGTCCCGCTTAAGCTGGTTACATCATGGGGATCGTTTCGGTAGGTCCGGGACTTCCCCGACCGGGTGTCGAAATAATCAACACCCTTTTCTGTTCCTATCCACAGAAAACCTGGTTCGCCTGCTGCAAGGGCAAATATGGTGTTGTCACTGAGCCCATCTGCGTTTCCCGATTTGCTTGTATAAGTAGTAAATGATTGCGCCGTGGGATTGTATTTATTCAATCCTCCGCCATTGGTTCCAACCCACAATGTACCTTGATGATCCTCCACAATTGCGTTTACATAGTTGAAAGAAAGCGACGCAGGATTATTGTTGAGGTGCATAAACTTCGTAACCCGCTTGCTTTTGACGTTAAGCCGGTTTAATCCGTTGCGGGTTCCCACCCATAGCCAGTGCTGCCGGTCTTCATAAATGGTCATAATCTGATCATTGCTCAATCCCTGCACCCTTTCGAAGGTGTTTGTTTTCTTATTGAATATGTTTAATCCGTCATAGGTACCCACCCAAATGTTTCCCAAATGATCCTCAGCCAGCGAAGTGACCGCATTGCTTGATATTGGACTTTTACCAGCATCAGCTTTGTAGTTGGTGAATGAATCACGGTCTCTATTGTAGCGGCTTAATCCGTTGTTCGTTGCAATCCAGATGGTCCCTGCCCGATCTTCAAGCAGCGAGATGATGTTGTTGTCGCAAATACTTCCCGGGTCTTTTACATCGTTGCTGTACACCTTGAACTGATATCCATCATACCGGTT
>JARKUW010000201.1 GCA_029851965.1 Bacteroidota bacterium | reverse complement strand
TCAAAAACCCGGAATACCTGGTTCTTGCGGGCAAAATCGTTTCCGTAGAGGCACGCCATGCTGCCCTGATCCGCGATCTGATTGAAAATGGAACTTTCGCAAACATGGAAGTTGTAGATGTAAATGGGCTCGACAAAGCGCGTAAACCATTAGATGTGCTTGCCATTGCACAAACCTATATCAAAACCAAAATTAACGGAAGCAACTTACCTTCATAATCCCGAAATCATGAATATCGTAAACATATTATCAGAAATAGAAAAAGTTGACGGCGAGATCTATGAACGCCTGAATCCAAGAAGAGCCGCCATGAAGCAATTTTATGGCATCGGTAGCAAAGTTGCCGCAGCAGCGGTACCGCTAGCATTGGGCTCCATGTTCAATAAGGCTTACGGGCAATCTGCCCCTGTCGCTGTCGACGAAGTATTAAACTTCGCCCTCACACTCGAATACTTGGAATATTACTTCTACGAAAAAGGCGCCGCAACCGCAGGCCTGATACCCGCTGGACCAGGCGTAGGTGCCATCAATACCATCCGGGATCATGAAAAGGCACACGTAAAATTACTCATGGGTGCCATAACAGGAATGGGCAAAACACCCGTTGAATGTACACCTGCGCAGTTCGACTATACGGCTCAGGGAAACTTTCCAACGGTTTTCTCCAGTTATCCAACCTTTCTTGCCGTAGCGCAGGCACTCGAAGATACAGGTGTAAGGGCCTATAAAGGCCAGGCAGGAAACCTGATGAGCAATCCAGGCGTACTACAAACAGCATTGCAAATCCACTCTGTTGAAGCACGTCACGCCTCACACATCCGCCAGATGCGACGCGCACCTGCAGGTGGCGGAATGACCGCCATGAAGCCCTGGATCACCGGTGCCAACGACAGCGGTGTCCCTCAGGTGAATGCGACTTACAAAGGCGAAGATAACGTAACCCAGGCTGGCGTAAACATTACAAGCTTAGGCTACTCCGCAAATGCCGCGACAGAAGCTTTCGATGAAACCCTGAGCATGTCTGATGTACTCGCCATTGTTGCCGTGTTTCAGAAAAAATAGTACTGGTTAGGTTTGTTTTAAGGAGGAGCCTGTATCATCAAGCCATGATCAGGCTCCCTTTTTTCAGCAGAAATGCCCCCAAAGTGTCTAACTTTTGGGGGCATTTCTGTTTAATGCAACTGAATTATAGGTGCCACGCATGGTACACCCTCTTTAATCTTAACGTACGTCTTTTATTTCAACAGTTCCAGCACCCTTTTCGGGATGTCTGTATTCTGAAGAAAGCCGGTGAACTGGTCTGCACCCGGGCCGTAACTCAACAACGGCACCGGCAAACCGGTATGATCGTTCGTCGTGTACGTAGCCATCACAGAACCCGACTTGTAATTGCCATCGAGCACGATCAAACCGCCGGTTTCATGATCCGATGTAATGATCACCAACGTCTCCCCGTCTTTATCGGCATATTCCAAAGCCTTGCCGATCACGCGGTCAAAGCTTAAGTATTCATCAATGCTGACGTTCAATTTATTGGTGTGACCACCCGCATCAATCTTCGCACCTTCAACCATCAGGAAAAATCCTTTTTTATTGTCGGCCGACAAGAACTTCACGCTCTCATCAAATGCCTTTTCAATCATTCTGAATTGCTCCGCCGGCCGGTCGTTGTCAAACACAAGCACTTTCTTGCTTTTCTCCGCCTTCGGCAGATTTTCCAGACCCTTGTAAACCGCAAAACCACTTGCTTTCACCCGGTTCAGGATGGCATCCTGATTGGCGCCAAATGCATCGTGGTAGCCCGCAACAACCAGCGAAACCGGACTGCGGCTCAAATCTGAAGCAATGCTATCGCTTTGATCACGCTCCGTACGGTGCGCAAAAAACGATGCCGGCGTTGCACCCGGCACGCGGTCATTGCTGACGATGCCCGACCGGATGCCCATTTTGTCCAGTCGCTCCGGTAAATTCGGAATCTCCTTACCGTTTGCATCCATACCGATGTAGCGGTTATTGGTTTTTTCTCCTGTAGCCATCGCAGTCGCACCTGCCGCGGAATCTGTGGTATAATCATTCGCTGCCGCCGTATTGGAAAATCCGACATGCTTAATGTTTGTCGCATTCAGGTAGCCCCCATTTGCTGTCGCCGCAGCCCAAAAGGAAGAAAATCCGGATCCATCACTGATCAGAAGGATCACATTCTTTGGCTTCGACCTGCCGTTATCGGTCTTGAAGGTCGGCGTATAAATAGCATGTTTGCCCGTAGCCGTATAGGTATTGTCGGCATATTTATTCAGAAACTTCGCCATCTCCGCAGGCGAGTCTGTATTCAGGTAATCCACACCCATCTTCATAAACGCCTGCCAGCAGGTCTTCGAATCCGGATTTCCCCAGAAACGAACCGCCTTACCAACCTGATGTACGGAATCCACAAAGTTCTTCGCCTTCAGCGAGTCGGGGCCAACCATTCTGCCCAGGCCATTCCAATGACTGAAATCCTGGAAATTAGCGCTAAAGAAAGCAACCCGTTTCATCTGTTCCGCCGTATATGGCGTACTGCGTTTGCCGTCAAAGAAAAAGATCTTATCGTAAGCAGCGAACTGCTCCGGGGCAGGTGTGTCACCGGTGATCACCAGCTTCACCGCATCGGGATTGCTGGCCACATCAAAATGCTGACGGATGGGCCTCAGCTTTGCTTCTAAACATTTTAAGGCGAGCGGTCCGCTCGTCTTTAGATCGATCATGAACTGCAGCTTGCCACCGCTCTTGTACGCCTTATTGTTGCCGTTTAACTTGATCTGCCGCAACAACGGCTCGAGGTACAGGCTTTCTATCGTCAGCTTTGGATCAATCTCTTCTTCTTTGTGCGCAACATACAACGCATTCCCAACCTGGAAAACATCAATCTCCATGGAGGCGAAACCATTGCTGTGCGCGGTATAAAAAGGCTGACTTTGAAGGTAGTCGTTGTGTGAATGGGCATTCTTCCCTACGGCATATTTCTGTGCCAATACGGGCAGGCAGCAGACTGCGGTGAGCAGACAAAAAAGCACTCCGCTTAATCTATGTGTGTTTGTATTCATCTTCTTTTTTACTTGATAGGGTCGAATTCACTAAGGCTGAAACCAAAGTTTGGTATTGTGGGTCGGCATTTTGCCGCCCATATTCTGTTGTACCCACTGGATCAGGTTTGGATTATTCTGCTCATTGTCTGAATACACATAACGTGCGGGTATCGGCGACAAAACAGAGGGGCCCGGACGCAGCTGCGGAAAACCAAGCCGCTTCCAGTCTGCCCAGGCTTCAAAACCATTCAGGTACGAATCAATCCACAACTGTTCTGCAATCTGCTGGATCGGGTTGGCGCCCGACAAGGCAACGGAGGGTTGCGCGAGGTAGAGGTTGATCTGCTCTTCAGAAATGAAAGGGGTCTCCGCACGGCTTGCTGAACCTACTGCAGGCCATTTCTTCAGTGAAGACTTAATGGCGTCCAGATAGATGGTCTGCGCCACACCTGTTACACCCATGTTGCGCTGTATGGCTTCTGTCTTCAGCAACATCAGCTCTGTATACGTCATCAAAAAGGCACGGTTCTCCTTGCGGATCCGTTTGCCAATCACCGAGTAATCATCTTTATTCAGCCCTGTCGCGGCATACTCGGCAAGTTGCTCTGCATTGCTCAGGCCTGCACGTTGTCCCTTATACGCCAGCGGCTTCATGGGATCTTTAACGTTTGCGTTGTAGGAATTCTTGGTCGGCGCAGCGAAAATAAGTAAGCGCGGGTCGTTCTTGCTGGCCAGCAAGCCAACCAGTACATCACTCACCCGGGCATTGCCATTGAAGTCTACCCCACTGCCATCGGCCGGAGGATTTAAAATAAACCAGGAATATAGATCTGTACTGTTGTTGTATACCAGTGTGGCCTGATCGTCATTGCTTTCAAAAACCGGATATTCTGCGGGATTGTTAAAGATCTTTGCAACCGCAGCAGCAACATCCGTTTTTGCCGACTGGCGCATCAAGATCCGCACCTTAAGCGAATTGGCGAATTTTCTCCATTTAATGATGTTGCCACCAAACAGGATGTCGCGGCTCAACACCGTCCCTGCAGGGAGCGTCTTCAGCTGCTGGTTTGCAGATTCCAGATCTGCCAGCATCAATCCATATACTTCTTGTTGCGACTGATAATGCGCGAATTCCATGCCGGTAATGTTGCCCATTCCAGCTTCATTGTACGGGATATCGCCGTAAGCATCCGCCATCAGCGACAGGATGTAGACTTTCAGGATTGACCCCACCGCAACATACTGTGGTAAGTTGCTTTGCGTACCGATGTCTTTCAGCTGATTGACATCCTTAATCAGACGCATGGCACCGTTCCATTCCTCGCGGTAAGAAGCGCCGGTCAGGTTGTAACGGCCATCTTCCTCACTCGTCCCACCCAGCCAGGCAAGGTGCTGCACATACTGCCCCGCGCGGCTGCCACTGGCATTCATCGCACTTACCGCACCCTGAATGATCGGCGGCAGCAGCATCTCTGCTGGTACCGTCGAAGGGTTGTTTGGGTTGACATTGATTTCTTCAAACTTGCTGCATGAACCGAATAACGTCAGGATCATACCGGTGACTATAAATAATTTCTTCATTTTCTTGTTTTATTGGAGTGTTAAGGGAAGAATTAGAAGTTTAGATTTAAGGAGAATCCCATACTTCTTGTGGATGGAAGCGACATCGCTTCTACACCCTGGAACTGCCCGTCATAAGCCGAAACTTCCGGGTCAATATTGGGTACGTCCGACCACAGCAGGAGGTTTCGCCCCACGAAGGAAATCGAACCGTTCTTCACTGCAATCTTCTGCATCAGGGAAGCCGGAAGCGCATAGCTTAGTTTTACTTCTCTAAGTTTGATGTACGTCGCGTCGAACGTTGCAATTGCATCGTTGTTGTAGTAGGCACGCCAGTAATTCCTAGCCGTGACTTCCGTCGCATTCGGGTTACCCGTATCTACGTCCGTTCCACCGCCAATCATACTTCCATTGCCGTTCGGGCCCCTGTTTACCAGGGATTCCTTCAAACTGCCCGCATTGATTCCGTCAATGTAGGTACGTGAATGCACCACACCACCTTCCTGCTTACTGAACAATACACTTAGGGATACCTTTTTGTACCTGAAGTTGTTGGTCAGCCCGACGGTATAATCCGGGTTCACATTACCCAGGTAACCCCAGTCGCCATTTTCTTCCTGCGGCAAGCCGTTCTTATGTGTCAGTCCGCCGGCATTGTAGATCAGGTAATCGCCATATAACGACCCAAAAGCACCACCGCCCTTGGTATTCAGCGTGCGCAACTCCAAAGATGCCCAGCGCTCCAGCTGGCGGATCCGGGAGATCCCGATGTTCTCCGCCAAAGAGATTACTTTATTGCGGTTCATGGCAAAGTTTACAGACAGGTCCCAGGTGAAATCCGCCGCCTTCACCGGCGTCGCGCTCAACATCACTTCCAGACCTCTGTTAGTCATTTTACCAACATTCATCAGTTTGGTGTCGTATCCTGCGGATGGATTCAGCGTAACCGGAATGATCAGATCTGTTGTCGTGCTCTTGTAATACGTTACGTCCAGGCCGACACGGTTGTTCGCAAAGCGCGAGTCAAATCCAAACTCATAAGAGTTCACTTTCTCCGGCCGGATGTCAGGATTCGGGTAATTGTTGTTGTGGACCGCAACTGTTGCACCATTCCAGCCCTGAGCGATCTGGAAGTTCGATGCAGTTTGGTAAGGTTCCAAATCGCGGCGCACCGACGATAAACTTCCCCGTACCTTTAAAAAGCTGACAGCCGGACTGGTGATATTCAACAGGTCTGAAGCAACCACACTCAGGGAAGCGGATGGATAGAAGTAAGAATTATTCTGTTTTGGCAATGCACTAGACCAATCATTACGGCCGGTTAAATCCAAAAACACCACATCCTTGAATCCAAATTGCGTAGTGGCATAAATGGAATTGATCTTCTTTTCCTGATAGGTGTTACCTGCGATAATCGGAATTGCATTATTAGAAAGGTTATACACATTCGGAATAGCCAGC